>JAAYQZ010000056.1 GCA_012519025.1 Bacillota bacterium
AACTCCTGGATCAGTTCCCGCCGCTTTTATTACCAAGAGCGGGAATACCTCTTGCCCGAGGGCTTGCATGCCAAAATCCGGATCGAAGATGGAGAAAATATCTTTATTTGCGGTGTACGCTCCGACGGGGAACAGTGAGTGAGTTCTTTGGGATTTCGTTCAAGTTATGGGCCGCCACTATTTTATGGATTCTAATCTTGCTTTATCATGTTCGGTCATAAGTGACATGTGTCCTTCGAACCCCCCTACAATAGCTAGGGCTGTTTTGTGTTCCTGCTTTTAAACAAACAGGGTACAGCGAATAACCCATACTGCCTGGCTACTTGGTAAACAAGACATATTGTTTTATACATTATTGTTTATGACAAGCCACCAGTCAAAAGAAATTTTTTATATACAGCCTGGTGGCTACCTTTAACATTGACAACAAAGTAACTTATCCGTATAATGGCCCCGAAGTTGACCCGAAAATTGGGTAACATGCGCACACAATTTTGGGTAGCGTCCAATGATTTGGGTATGGGAGATTCATTACGGAAAGGACGAGGGTACCATGGATTGCCAAGCATACCTGAAGGCTCATTCACAGGAAATCCTTGCGACGTGGCGAACACTCCATGACATGCCAGAAGTAGCTTTTTCGGAAAAAAAGACTTCAGCGTATTTGGCCGAGGAACTGCGTAAAACGGGGTTCGTCATCAAACATGTAGCCAAAACCGGTGTGCTGGGAATATTTGATTCGGGGAAACCGGGGCCTAGTGTAGCAGCTCGTGCTGATATGGACGCGCTATTACATCAGATTGACGGACAGGAGCGGGCAGTGCACTCCTGCGGGCATGACGCTAACTGCACAGCGGTATTATGGGCTGCGAAAAGCCTAGTCGCAACCGATGCTATAACGCGAGGAAGCTTGCAGATTTTGTTCCAGCCAGCGGAGGAAACCCTAGAGGGTGCCAAAGCCTGTATTAAAGAAGGGGTTCTTTCAGATGTGGAGTACTTGATTGGTACCCACTTGCGCCCGGCGGAGGAATTGCCCCTGGGCAGTATAAGCCCTGCCGTGTTACACGGCGCATCCGGGATACTTAAAATGACCGTAGAGGGCCAGAACGCTCACGGTGCCCGGCCGCAACAAGGTGTAAATGCAGTGGAAGCAGCTATCGCGGTAATCACTGGTGTGTACAGCTTACATTTCGACCCCATGACACCGCACTCCATCAAGGTTACCCAGTTTCGTAGTGGACCGAACCCCCACAATGTAATCCCGGACAAGGTGGAACTCGCTTTTGATATGCGGGCCCAGACTAACGAATTGCTACATAGGCAAATTGATTCGGTACGACAGCGGGCCGAGCAGGTTGCTACAGCTTATTCTGCCAAAGCTAGTTGCTATTGGAAAGGCGGTGTTAGGGCGGCCATCCCCTGTGAGGAGCTGATTGGTGTGGCGCAAAAGGCAATTGTAGAGGTGTTGGGGCAGCAGGGGTTGGGTCCGGTACTTGCTACCTCTGGGGGGGAGGATATGCATGAATTTATTGCGGCTTACCCTTGTTTAAAAAGCACCATCCTAGGGGTTGGTGCTGACCTGACTCCAGGACTGCACCAAGCGGATATGACCTTCGACAAACGAGCTTTACTAGGTTCAGCCCAGACGATGGCTGAGCTTCTGGCCAGATTGGTCAATGAAAAAAATAAGTAGCGGGGGTATCAACATGGAAGATTTACGTTGTTTAGAAGATAGCCTTGTTGCACAGGTGGACCAAGCGAAACTGATGGAATACACTAGCAACATCGCCAAATGGATACGGGTTTCGGGAACACAAGGGGAAATTGAGAGCCTGCTTTATTGTCAGGAATTGCTTGACCAAATGGGGTATACAACTAAGCTAAGCCGTCATCCTGGTTTTATCAGCATCCCGGTACGGTCTAGCTTGGAGGTGATTTCGCCTGAGCACATGAGTTTTGACGCCATTACCCACCCCTTTGTCCCCTCCACGCCATTTTGCGGATTGAAGCGGGACATCGTACTTGAAAGCTTCCCAGCAGTGGCAGGCAAAATTGTGTTAGCGGATGGCTTGCCTGAGCCGGAAAAGGTGCAGATGCTAGAGGATATGGGTGCTGCTGGCGTGGTGTTTGTGCAGGATGATCACTTGCATAATATGCAACTGTCCCCCCTATGGGGCAGCCCCACCGAAAAGACAGAGGGCCTGATGATCCATATCCCAGTTGTGTCCATAGTTAGGTCTGATGGTCAGAAGCTGAAAGATTTGATAGCAAAAGGCACTGTATTGGTATGCATGGAGTCAGTAGTGGATACCGGTTGGAAGGAAATCCCGCTGCTAGAAGCCGAGATCAAAGCAAAGGATTCCGATCGGTTTGTGCTCTTCTCCAGCCACATTGACTCTTGGGATTACGGTGCTATGGATAACGGGGCAGCCAACGCCACCTTGCTTGAATGCGCTCGGGTGTTATCACAGAAACGAAACAAATGGCAACGAGGTTTACGCCTTGCTCTTTGGTCTGGCCATTCCCAAGGCAAATTCTTTGGTTCGAGTTGGTACGCAGATAATCATTTTGAAGAACTTGAAGACAACTGTGTTGGGCATGTGTATGTCGACTCCACCGGCGGTAAAAATGCGGATATCATCATTGAAGCTCCGGTCATGCCTCAGACGAAGCAACTTGCAGCTGATGTTATCAAAAGGCAAACAGGAGAAGAGTTTCTTGGTAAGCGGATCGGCCACTACGCGGACCAGAGCTTCTTTGGCGTAGGCCTAACTAGTACTTTCGGAACTTTCTCTGAGCAGGACGCACTAAAGGACACTGATGTTATCTCGTTTAAGATGGGGGACACAAAACGTGCGGGGGGCCTGGGTTGGTGGTGGCACACCTCGGAGGATACTCTGGACAAGATTGATCCTAAGCTGCTGGTTCGTGATACCAAGGTTTACGTTGGCGTCATCTGGCGAATTTTATGTGAGCCTGTGCTACCTTACGATTTCAGGGCACTAGTGGCGGAAATCAAAGATACCGTGGTTGACTTGTGTTCTAAACTAGAAGGTCGCTTTGACCTTTCACCTGTGGTACAACGTGTTGCACAGTTGGAGGCTAAAGTTAACGCGTTCTACTTAAGAGTAAGCGATGTAACTGCCCCGGGGGATGAGGCGAAAAAAATAGAAAGTCTCATGCTAAGGTTGTCCCAGCTACTAGTACGCATTTCCTTCCATGCGGAAAACCATTTCGATTTCGACCTTTCAGGCCCCATGTATCCAATTCCATCGCTAGAATGTGGTCAGGCACTTGCTTGTTGCCCGCAAGGGTCCTACCGCTACCATGTTTTGGCTACAGAACTGCGCCGCGGTACTAACCGCGTCATGCGGCATTTACGCGACGCTATATCGCTGTTGGATGCTTATTAAGGTACTGGAGGTTGATTGGGTTGAAAAAATACAATATTGCAGTTGTGCCACTGGACGGGGTGAACAAACATGTTATTCCTCTTGCTGTTGACGCAGTGAAAAAAGCTCAGATGATGGTTGGTGGATTAGACCTCGAATTCCAGTTCTATGACGCGGGCTTCGAGTATTGGCTTAAAACTGGAAAAAGGGCGCCAGATGGCTTCAAAATTGCCATGGAAGCGGCCGACGCTATGTTCTGTGGATCCCACGGCCAGTTTAGTCTTGACGACCATCCGGTAAACTATCCCGAATACCGTGCAGGCGGTGTGTTTTCGGGGTTTTTCCGCGGCGGCATGGGTAACACTATTGGCCTTCGCCCTTTGGTGCTATTACCTGGCGTCGAGTGCCCAATTAAAGGGAAGGAAAAGGTCGACGTGATGTTGCTTCGCCAGATTTCTGAGGGAGGTTATCACACACCGGGTAAGACTATCAGTAACGATGCCGCGTACGATATTACCATCGTGACCCGAAAACCCACCGAAGCTCTTGCCCACCACGCGTTCAGGTTGGCGAAAAACAGGAACGGGCGCCTGCGGGACGGTAGGAAGATGGTCACATTGGGTGTGAAGCGGGGCGGGCTTGCCTGCCAGGACTTTTACTGGGACATCTTCAACGAAGTACATGAACAGTACCAAGATATCGAGCTGTCCTACACCCAGATTGACGCCCTTGCTGAACATATCATCAAAGACCCCGACCGGTTTGATGTAGTGGTTTGTGAAAATGCCCATGGTGATATTATCAGCGATATTGGTTCTTTTTTGACGGGGGGGATGGGCATTACACCGACTGCTGATATTGGTGGGATTACCCCACACTTTCGGCCCAACCATGGGACTTTTCCTAGGGCAGTTGGCAAGAATATTGCTAATCCAATAGCTGCCTTTTTAACCGGTGCCTTAATGCTAGAGGTGTTGGGTAACGACCATGACGACGATGCCCTGCGATGTGCCTCGCGATTAATCAAACAAGCGGTGGCAGATTACTTGACCGGCGGTGGACCACGCACAAGGGATATGGGTGGCAAAGCATCTACCGAACAGGCGGCAACAGCGATTATGGATGCACTAGGTAATATAAGAGTATAGTCTTACAGGAGGTAATAACCATGGTAGAATTCGATTTGAATGTACGTTATCAAGGGCGGCCCTCGCAAACCGAAATGAAACGGCGGTGGGACCTGGCCACGCAGGTAATGAAGAAACAAAATATTGACTGTTTGATTATGCAAGCGCATGATGACCTCTTTGGCCAATATGTGCGGTGGTTTGCTGAACGGCGCTTTGCGCCCTACCCATGTACAGTGATGTTTGACCGTGACCAAAAACTTTCTGTCATCGGCCATTCAGGCCTTGGTAACAAGCTACCTACCTTCGGTGTTGAATACGAGTACAATATTGGTGTACCGCAATCAAACAACGCGTGGTATGGTAACAATGCTGCAAGTGACCAGGCCATCCGCATCATTGAAAAGGAAGGGTACAAAAAAATAGGTTTCCTTGGTCTGAACCTAATTTTTGCGGCCTTCTATCTGGGCGTAACACAGGGACTTCCCGGGGTTGAGTTCGTGGATGCCAGTGACGCGATTGACCAGGTGATTTCCGTCAAATCCCAGGAAGAACTGTCGATGTTAAAGGATGCGGTCCAGATGCACGAGGCGGTAGGCAAGGCAGTTCCTTCCCTTGTCTATGCTGGGCGCAACGAGCGGGAATTAGGCGCCGACCTATGTCGGTTATCCATCCTTATGGGCGCAGATGAATTTCTTGGGAATATTTGTATCGGAACCCAAAGAGTGCCAGGGGCAATGTACCGCTTTCACCTCCAAAATAAAATTATCGAGTCAGGTGACACGTTAAACATCCTGTTTGAAGTGCCCACTCTGACAGGCTACTACGCTGATTTTCACCATTATTGGGCTATTGGTGATCCTTTGCCAGAAGCGGTCAAGGCGATGGATATCGCCCGGGAAGCGCAGGAATATATGGCTACCCTGTGCAAGCCTGGTGCTAGGGCTAGCGACATCTTTAATAAGATGAACGAATGGAAGAAGAGCCGCGGCATGAAACCAGAGCGCAGAATGCATGGCCACGGGCAGGGCTACGGCTTAGTAGAGCGGCCTTATTTCGATGCGTACGATCCCATGGTACTCAAGGAAAACATGTTCCTGGCATTACACCCCACAGTCCAGGTCGGGGAGGCTAGCGTCGCCCCGTCAAGCAATTATATTGTCACCAAGGAGGGGGCGGTGCGCGTCAACACGTTTTCTCAGCAGCTGGTGCTTATTTAACGCCGTTTACCGTTGTCGTTTATAGCAGAGATGGGGTTAAAAACATCCTGTAAGTAATGGAGGGAAAAACAGTGAAAAACAAAACCATAGCCTACAAAATCGTGGTCCTGCTTGCATTGCTGACGCTATCCGCCTGTAGCTCACAAACTCCTACCGCATCCTCCGATGCACCTGGTCCGCAGGTAGAATTCCCCGCCAAGGACATTACCATCCTGGTACCCTCGGGGGCCGGAGCCCCCACTGATGTTCTGGCTAGGGAGATGGGTAAAGCGATTGAAGAGCTGACTGACGTGTCGGTAACTGTAGAGAACGCCACTGGTGGATCTGGTGGGGTGCAGCACAGCACCATCTTCGCAAAGCCAGCCGACGGCTATACCTGGGGGGTTTTTACTGCTGGTCATATTATGTCGTTACAAGGGGAGCTGGGTAAGGAGTTCCCAATGGAAAAGTTCCTGTTCGTCTCCAAAATTCAAGATGATACATGGTTCTTCGCTGTTAGAGGGGATTCGCCGTTCAACACCTTTGAGGAATTTGTGGCTCACTGCAAAGAAAACCCAGGCAAGGTTACTATAGGTGGTGGGGCAAACGGTACTGGGCAGCATTTGGCTACGTTGCAGCTTGAGCGCGACTTGGGGATTGACGTGGTGTATGTACCGTTCGATGGTAGCGGAGAGAATATGCCAGCCCTATTGGGTGGCCATATAGACGCAACTTGGACCTCCATCCAAACCGTGGTCCAGTTTGAAGGGTCTGGGGATATGAAGCCACTAGCCACCATTAGCGAGGAGAGGTTCTACGATGATACCCCCACCTTTGCGGAGCTAGGGATTACCATTCCCTTTGAACAGTGGCGCGGAATCTATCTTAAGGCGGGCACCGATGAGGCCACAACTAAGGCAGTTAGCGACCTTATTCGCAAGGTCACCCAATCTGAGAGTTTTGTTACGTACATGAACAACACTCGTTTTGCTGATCGTTATATGCCTTATCCGGAATTTGACGCTTATGTACGTGACTTTTTCACCACCTCGAAGGAGAGCGCAGAGGCTCTGCTTGCTATGCCGAAATAGATCTAGGTACCAATAAAGGTGTAATTAGTCAGCATGCCCTTTGGTCCAAGGATGTGGGAATGGGGCAATGCCGTTTCTAGCTCCCCCGGCAAAACCGCAACCCTAAAAGACCCACCCCCCTAAAGTTTAGGGGTGGTATGTTGGTGATGCCTAAAAGACAAATTACACTTCTTCTCAGCAGTGTGGGTCCCAAGTTCCTGTTTTTGGTCTCCCTATTAATCTGACTACTGTTGTACTGCAAGGGCACCCAAGGCTTGGCACCCCGAAGCACGTCCTACGGGAAGGCACGGCAGTGGGCGCAGTTAAGCAACTTGGGCTCAAGCCGTGCCCCCCTATTGGAATGTCAGCCAAGAGGGTGCCCGACAACGGCGTAGCGAAAAAACTATACTTCTAAAAGGAAGTTGATAAGCGTGGCGATGTGGTTGGCGGAGATTATTATCTCGGTGGTATTGATAGTTCTTTCGGTTGTGGTATATGTTGGATCGTCAGGGATGGGCGGGACCCTTAATAAGGTGGATGTTGGACCCGCAGCATTTCCGCGTTTTGCGCTGTTTTTGGTTGTCGTGTTCAGCGCCATCCAGATTGTCCTTTCCATCAAAAATCGCGCGCAAATTATGGCAGGAAAGAAAGAAAATGACGTGGTTTTTTTGGAAAACAAACGTACGCTGTTCCTTGCCGTTATCCTGTTGTTGACCTATGGCTTGATACTTCCTGTTGCTGGTTTCTACGTTTCGTCGTCTACAATGATTTTCCTAGGTATGCTTGTAATGGGTAATCGAAAATGGCAACAACTGGTCGGGGTCCCGTTGGGGGTTATTTTGTTTATACATGTAGTTTTTGTAGTTTTCATGAAGATACAATTACCATGAGGGGGAACTGCAGTGGAGCTCCTGATGAGTTTGATGACGGGGTTTTCTGGGGTAATCAGCATTAAGAATATTGCACTGTTGACAGTTTTCGGCCTGGTGGGTTTTTTGTTTGGGGTCATGCCAGGGCTCAACCAGACCATCGCCATGAGCCTGTTAATCCCCTTCACTTTTAGTATGGACACAGTCCCCGCTCTATGTATAGTGCTTGGGGCCTATTTTGCCACCAATTATGGGGGCGGTGTAACGGCGATACTACTTGGCATTCCCGGCACCCCGTCCGCAGCACCTACTGTGCTGGACGGCTACCCCCTTGCCAAACAGGGCAAGGCTCGAAAGGCGGTAAGCATGTCGATCATTGCTTCTGGCGTGGGGGCGCTATTCAGCGCACTTTTAATGATCTCTTTCACCGTACCCATGGCGGCTTTCGCGCTACGGTTTTCTTCCCACGAATTCTTTATTCTGTCCCTGATGGGACTCAGCGTGGTCGCGGGACTTTCAGCCGATAATCTGTTCAAGGGCTTGGTAATGGCTGCTGTCGGCCTTTTTATGACTAGTATAGGTATGGATCCCATTTCCGGTAGTTACCGGTATGTGGCTAGCTTCCATCTATTAGAGGGTGTCCCGTTTATTCCTGCCCTAATTGGGTTGTTTGCCATCTCCGAAGTGTTCGTCATGATGACCGACAAAAGTGCTGGCATGCGACTAGAGAAGATGAGCGGGGAAGGGGTAACCCGCGACGACATGAAAGAAGTTGCTGTTCCTGTCACCATAGGATCTATCATCGGGTTCATTGTCGGCATGATCCCGGCAGCAGGACCCAATATTGCTAGCTTTATCGCGTATGGCCAGGCCAAGCGGTTTTCAAAAAAACCTGGCAATTTCGGTAAAGGGGAGTTATCAGGAGTGGCTGCCCCTGAATCTGCGAACAACGCTGCAGCTACTGCTGCCCTTGTGCCCGCGTTAGCTTTAGGAATCCCGGGCTCATCTGGTGCCGCAATATTTTTAGGGACGCTCACTCTACACGGCATTTCTGTCGGACCAATGCTCTTCCAAAAGAACCCGGAAATACCCGGCACCATTTTCGCAATATCCCTTATTATAATCCCGATTCTCGTATTGATTGGTTTAAAGGGCTCGAAGTTTTTCGCACTGGTTTCCTTGGTTCCGAAGGATATCCTCGCCCCTGTTATCATTGCCGTAAGCACGTTGGGAGCCTATGCGGTTGCGGGAACCATGTTTGGTGTGTGGGCAGCCTTCTTTTTCGGGATAGTAGGTTATATTTTGCGGCGTTTTGAATACTCAATTTCATCAATGGTCCTAGCATTGGTACTCGGTCGGATGATGGAAATCAATTTCCGGCGAGCTATGCTTGTTAGCGGCGGAAGCCTTGTGTCGTTTGTTACAAGACCGTCCTCAGTCTTTCTTATGTTGGTGACCTTGTTGTTGTTCAGCGCCCTTCCGCTTATGCAGATGCTTACCAAAAAGCGTAACAAAAAAGATGCACAAATGACGTACGCCCCCTAGCCAAGCTGGCTAAGGTCAAAACTGCCTCTAACTAAATTGACAAACGCGTTTAGCGCATGGTTTTGTAGCGCCTTCTTGTAATAGAAGAGGGATGCATCCCAAGTGACTGGGGTCCCATCTGCGTTCGTGACTGCAAGCCTCGAAAGGCCCCGGATTATGTGATGGTTTAGAGTTGGCCAAATTGTGTATCCAATATTTTCTCTAACCATATTGATGGTGATATCGAGGTTATTGACCTTCATTAATTTTAACTGGGGCTTTCCATATCGTTTTTTCCACCAAAGGTCTATCTGCCGGTCAAATTGTGGGTCATTGACCATCGAAATATAGGGGGTTTGGGGTAGCGTCTCTAAATCAATTGCGCTGTTTTGGTAAATATAAAGCGGGTCTCTTAAAAGGGCGTGCTTTTCCATTGTTCTACATGGGACTCCACAGGCTATACAGACGTCCAGGTCTCCCAGCTCTAGGGATGCAAGCAAGTCTTTGCTATGGCCTGCTTGCATAGTAAGTACAACTTTCGGGTACATGTGGTTGTATTCTAGGATGATTGCTGTCAAGACTTGGCTTCTGAAGGCTCTTGCAACGCCTACGCGGATTTTACCCCGCGCATTAGTGCCGGACTCTATCAGAGAAGCCTTCAAGGCTTGTAACCTTATCAACATTTCATCAGCATAAGCAGCTATCTTTTCACCCTCTTCGGTAAAGGCGATACCCCGATGGCTTCGAGTAAAGATAGTAAAACCAAATTCCTGTTCAATTTTCCTTAACCTGTATGATAAAGCTGGTTGTGTCATGAACAAAGCGTTGGCCGTTTTTGTAACGTTTTTATTCTTAAATAACGTGCTAATGATAAGCCAATCCTGGCTGTTCATATGCGTGTTACCCCCAGTGTGCGCGTTCATTCAAGATTTTATGCCACGTCTTTGATGTTGTCCAAACTACAATATTTCAACCTTATCATAGGATGATATTTTCCCCGGTGGTAGGGTATGAGTGATCACTGCCACCCTGGATCGGATCAAAGATCTTTCAGCAGTCTTTATTATTGTACCATAAGGCTTTTGGCAAATACAATGAGACGAGTGTTTGCTCCTGGCCGTATGGGGGATTCCCATTTTCAGGTCCCATTGTTGCTTAGATTGGTAGAAACGGGAGGTGCCATCACTTAATGTTCAAACGGAATTGTGAAATGAGACGCGAGAGTATAGACAATATGAGGGGTGGACAGGGATGTGTAAAAATAACGCATATTACCGATGATGAGAACGATCTAAACAATAAGGGCAGGATGTTGGCCATAATGACTCTGCCGCCAGGTAGTTCTATAGGCCACCACAAACATGTAGGGGAAACTGAAACCTACTATGTGCTTTCCGGACAAGGTGTGGTGAATGATAACGGAAGAGAAGTGGTTGTAAAACCTGGAGATATGGTTCATACGGGGAATGGGGAGTCTCACAGTGTGAGAAACACATCGAACAGTACTAACCTTGAGATTTTAGCTTTAATATTGTTCGTCTAGTGTTAAGCCCTTTTACGCTAGGGTCATTGTGGGCGGAGCAACTTGTTCTTAGGAAGGGAAGAAAAACGGCTGGCTTTAGCCATACAATAAAAAGATCATGGCTGTCCCAACAAAAAGGGGTCCCGGTCCGGTTTTTACAGCCTCAATGGTTATCACGTTGCGGGCATAGAATCTAGCAGCTGACTCCAAAAAATGGAGGATGAATAGGTGCCAGGTTCGCCAAAACCCATTAAGAACCTTAGCCTTGAGAACTTATCAATGCCGTATATTGTGATAGAATCTTTCTTTAGAAACAACATAACTGGAACTGACTTCACCAAGTAAATGGACACTAGGTTAAGTTGTTTTACTCCGCCCGTCATATCCCTCCGGACCATTATAGCCATTTGCTGGATGTGTCCGAATTCGATTATAAAAGACCTCGGTATACTTGAAAACGGTCCTGCGCGCTTGAGAACAGGTTTCATCCCAAATTGTAAACCAATTCCACCTTCAGTGTGAAAGAAGCTTTGGCATCACTACGTTGTCCCAGAAATACCCCTTTTGGCTCACAGAAGGTGATTTTAGGCTTCCCTGGCAAGCACTGGTAGTTATGACTAGCACTACCGCGATCAAAATGAAAAAGCAACCCTAGACAAGGTTTGCGTGATTTAAGCGCCATCTGCAATGCCTTCATGACCAGGTCTTGGGTCAAGTGCTTCTGCATTGCCCAAACGACTACTACCATTAAAGAGCCCTGATGAATTGGTCAAGAAGGTCTACGCCTCCACCATATTGAAAAACGCTGGGATGAATTTGAATTAGGCGATCTTACTTCCTATGAGCAGGGCATAAGAAACCTAACCGAATTCTTGGCTATCAATGGTGCTGCAAGCAATCTTAACACCAGATAAAGAATAGTCCTGGTGCCATCTGATTTAATCCCAATGGCATATTTTCACTGCGCCGATGGGCCTTTTGGGGACGTTTTGGGATGCTTTTGCTGGTTTTATTGTTAAGGGCCACTGTAAGTATCCTTAATTTCGCGGGAGATACCTTTCAAATTATAGTCCCCAATCTCCAGCTTTTCTTTTAGCTGATTGCATAAGGTGACCATTTATCAGGTTCGATTTTCCGTTCGATGTAACCTGCCAGTTTTTAGTCATGCCCAGTCTTCAACCCTTTGCCCTTATTGGACCCGTTCCTGGTGCACCATCTACGCTCTGTCTGCTTTGGAAACAAGTACGGTGATATACCATTGGCGTGTATTTTTTATAGCTAAGGTCTTACATGATTGATATTGTTACGTCCATTATATTATAAACAAATGCAAGAGACAATTTATCCCCGCCTTTGGGATGGTGCCAACATCAGTAGGCAAAACCCATACAAATATTTCCGGCCTTCAATGGCACCGAGGCTGACACCGTTATTGGCCGCTTGGATTTTTGTCCAGTTATTTAAGATGTATCTGTCAAGGTCATGGATACGCTTACATTTAGGTCGGAACCTAGGACTCTGGTGATGTTTCGTCGGAGATGAAATGGATCTAGCTGGAGGGTAGCACGGCTAAAGCTACTCCGTCTTCGAATACTTCTTTCCGTGCATTTGCTGCCCGTCTGGCTGCTGTTTCGCCGGTCTCTTGGCAGTGTTACTTTGCCTACTTAAATATTACACTTCCTTCCATGGCTAACGGGACATCCTCTTGGAAACAGGGATACTTCCTCCATGAATGTAGACCAGTTTTTGCTCAGAGACTCGAATGTTTTTTTGGTGGAGTACATGGTCTTAGTCTGCTTCAATATAGATGAGGGGCATGCCCCTAACCCACGAGTTGTTTCTTTGGGGTCTATTTTTTCTGGTTGGATCTTTCTTATGATGTTAAGTACAGTATGACCGGATATCTTTGCACCTTTGGCGCATCTTTTTTGGCTTTTTCCGGCCTTGCAGAGGGAGAATCAAAGGATTCCTGTACATCTCTTCTAGTAGGGTGTCGGGGCGTTGGTGGGGTGTATAGCCCACGGCTTGGTCTACTGGGTGGGTGTGTTTACCTGTCTTTTTGTTTCTAAAATAAGTTCTCTGATAGGTAACTACACGAAGGATAAGATTGTTTTAACGTCGTTTCGTCTTACGATAACCCAATCCTTTCTTCTAGTAGGATCAGATACTAATCCCTTGTCAATGTGTTCAAGAAGACGTTGTTGGAGGGTGATGCAAATTGCATTCATCCCATCTTTGACCAGTTCCTGAAATGTTGTTATATTGTTCTTTTTTATAAAGCCCAGTAAGGATTCTTCTATTACTTTCTGGAAGGTATCTAGTAAGCTTTTGTCGAATGTTTGTGTCATGAAAGATTACACCCCTTGAGTAGTTCTGGCAGAGCGGTGAGATCTTCTTCTACTTCTAGGGGGCATATTCCTATACTACTGTAACTTTACACTAATGGCCCGCCTTGGTATGAGTAAGAACTTCTCGGGTATAGAAGTAAATAAAGGGGGATAGTATCCCCCCCTCCCCCCCTTAAGGGGGGGAGATCCACAAAACCCGAAATGGTTAATTTCCAATAATTTTCTGCAGAGTGGGAAAATAAGAAAAGAAAGGGTAAAAAGAGGAAACGAGAGGCTCAATCTCCAAATAGGAGTTGTTAGACCAAAAGAAAGGAGAGCCTCTCGCATGAATACACTTCGAGAACATATCGGCGTTTC
>JAAYQZ010000057.1 GCA_012519025.1 Bacillota bacterium
ACCGTTTATACCAATCAGATTACCGGGCGCCCCCATGTCCAGCCGCTGCTTTCTAACGGGAAATGATCCTCAATTTGAGGCCAGTGCGGCAGGGGGGAAATTATGTCAGCAACACGCCTTCAAGCGCGCCGTTCGGTTATACTAGTCGCTTTAGTTGTTATATTAGTTGGAGTAATGCTTATGTCTACTGCTGTAGGCACCGCACCAATCAAGCCGTGGGATGTGGCCGGCATGATCGCAGCCAAGATGTGCCCAACAGGTTTAATACAGCATAAGTGGCCCACTGCCCACCAAACTATCGTATTCCAGGTGCGGTTGCCTCGAATTACATTGGCCGCCCTAGTGGGTGGAGGCCTTGCCACCGCAGGCGCTACATATCAGGGTCTTTTGCAAAATTCCATGGCAGATCCTTATATCATCGGTGTTTCGGCAGGGGCTTCTTTAGGCGCTACCTTGGGAATAATTTTGCGGGGCAAATTAAAAACTTTTAATTTATCCGCGATTACCGTTCTTGCTTTCTTGGGTGCAGTGGTGACAACTTTTGTTGTTTATAACATTGCAAGGACAGGTGGTCGGGTTCCCGTTGCTACCCTGCTCCTGGCGGGAATTGCCGCCAGTTCTTTGCTTACGGCGATGGTGTCTTTTCTGATGGTGCTGTCCAATCAATCTATGCAGGAAATAATGTATTGGATGATGGGCAGTCTCTCTGGACGCAGCTGGTCCCATGTTACAGCCAGTTTGCCGTATATGGCGATTGGAGGATTAGTGATACTGCTTTACTCCCGGGAGTTGAATTTGATGCTATTGGGAGACGAAGCTGCCCGCCAGCTTGGTGTAAATGTAGAGACGATTAAAGCTGTGCTTTTAGCTGCAGGCTCGTTGATTGCGGCGGCAGCTGTTTCCGTCAGCGGAGTCATAGGTTTTGTGGGGCTGATCATACCCCACATGGTTCGATTGTTTACTGGGCCTGATCATGGGATTTTATTGCCAACGTCAGCCTTGACGGGGGCAGTGTTTTTAGTGTTGGCCGACACTTTGGCCCGCACGATCTTAGCCCCCGGCGAACTGCCTGTGGGTATTATCACTGCACTGGCCGGGGCACCGTTTTTTCTTTACCTTTTGCGCAGACAATAGTAAAGGGAGACAACCGGCTTTTTAATATCTTCGAAAGGAGGCAGGGTACTTTCTTGTGAAGTGAATTGCAGGAGAGTGCACAAACTGCTATGACAGAAAAGCAGAACATAAAATTTGGGACCGATGGCTGGAGGGCCATCATGTGTGATGCCTTTACTTTTGCCAATGTGCGTGTAGTGGTGCAGGCGATAGCCGACTATCTGTTGGACAGCGGGCAAGGGCATAAAGGTGTTGTCATCGGTTATGATGCCAGATTTTTGGCAGAACGCTTCGCAGAGGAAGCAGCGAAAGTGATGATTGCCAACGGCATCAAAGTATATATGATGCCCGAGGACGCCCCCACTCCCGTTGTTGCCTACAGTGTTACACTCTATAAATCGGCTGGAGCAGTTATGTTTACTGCAAGTCACAACCCACCGGAATATAATGGGATCAAATACATTCCGGAATATGCTGGTCCGGCTTCAGAAGATATTACTGAAGCAATTGAAGCCAACCTGGGCAAAAACGTAAAAGGCGAAGCCTTAGAACTTGATCTAGACCTTGCAAGGCAGCGGGGGGAGCTTCGGGAAATTGACCCTAAGGATGCCTATTTCAATCATATAAATGAGCTGGTGGATTTCCACGCGATTCAGGCAGCCGGTCTTAGAATTGTTTGCGACCCCATGTATTCCTCGGGTCGGCATTATTTACCTGATATTTTGCTTGCCAACGGCTGTCAGGTGGAAACCATTCGGGGGCATCGCGATCCTTTGTTTGGGGGCAGGATGCCGGAGCCTACAGCAGTAGAATTAGCACCTTTAGTTGAAAAGATCGCCAGTACAAACAGCCACTTGGGATTGGCGACAGACGGTGACGCTGATCGGTTCGGAGTCGTGGACGGTACCGGTGTCTTCATTACACCCAATCAAATAATAGCACTCTTACTTGTCCACCTCGTGGAGCACAAAGGATATTCCGGCGCAGTTATCCGCACAGTGGCCACCACACATTTACTAGATCGCCTGGCCGAAAAATATGGATTAAAGTTGTACGAAACTCCGGTAGGATTCAAATACATATGTGAATATATGTTGAATCAGCCGGTGATTATCGGCGGCGAGGAGAGTGGAGGCCTGAGTATCGGCACCCACATACCTGAAAAAGATGGTATATTGGCCAACCTTTTGGTGGCTGAACTGCAGGCGGTTGCAGGCAAGCATCTCAGCGAGCTTTTTGCAGATTTGCTGCAGGAAGTCGGTTCTTTTTACAGCCAACGCATAGATCTAAGTTACCCTGAAGAGAAAAAGGCTTCTTTGATTGAAGAATTAGTCAGTGCCCCTCCTTTTGAAGTAGCAGGTAAGCAGGTCGCCGAAATAATTGATATAGATGGTGCCAAACTTGTACTAGATGACGGAAGCTGGTTTTTGGTGCGGCCATCCGGCACTGAACCTTTGCTCAGAGTGTATTTGGAAGGTAGTTCCAAAGCTGCAGTCGATGAGCTTGCGGATGCGGTATCTAGGTTTGTACAGGAGCATTGATACTAATTGAGCTCCGGTAAACACAACGGCGCTCTCAGGGATGAAAATTCCATAAATATGGTGATAACTAAAGATAGTTAACTCCTCCACAGGGCATACTGATAGAAAACCCCCAAGGAGGAGAAATCCTATGTCCGGGAAGCGTTTATTTAGCCGCAAAGAACTGCTGATCGTGTTGGTAATCTGTGGTGCTGTTGGTTTATTGGGCGGATGGCTTGTTCAAAGAGGTGTGGATACCAACCCGCCGGATCCTACTAAAATCAAGGCGGAAAGCCAGCCGCGAGACAGTGAGCGCAATAGATTCGCAGTACTGACGGATCTCGAAGGTGCAACCACCGGCGTGGTAAAACAAGTGGGTCCCGCGGTTGTTAAGATTGTTACTAAGGAAAAAGCTGTAATAGATCATTTCTTTGTGGGACAAATTGTGCAGGAACGTGAAGGTATTGGGTCCGGTGTTATCGTTGATGACAAAGGACATATTATTACTAACAATCATGTGGTGGCCGGTGCTTCAGAGATTAAAGTCCTGCTTCCGGATCGGCAGGATCCATATCGGGGCAGACTGATCGGCGCCGATCCTTTCACAGATTTGGCAGTCTTAAAAATTGATGGTAAGGATCTGCCAGTAGCAAATATGGGAGACTCCAGCAAACTGAAAGTGGGGCAGTTTGTTATAGCTATCGGCAACCCCTATGGCTTTGAAAATTCAGTTACACTGGGTTTGGTCAGCGCCTTGGGCAGAGGGTTGTTGATCGATCCGGAATTCAATTTGCAGGTCAATGGTGTGATTCAGACCGACGCTTCCATCAATCCGGGCAACAGCGGTGGTCCGCTTCTAGACCTTGAAGGAAAGGTAATAGGTATCAACACAGCTATTATAGAAAGGGCCCAAGGGATTGGTTTCGCGATACCCATCAATACGGCCCGAGAGACAATGGCTGAGTTGATAGCCCACGGGAAAATTTTACGGTTGGGGATATTGGGAGGGGCGATAGACGAGGTGTTCACCTCTCGATACAAGCGGGAAACCGGAATGGATTTACCGACGGAAACCGGGATTTATATTGTGGAGGTAGTCAAGGGTAGCCCCGCAGACGAAGCCGGCATCCAGCCGGGAGATATTATTTCCGGCATCGGAGGTAAGGATATTCGCACCATGGATGAACTTACGGACGAGGTTAAAAAAGCCGGTCACGGTGGAACCATCGGTATCACATTTTTCCGCGGTGATAGAGGCTTGGCAGTTACTGTAACTTTGTAGAGTTGCCGGAAAAGAAAAAGCCAAGCGCAGGTTGCCTTGGCTTTTTTGTCAAGCAGCGTCTGTGAGCCGTTCTTGTTTTGCTAATCCCGATGGTAGTATACATCCCAGCCGAAGTAAGTAGTAAAAGCTTCATAAACAGCGTAACTGACCTGGCCGGGATTTATGGCGGCATGGTGTTCAAAACCATTGCTGCAAATGTATCGCATTAGGACTTGCAGGTTGGGAATTTCCATAACACCATAGCCCCCGAAAGTATTGATGGTGTCGTCGGTAAACCGTCCTTCCCCAACATAGGCTTGGATCGTTCCTTTGCGATCATCTGTGCTTACCCGCGCGAAGCTGAAAGGCCCGGCTTTGATTTTACCTGTTACTGTTCCGTAAGTGTTTTCTTTACCTACTGTCCCTGCAATAATGTCTTGGTAGGCCATTTTTGGTTCTTCTAAAAAGGTCTTGGGGAAATTGCTGCAGTGGAAGGCAACGGCTTTGTTGGGATCATCACCATAGTTGTTATTCCAGTCTATCAAGGCACTGGGCTTAAGGGAAGCTGCTTGCAGAGCAATCATGCCAATTAACCCCGGAATATCGACTTCACAAGCACTGGGGAGTAAGCGATTGCCCATCATACTCATCACTGTACAGGGAACAATACCGTAGAATTCCTCCAGCGATGTCCAGCATTGGATGGCAGTACCGATCAAGTCATGGGCTTCGACCCATTCGTCTATAACGATGCCGAGCTTTGCCATTTTAAGCAGCGCTGTTGCAGGAACACCTCCAGTGGCAATGTAATCCTTTGTGGCCTGAAGCCGTTCCCTAACTCTGCGATCATCATCTTCTAGGCGCTGGATGCGTCCGTAGACTTCTGACAGATCCAAGGGTTCCACCGATATACCGGCTGCTTCCAGGAGTTTTTCACTATAGCGCATGGTAGTGAAATTTGGCGGTCGTGTACCAACAGCGCCCACCCTGGCATTCTTTAATGTCTTGATAATCCGGCAGACACCGGCAAACCACTGCAGATCCTCGGCAAACTCGGGATCTTCCGGTGCCATTGTATGTTTACTAGTCAAGGAAAACGGTATACCATATTGGTTGAGGTTGTTGCAGACTGACAGTTTCCCGCAAAAGCTGTCTCTGCGGTGGGTGATGGTCATGTTTTTCAGATCATCGGCAAAAGCATGTACCAGCACCGGCACGTCCAACCCAGACAGACGAATAGAATTGGCAACACCTCGCTCATCGCCGAAATTCGGCAGAGTCACCAAAATGCCATCAATTTCATCTTTGTGTTCCTTGAATAAAGCGGCACACTTTTGGGCATCCTCCCACGTCTCTGCTGTGCCTAATTTAGTATCCTCGGGTGAAAGAGCTATGACTTTAAAGCCCTGCCTGTGGAGTAAATCCATCATTGTCGCTCGGCCGTCTTCACACAGACTGTCGGGGAAAAAATCCCGGTTGCCCACGATTAGACCCAATGTTATTTGGGACACTGCGCTCTCCTCCTAATAAAAATCGTTTTTCCATTACAATTCTAATTCGTTGTATACGGAACTAGTCCTTTTTATCACCATTACCATGGGTTTCTAGGGCATTACCCAAAATGTAATCCCGGCCATTTGCAGGAAACGGTCGGGTGCGGGTATAATATGGCAAGAACCAAAATCTTTCATGTGCGACGGGAAGGAGCCCAAAGATGGCTGAAAAAACGATGGAGCAAATTGTATCATTGTCCAAATCAAGGGGATTTGTCTACCCTGGATCGGAAATATACGGAGGCTTAGCGAACACGTGGGATTTTGGCCCCCTTGGTGTAGAGCTAAAGAATAATATCAAGCAGGCTTGGTGGAAAAAGTTTATCCACGAATCACGCTACAATGTCGGCCTGGATGCGGCGATTTTAATGAACCCCAAAGCCTGGGAAGTCTCTGGGCATGTGGGCGGGTTTAGTGATCCTCTCATTGACTGTCGAGAGTGCCAAGCAAGGTTTAGGGCCGATAAGCTTATAGAAGATCACATGGTTAAAACGGGCAAGGCCGGAGTAGCAGACGGCTGGGATGAGGAACGGATGGCCAAATACATCAAAACAGAGAATCTCAGCTGCCCCCGCTGTGGAAATCGGGATTTTACCGACATTCGGGAGTTTAACCTAATGTTTAAGACTTTTCAAGGAGTAACAGAAGATGCTCTTTCGGAGGTTTATCTAAGACCAGAAACTGCACAAGGAATTTTCGTCAACTTCAAGAACGTGTTGCGGACAAGCCGTAAAAAAATACCCTTCGGAGTTGGACAGATCGGCAAATCTTTTCGCAATGAGATTACCCCCGGCAACTTCATTTTCCGCACTCGGGAGTTTGAACAAATGGAGCTGCAGTTTTTTTGCGAACCGGGTACCGATATGGAATGGTATGAGTACTGGAAAGAGTTCTGCATGACTTGGCTCGGCGATCTGGGGATTGATCCGGAAAACATGCGCATGAGGGAACACAGTCAAGACGAACTCTCCCATTACAGTAAAGCTACAATCGATATTGAATATCTATATCCATTCGGGTGGGGCGAGGTTTGGGGAATAGCAAACCGTCAGGATTATGATCTACGACAGCACAGCGATGCAACGGGTGAGGACTTAACGTATTTGGATCCTTTTACTAACGAAAGATATGTGCCCTATGTGGTGGAACCCTCTGTTGGTGTTGAACGTTTGTTCCTTATGTTTCTTGCGGATGCTTACAAAGTTGAGAAACTGGAAAATGGGGAGACGAGAAATCTGCTGCAGCTACACCCATTTTTGGCACCTTACAAAGCGGCCGTATTACCGCTTTCCAAGCGGCTCGGGCAGGAAGCAGAAAAGGTCTATGAATTATTAAGACCTCATTTCACCGTAAACTATGATGACACCGGCAGTATCGGCAGGCGATATCGCAGGCAAGATGAAGTTGGAACACCATTTTGCATTACGTTTGATTTCGACTCGCTCGATGATCAAGCCGTAACTGTCAGGGATCGGGATACCATGGAACAAATCCGCTTGCCCATTGCCGAATTAGAGGCATTTTTAAGGGGGAAAGTCAGCTATTGAGCCGAGGGGGATAAATTTCCTGAGGGGAGGTAGATAGATTTGACTTGGAAACGAATTTCCGATGCAGTAATCCGCCGATTACCGCTTTATTTGCGGGTGCTTGATGATGTTAAAGAAAAGCAAACATCCATATCATCCCAGGAACTGGGGGATTTGGCCGGTGTGAGGCCGGCATTGGTGCGGAAAGATTTGGCTTGGTTTGGTGAATTCGGCAAACAAGGTGTTGGCTATGATGTGGCTTTTTTGCAAAATGAGCTGCGCAAAATCCTGCACCTCAACGAACCCATCCATATGGCTTTGGTTGGTGTTGGCAGCCTGGGGCGGGCCTTAGCTCGCTATCATCATCGACGATTTCAAGAAGACTCATTGTATACTATAAAGTTGGTGGCGCTGTTTGACGTTGATCCGAATCTTGTCGGTACAACACTAGACGGTTTACCGATATTCCACACAGATGAGATGGCGGAACGGGTAGAGGAAATGAAGATCCAGATCGCAATGCTCACAGTGCCGGCGGATAATGCCCAGGAAACCGCCGGCGCTTTGAATGATGCCGGTGTACAGGCTATTTTAAATTTCGCCCCGGCTACATTGGAGCTGCCGGAAAACGTGCATGTTGCCAGCGCTGATGTTACCTTGGAACTCCAGCGCCTTGCTTACTATATCGAAAAGTGATTGTGAATATTTAACCAGATTAAGGGTATGCTACAGACGTAACCCAATGCAAATGGGGGTTACCTAAGGGGTCTATAGTGATTAAGCCAAGACTTAAATGGGTTCCATGTATTTGGGATCTATCTAGGTCGGACCAAAGTCGTTGTCGGTTTTGCAAAAGATCGGCTGTGGCTGAGGTTAAGGTTTTGCCGGTTCTTCAGGAAATTGATAACAGCTTAACTCAGTTGTTATTGGTCTCTAAGGGAGCCGTCGAAGCCTGGCCAAGATCGCCTCAGGTTGCTTAAGGATCTTTGGGGGCCGCAGGGTTTCTACGGGTTCTGACTGCTATCTGAGGTGGTCCGACAAAGAGTGGTATGTTTTCTGCAAGGTTTTGCAATGACCGCAAGGTGGTTGCAGGATCTACAAGGAGATATATCATTCGGCGTGCGATCACTGTGGGCTCCTTTGCCGTTTATATGTATCTTGGCAAGTAGTCTAAGCACCTTTAAAGCGGCAGGAACCTTTTGGGCCTTTGTGGAAATACTGATACCATAATCCAGTCGAGAAACATGTCAGTGTCAGGTCCGCTGTTCTTAGCGGACCGGGGTTGTCCGATAGTGTGACTCGGAGAAAGGGTGCTTTAAAATATGTTAAGTGACATAGAAATTGCCCAAAACGCTAAATTGCAGCCAATCCAGGAGATAGCCGCTGAGCTGGAGCTTGGCCCGGAGGATCTTGAACTATACGGCAGGTATAAAGCCAAAGTCGGTCCGGATGTATGGGAACGAGTTAAAGAACATGCCGATGGAAAGCTGATTTATACCACAGCCATTACAGCAACGGCCGCCGGTGAAGGTAAAACCTGCACAGCTATAGGTCTCGCCCAGGCCTTGGGAACACTGGGCAAGAAAACTATTGCATGCTTAAGAGAACCATCTTTGGGGCCAACTTTTGGCATCAAAGGCGGCGCAGCTGGCGGCGGTTATTCCCAAGTGGTACCTATGGACGACATCAACCTGCATTTTACCGGTGATATTCATGCGGTTACGACCGCCCACAACCTATTAGCAGCCGTCATAGATAACCACATTCACCACGGTAATGAATTGAACATCCACCCCAAACGAGTGCTTTGGCGCAGAGTCATGGATATGAATGACCGCCAGCTGCGAAGCATCGTGGTGGGCATGGGGGGACCGGGTGATGGTGTTATGAGAGAAACCGGTTTCGACATATCTGTAGCATCAGAAATAATGGCTATTTTGTGCCTGGCTCAGGATATGGATGATCTAAAAGCCCGTTTAGGCCGCATGTTGGTGGGTTACAATCGGGACAAAGAACCGGTTTACGCAAAAGAACTAGGTGTAATCGGATCTTTGGCAGTGCTTTTAAAAGATGCCCTCAAACCTAATTTAGTCCAAACTCTCGAAGGGCAGCCGGTGTTTATTCATGGTGGTCCTTTTGCCAATATCGCCCATGGCAACAATAGTATTATCGCCACCCGTCTGGGATTGAAGTTAGCAGACTACGTTGTAACAGAAGGTGGATTTGCCGCCGACTTAGGTGCAGAAAAATTCTTTAATATTGTCCACGGCTACAGTGGACTCACACCTGATGTAGCTGTCTTAGTAGCCTCAGTGCGTGCCCTTAACATGCACGGCGGTGCTGCCAGAGAGGAAGTTGCAAAAACCAACCTTGATGCCCTAGCAAAAGGCTTAAGCAACTTGGAAAGACATGTTCTTAATCTGCAGAAGTTCGGTCTACCAGTTGTAGTGGCCATTAACCAATTCCCGACAGATGTCGAAGAGGAATTGAAACTAGTCAAAGAGGCCTGCGATCGGTTGGGAGTAAGGTCCGCAGTATCGGAGGTTGTAGCCAAAGGTGGACAAGGTGGGCGAAAATTGGCACAGACAATCCTGGAGGCCTTGGATGAGGACGACTCGGAATTTCGTCCTTTGTATGACTGGGACCTGCCTTTCAAGGAAAAATTGAATATTTTAGCCAAAGAAATTTACGGTGCCGATGGGGTTGCTTATACCACAAAGGCAGAACAGGACATTGCCGCCTTAGTGGAGATGGGTCATGGCAACCTACCTCTATGTGTGGCCAAAACTCAGCACTCTCTTTCTGATAACCCCGCATTAAAGGGGGCCCCAACGGGGTGGACTTTGACAGTTAGAGAAGTAAGGGCATCATTGGGAGCAGGGTTTTTGGTACCCTTGACCGGTGAAATGATGACTATGCCGGGGTTGCCGAAGGTGCCGGCCGCCACCAAGGTAGATATTGAGGCTGATGGGACCATTGTCGGGCTATCGTAGATATGTAGTGTAAATCATCTCTATTCTGCACAAAGGAGTGGGCGTATGGCCATTGAAGAAACTTTTATCATCATTAAACCGGAAGCGGTTTCACAGTGCTTAATAGGTGAGATTCTAGGAAGATTTGAGGAAAAAGGCCTGCGCATTACAAGGTTGAAGGTTCATACAATCGAAGAAAGCGTGGCACAGGAGCATTATGCCCACCACCAAGACAAGCCGTTTTTCCCTGAACTGCTTGAGGCAATGACATGTGGCCCTGTGGTTTTTGGAATTCTGGAGGGCGAAAATGCCGTTGCCGAAGTGAGAAAGATTGTGGGTGCAACAAATCCCGCTGAAGCAGTCCCCGGTACAATTAGAGGAGATCTGGCCACAAAACTCCCCTACAACATGGTACATGCTGCTGATTCACCGGTAAATGCTCAAGTGGAAATCCAGCGATTTTTCGATTAAGTACGAACTTGTCAACGCAGTTGGGAGGGTGGGGAACAATTTGCGCTTTCGACTAAACTGTGTATTAGCGATACTTGTATTTGCTGTTCTGTTAGGATTTAGTCACCAGGCTCATAGTGTTCCTCCCTCTAAGATTTTGGAGTTTCGGAACGCCAATGAGAAATTATCCATCGGCTTGGGTCTGGCTGAAACAGGTGTAGGAGTGCTGGCAGCCGACGGCATCAGTATCAAAACCGCTGACGACGATCACATAATTGAATCAACGGAGCTGCTGAAAATTACTTTTGGAACGCCTCCCCCTGTTTCCTACGGGGCGGCGGTTTGGCGAATCCAGATTTTGGCCACCGGCCAAGGGCAAGCCGCGATGCGGTTGAAAGATGAGATCGAGAAAGTTCATCAACTGCCGGCCTATGTGGTACACGCAGAGCCGTGGTTTAAGGTGCAGGTAGGGAGCGCGCCTACCGCAGAAGATGCAGAAGTTTTAAGAGAAAAACTCATTGAATGGGGGTATGAAGGAGCCTGGGTCGTACGGGGGGAAGAGGCAGTCCCAAATGATAACTCATCTAAGACCGGTTCCGCGCATCAAGATACCACACTGCCTTTGGGTTTTGTCATCAAAGACGGTACCGGTAATATTTTAGCCACTTTGGAAAATCAGGAACTTATCCTAGAGCCCATGGGTAAATCACCTTTGATTTTAACAATGGAAGGCATCTCCGGTCGTGCTTACCGGGGGAATCTGCGGCTCCGTGCTGCCGGTGAGGGTAAGTTTCAAGTAATCAACACTGTCGACATAGAGCAGTATCTCTATGGTGTGGTAGGCGCAGAACTTTACAGCGACTCCTTGGAAGATGAAGCAGCGTTAGCGGCACAAGCTATTGCCGCCCGCACTTATGGAATTAAAAATTTGGGAAAACATGCTGCAGAAGGATTTGATCTTTGTGCAGTTGAGCACTGCCAGGCTTATCGCGGTATAGAAAGGGAATCTGATGCCATAAAAGCTGCCGTGGACATGACCAAAGGCAAGATCCTGGTATACGGGGGCCAAGTTATCAGCGCAGTGTACCATTCCAACAGCGGCGGTACAACAATCGGTGCGGAAGAGGCCTGGGCCGGCAGGTATACCGGGTACTTGCGCCCTATTGTTGATGAGATTCAAGACCCGGCTGATGAGACTATTGTGAAGCTGGGCCACGAAAGACCGGGCGCGGCCTGGGAAGTAGAGTGGGAAGGCAAAGTGCTTGACAGTTTGCTGCGCAAATATCTCAAAAGTGAGCTGGGAGTCCAGGTACCTGCACAAGCTGCTTTAGTAGATATCCAACTTGATAGACAGCCTTCAGGAAGGGTTGCTGAACTGAATATCGTCTATCGAGATGATGAAGACCAAGGCCAAAAGTTAGCATACGCTGTCAGTAAAGATAGGATCCGCTGGGTGCTGCGGAAACCCGATCATCTAATTTTACCCAGCACGAGCTTCAGCCTAGAGATAGAGCGTTTAGATCAATCGCTCGGTAAAGTCAAGGCGCGGGGCGAGGGTAACGGCCACGGTGTGGGGCTTGCACAGGCAGGAGCCATACATATGTCCCGGCTGAACTTTGGCTATGAGGAAATACTTGCCCACTACTATACCGATGTCATGATCGTTGAGCTCCCGCAATATTATAAAGAGGTGGAGTTAAAGCATATCTGGGAGCAGAAGGGATTCACTGAATCTTGGGTGACCATCTTGGGGCCGAACCAAGGCGTGGAAAATTTGACAAAAGTATTTCGTCTGTCGCCAAGGGGAGATGTGATCGCATACAGCATCGATGGGGAAGGAGGGGGTCTTTGGGTTTTTAATGTTTTCGATGGTAAACAAACCCGGCTTACGGATGAGCCGGCCTTAGAAGTAGCATGGAAGCATGATGGCTCCGCCTTGGCAGCGGCAGTGTCAAGCCGTACGCATGGTAAAGAACTTTGGGTGATTTCTTTTGAAAATGATGAAGTCGCCAAAGTGCGGTTAGCCCAAGGCCCCGATATTCACGGCATCAGCTGGTTGTCCGGTGGCGATCTAGTAATATTTGGTCAAAATAATATGATTTATGGGGGCCTGGGGGGACTCAGTATTCCCGTGCTCACTGAAGCCAAAACTCCACACGCGTCACCCGGCGGTAAACAAATTGCTTTCTGGCAAAAAGGCTCTGTTTGGGTATATAGACTAGACACAGGCCTTTTCCGGCGGGTTTGTGATACAAGTGACATCAAAGCACTGCTTTGGTCTCCTGATGGTAGATACTTAGCAATTGAAGCAGGCGAACAGATTCAAATACGAGATATTGAAACCGGGAGTATTATAACTGAACTAGCCGGTGTGGGACCCTGTTGGTCCCCCGACGGGAGATCTTTGGCATATGTTCAACAATCCGAAGGTGGCTTATCGGGTATGTATATCGTTGACTTGTCCTCACTTGATGAAGAGCTGCTGGTCAGCTCAAAACACCAGGCAGGTGCCATTCATTGGTCTGCGCAGGGGAAAATAATTGCTCACAATGCCGATGGTGATCTGCATATTTTCGCTTGGCACTGATCTGATCATTAAACACACAGCCGATGGCTGCTTGTAGGAGATTGGGGAGGAATTAATGTGCTGCCCACTCCAACGAAATTCACTTTATGTGCAGGTGCTTCCGACGGTTCTTCGCCGTTGAATGCTTTTGATAATGCCTTATTGGAAGCAGGTATAGGTAATGCCAATTTGGTTCGGGTCAGCAGTATTTTGCCTGCAGGAGTTTCTCATGTACCCGAATTAAAGTTATCGCCCGGGGCTTTGACACCGGTTGCATACGGTACCATCAACAGTGATGTGCCGGAAGAAAAAATATCGGCGGCCGTAGCCGTGGGTATCAGCCTTAATAGTTTTGGTGTAATTATGGAGTACTCAGGCAGGTGCGGTCGACAAGATGCAGAAGCCAAGGTAGTGGCGATGGTCCAGGATGCCTTTAAAATCAGAGACCTGGAGCTGATCGATGTGATGGTGAAGGCAGCGGAACATACTGTAGTTAGAAACGGATCTGCCTTCGCTGCTGTGGCCCTATGGTATTAAAGACAAAGTTTTGATAAATAGGGGGAGGAGGTCGAGCCTGTGGAATTGTGGTTTACAGAAAAGGCCAACGACTACGTGGGTCTCTCCTGCAGAGTTAGAGAGATACTTACCCGCAAACAATCCATCTACCAAGAAATTACTGTAATGGACACGAAACAGTTTGGCAAAATCCTTCTTTTGGACGGTGTGCTACAAACCACCACAAAAGATGAATTCGCATACCATGAAATGATCAGCCATGTACCTTTAAACAGTCATCCAAACCCCCGCAAGGTAGCTGTAATTGGCGGTGGTGACGGCGGTACCGTCAGGGAGATTGTCAAGCATAAGTCCATCGAAAAAGTAGTATTAGTGGAAATCGATGCAGACGTAATCAACATCAGCAAGCAATACCTACCCGAGATCGCCGGTGGATTGGATGACCAGCGGGTTGAAATCCTAATAGCCGATGGCATAGATCATATACAAAAGTCGAAAGACGTCTATGATATAATCATCATAGACTCTACTGACCCTGTATCCGGTGGGCCGGCCTTCGACCTTTTCACCTCCGACTTTTACACCTGTGTGTATGAGGCTTTAACAAAAGATGGGATCATGGTGACCCAAACAGAGTCACCATACTATGAGCCAGAAGCTGTTCAACACATCTACCAAGCCGTCAGCAAGAGCTTTCCTATCACTAGGCTTTACCTTGCTTACATCCCCACTTACCCCAGTGGAATGTGGAGCTTCACACTCGGATCAAAAAGTAAAAAACCCGAGGCGATGGCCAATAAACACAATCAAGGATTCCCTACGAAATACTACACACCGGACATACACAAGGCGGCTTTCAGTTTACCAGTTTTTGTGCAAAACCTGATAACGGAAAAATGACTTTAAGAAGAGCTTGATCTGATTAACTGAAGAGGGATAAGATAATAAAGACAGGCTTGTCATGATCAAGACAAGCCTGTCAATATATGGATGATAACCAAGATCCAGGAAGTGGACAAATTAAGGAAGTGATTAAATATGAGTGCAGCCTTGAAAACGCAGGCTCAAATTCGGATAGCATTGGCCGCAGCCGTAGAAGCGGCGGCCGAGAAGCACGGCTGGGATATTCACACAATACCCAATGTGGAATTGGAGGTACCACGGGAAAAGGCCCATGGGGATTTTGCCACCAATTTAGCAATGCAGTTAGCTGGACAGGCTAAAATGGCACCTAGGGCAGTAGCGGAGGCGGTTTTACAGCATTTGGATGCTGCAGGTACCCACATTGAGCATGCGGAAGTTGCAGGGCCAGGTTTTATCAATCTTCGTTTGGCTAATGATTGGCTGCATGATGTGGTGAAAGATATCGCTCAACAAGGCCCCGATTATGGGAAATCCAATTTTGGTGATAACAAACGTGTGATGTTGGAATTTGTTAGTGCCAACCCTGTTGGTCCCATGAATGTTGTCAATGCCAGAGCAGCTGCTGTAGGAGATACACTGAGTAATATAATGGACGCGGCTGGTTACGATGTAAGCCGCGAGTATTATGTAAATGACGCCGGTCGGCAGGCCCACTTGTTTGGACTTTCACTTTTAGCCAGATACAAGGAACTAGCCCAAGTAGAGTATGAATTTCCCGAAGACGGCTATCCCGCTCCTTATGTAAAGGAGTTAGCCCAGATCATGAGGCAGGAAGCCCCGGATCTTTTAGAGAAGCCCCAGCAGGAGCAAGAGGCCTTTTGCAAAAGGTGGGGCACAGATAGAATAGTGGAGCAGCAAAAAGCAGATCTAGCTGCTTTTGGCGTCGAGTTCGATGTATGGTTTAGAGAGCGAGACCTGCATGCGGGCCAAAAGTTGGAAAAAGTGATTGAATACTTAAAAGACCAGGGCCTGTTGTATGAGCAGGATGGAGCCACTTGGTTTGTCTCTACTAAGTTCGATGATGATAAAGATCGAGTGGTAGTTAAATCAGACGGGGTTCCAACTTATATTACGGCTGATATGGCTTACCATTTGGACAAGTATCAGCGGGGTTTTGAACATCTAATTAATATTTGGGGTCCGGACCACCACGGTTATATTGGCAGAATGCAGGCAGCTGTACAAGCTCTGGGATATAAAGCAGGAAGTCTTGAGATTATCATTCTGCAGCTGGTTAATCTTTTGCGCCGAGGTGAACGGGTGCGCATGTCCAAAAGGGCCGGGGAGTTTGTAAGCATGACAGAGCTCATGGAAGAGGTAGGAAAAGACGCTGCCCGATATTTCTTTCTAATGCGTGCTCCTGATAGCCATTTGGATTTTGACTTAGGGCTTGCAGCTGAAGAAAGCCAAGAAAATCCGGTGTATTACATTCAGTACGCCCATGCCCGCATATGCAGCATTTTGCGGCAAGCTGACTCCGACTCTGTCCAATGTCCGTCCATTGAAGACGCTGCACTTCACCTTTTGCAAGCAGAGGCGGAGCTAGATTTAATTAAAAAATTATCTGAGCTGCCGGGAGAAATTGTGTCGGCTGCTGAAAGGCGAGGCCCTCACCACATTGCTCGCTATGCTCATGAACTAGCCTCAAGCTTTCACAGCTTTTATACCCATTGCCGAGTGTTGGGGGAGGAAGAAGCTTTACAGGGGGCCAGGTTGGTCTTGTTGAAAGCTGTGGCTCAGGTGCTGCAAAATTCCTTGAGACTGCTTGGTATCGCTGCGCCAGAAAGAATGTGAACAGGAGGGGTTGAAGGACGTGGGAAAATCCTTGCGTTTGTCGTGGCAGATATTGAAAAAGAGCGTCCGCTGTGCTTATGACTATGTGGGAATGGTTATGGCGAGCAGCGCTTTATGGTTTGTTGTCGGTTTTTTACCGCTGCTGTTGGCTACGACCTTTAGCAATTATATTAAAAGTCCCGTGATCCTTGCAGCTGCCCTCATATTAACATTAGTAACATTTGGACCCGCCACTGCCGCTGTGCATGCCATGATATCCAAAATTCTGGCTAAAGAAGAAGTTTTGGTTCGGGAATATTTCCAATACTTTATAGACTTTTTCAGCAGAAGTGTGGGTCTCGTGTGGCTCAATAGTTTGATCGTCGTGATTTTGGTTACCGATTTCATGTTCACAATCAATCACTCTAACAAAATAATACGGGCAGTGTCAGGAATATGGGTTTACGCTTTCCTTTTCTGGGCAATGATGAGCAACTATATTTTTCCCTTCCTCGTCAATCAGAATATAGGTGTAGTTTTGGCAATGAAACGAAGTGCTTTGCTGGCCTTAGACAATGTTTTAGTCACCATAGTGTTGACCGTATCTGTCGCTTTTATTGCCGGACTTAGTATAGTCTTGGCCGCCGCAGTTTTGTTATTGATGATGGGGGTTATTGCATTTTTCCAAAATATGGCCTACAGGGAGCTTATGCAAAAATACGATGCGTTACCAGAAGAGGCGATACAAAGCCCAGAAGGATAGCGGCGATCGTGTATATCACATAAGCTTCCTAGGGAAGCTTCTTTTTTGTGACAATTCCTGTACCTTTACGCCGGCAAGGATAAGGCTTACAATAGGGAAGTGACATTATCTTAGAAGAAGGGGGTGTGCCCATGGCTAAGTTTATTTTTGTAACGGGCGGGGTTGTGTCGGGTCTTGGTAAAGGCATTACGGCCGCATCGTTGGGGCGTTTACTTAAAAGCCGGGGTTTTCGTGTTACCATAGCTAAACTGGACCCGTATATCAATGTTGACCCGGGGACCATGAGCCCATTCCAACATGGGGAAGTATTCGTAACCGATGATGGAGCCGAAACCGATCTGGACCTTGGGCATTACGAGCGTTTTATAGATGAAAACTTGACTAAGGCCTGCAATGTTACTACAGGTAAAATATATTGGTCTGTCATTTCCAATGAGCGCCAAGGCGCCTATCGGGGCAGCACCGTGCAGGTGATTCCTCACATTACGAACGAGATCAAAGATTGTATCTTAAGACTCGTTCAAAAAGACACTGATATAGTGATTGTAGAAATCGGCGGCACCGTGGGGGATATTGAAAGTCTGCCGTTTTTAGAAGCCATCCGGCAGCTGAAAAATGATGTGGGGCGAAACTCTTGTTTATACATTCATGTTACTTTAGTTCCCTACATTAAAGCATCACAGGAACTTAAAACCAAACCCACTCAGCACAGTGTTAAGGAACTGAGGGGGATCGGAATTCAACCGGATATTATAGTTTGCCGCTCCGAACAGCCTCTTTCCGATGATATAAAAAATAAAATCGCCTTATTTTGTGATATTGAAAAAGAAGCAGTTATACCCAATGTGGACGCTAACAGCATTTATGAAGTTCCTTTAATTTTTGAACAGGAAAATGTTGCTAAAATTGTTTGCAGGTTTTTGGGCTTAGACGAGGGGAAACCGGATCTTAAAGAGTGGCGAGATATTGTATATAAGATCCAAAATCCCTCACAAAAGGTGCGAATTGCCCTAGTCGGCAAGTATGTCTCTTTACCTGATGCATACATGAGCGTGACTGAAGCCTTAGGCCATGCGGGTATCGAAACCGACAGTGAAGTGGAGATCAAATGGGTGCTTTCCGATGATTTGGAAAAACAAGATGCCGATCTGGAAAGCGTTTTTAATGATGTTGCCGGAATTCTTGTACCCAGTGGTTTCGGGCATCGAGGAGTGGAAGGCAAGATTTTGGCCATCCAGTACGCGCGAGAAAATCGGATTCCCTTTTTCGGTATTTGTCTTGGCATGCACTGCGCGGTGATCGAGTTTGCCCGCAATGTCTGCGGACTAGAAGGGGCAAACAGTTTGGAGTTGGCGCCTGAAACAGAGTTTCCAGTAATTGATTTACTGCCTGAACAGCGCCATGTCTCTGAATTAGGCGGTACCATGCGTCTCGGCAGCTACCCATGTGATCTAAAGGCTGAGTCCCGTGCGGCCGCCGCCTATGGCAAACTGCAGATACACGAGCGTCATAGACACCGATACGAAGTGAGCAGCACATATCACTCTGTTTTGAAAACTCACGGAATGCTCCTGGCAGGTATATCTCCTGATGAACGCATGGTTGAATTAATTGAACTGCCTGATCACCCTTGGTTTGTGGCCAGTCAGTTTCACCCTGAGTTTAAATCACGGCCAAACCGATGCCATCCGCTATTTCGGGAGTTTGTTAAGGCTGCATTGGTGCACATGCACAGCACTGATGTATGAACAGTAATGGTGAAACTTCAACCCGGTGGCAGAGATATTAGTCTTTTGATATAATAGAGTCAACAACATGCACAATATATTACTTCGTCACCTTGGAAGATGGGAGAGGTGGAAAAGATGGTTCGGGTTAAGGTGAAGTTAGTGGGAATCGATCAGGTTGCTATGTGCCCAGTTGTTGTCGTTACCGATATGGAAGAGAAGAGTTTTCTTCCGATCATGATCGGCCCGGCTGAGGCCAGTGCAATTGCAATGGAACTTGAAGGTATCAAGCCACCCCGACCTTTGACCCACGACCTTATGCGGGATTTCCTGCAGGGACTGGACGCTGTGGTGGACAGGGTTGTTATTTCCGACCTCAAGGACGAGACATATTTCGGCTCTATAACGATAAAAACTCCAACAGGCAATGTAGAAGTTGACGCCAGGCCCAGCGATGCAATTGCTTTAGCGCTGCGGACCCAAAGTCCGATCTATGTTGCAGATACAGTTGCGAGTCGCTCCATGATTGCCAGCGAAGATGTAGAACGTGGACAAGGACAAAAATCTGAAGGCGGCGATCATGAAGCCGAAGAATTCCGGCGCTTTCTGAATGATCTAACCCCCGATGATTTTAAACGTAATTTGCAGTAGATGCAGTTGATAAACTGCTGCATAAAGTAAAAGTCAGTCATAAAGACCGCCTTCCTTGCTCATACTGGAAAGAGTAGAGCAGGGAGGCGTGTTTTTTTGCATACCCCTAAAGGAATTTGCCCCCACGCAGCGAAGATTTAGAACTGAGTTCCCAAGGGGAGTGGAAATGAAATGCTGATCGATACTGCAAGGATAGTGGCGATTCGATGCCCCCAATGTGGCCGGCTCGAAGTTAATCAGATAAATCTATTTGAGTTGGGAAATTCCTTGCCCACGTTGGTTGACTGCCAGTGCGGGTACAATTTGGCCAAGATAATCCGGCGGGGTCGTTTGTACCGACTTGAGATTGGGTGTATAGTTTGCGAAATATCCCACGAATTTTTGCTTGATGTCGGTAGAATGCTGCGCGGGGACGCAGTTGTGCTTTATTGCCCTGAAAGTAATCTTGATTTAGCATTGATAGGTCACGCCCCCAAAGTTGATGAATTGGTAGCACAAGAAAACGATATATTAGCCAATGTATTGGACTCAAATTTAGTGGAATCTGAATTTAATAATGCCGACATTATGAGGACAGTTTTAGGCAGGCTGCAGAGTTGGGTTGACGAGGGTCGATTGTACTGCGCCTGCGGCAATTTGCATATGGAAGTTGAATTATTTCCAGAAAAAGTTGAAGTCATTTGTCCCCGGTGCGGAGGGACATTAGTCATTTACGCAGAGCGTGAAGAAGACTTACTGGCTCTTAACGGTCTGGAACAGGTTGTGCTCAAACGGGGGGCGTTTACCTGTATTGACTCGGCGGATTTTCGTTATCGCCACGGCGTCTAAAAGTCAAACCGGTGAAGGCCTTGTTCAGTAGGAGGAGAAAAAATGGCTTTAGTTACTGCAGCAGAATTAACACAAAAGGCTTCTTTAGGCGGATATGCGGTTGGGGCCTTTAATCTCAACAACATGGAGATTTTACAAGCCGTCATCAACGCCGCCGAAGAAGAGCGCTCGCCTGTAATTCTACAGGCAAGTCAGGGAGGGCTTAGCTACGCCGGTATTGATTACATTGTTCAAATGGCGAAGGTTGCTGCTGAAAACGCGTCAGTCCCGGTTGCACTCAATTTAGATCATGGTACCAGCTTTGAGCAAGCTATGGAGTGCATTCGCAAGGGGTTTTCCGCCGTTATGGTGGATGGTTCACACCTGCCCTTCGAAGATAATATCGCTTTAACCAAGCGAGTCGCGGACGTGGCCCAGGCTGTTGGCGTATCGGTTGAAGCCGAGCTGGGTCGGATTGGTGGAACCGAAGATGATATAGTAGTCTCGGAAGCTGAGGCCCTAATGACCGATCCCAAGGAAGCAGTGGAGTTTGTTGAAAGGGCTAAACCTGACCTTTTGGCGATAGCAATTGGCACGGCCCATGGGGTCTACAAAGGGGTACCCCGGCTGGATTTCCAACGCCTTTCTGCAATTCGAGAACAAGTAGATGTTCCGTTGGTGCTCCACGGTGCCAGTGGAGTTTCCGATGATGATATCAAAAAAGCATGCAAACTGGGCATAACTAAGATCAACATAGATACAGAGCTGAGAATAGCTTTTTCCCAGGCTGTCAGGGATACACTGGCGGAGAATCCCAAAGAAATTGATCCCCGCAAAATTCTGGGACCTGCGAGAGATGCTATGAAACAGGTTGTCAGGGCAAAAATGCGTTTGTTTGGTTCTTCCAATAAGGTGTGACTTAGTGCGGGGCGGGTAAAAGTTAATTGTTTTACCCGCACCCGCTCGGTTACTGGAGTAGACAGACAATGGAACCGGCCTTTTAGTGGTCGCAGTTAATAAATCCTCATGCATTCCCCATTTTTCCCGAGCCATTCTTAGACTTACAAAGAGTTTTCATTTACCCTTTTACCAGGCTTGATCTACTACTAATATGTATAATAGTGGGACTGTTTTGAATATAGCTGTATGAGAGGATTGAGGGAGTGAAAGAATGAATATTGCTCAACTGGAGGATAAGACATCCGCCGAGTTACATGAAATAGCCAAAGGTCTGGGAATAGCGGGGTACACCCGCTTCCGAAAACGTGATCTTATCTTCGAGATTTTAAAAGCACAGACTAACAAAGAGGGTTTGATGTTTAAAAACGGGGTATTAGAAATTTTACCCGATGGTTACGGGTTTTTGCGGGTGGACGGATATACTCCCAGCAACGAAGACGTTTATATATCACCATCTCAGATTCGTCGTTTCAATTTGCGCACAGGGGATCTTGTAATCGGACAAGTGCGGGAACCCAAAGACAATGAAAGGTATTATGCACTCCTCCGGGTTGTAGCCGTCAACTACCTCGATCCCGACAAAGCCCCCCGTCGCCCCAACTACGAAGACCTCACACCGGTTTATCCTTTTGAGCGGTTTCATCTGGAATTAACCCAAGAAGATACAGCTACACGCCTGATTGACCTTGTATCTCCGCTAGGTAAGGGTCAAAGAGGTTTAATTGTGGCACCGCCCAAAGCCGGGAAAACGACTGTGCTTAAGAAAATTGCCAACAGTGTCACTCACAACCATCCGGAAGTTGAATTGATGGTGCTGTTGATTGATGAGCGACCCGAAGAAGTAACAGACATGCAGCGTTCAGTGGATGGGGAAGTTATCAGCTCGACCTTTGATCAACCGCCGGAAAATCATGTGAGAGTGGCGGATATGGTTTTAGAACGAGCCCGTCGTTTGGTGGAACACGGAAAAGATGTTGTGATTTTGCTTGATAGTATCACTAGACTTGCTCGGGCACACAATCTGGTGGTGCCTCCCAGCGGACGCACTCTCTCAGGAGGTGTCGATCCTGCTGCACTCCACCGGCCCAAGCGATTTTTTGGTGCGGCCCGGAAGTTGGAGGAAAGTGGAAGTCTCACAATACTTGCTACCACGTTAATTGAAACCGGTTCCCGCATGGACGATGTAATATATGAAGAATTTAAGGGCACCGGTAACATGGAACTTCATTTAGATCGCCGCCTCGCAGAACAGCGTATTTTCCCGGCTATAGACATTTACAAATCCGGAACCAGGAAAGAGGAACTGCTTTTAACCAGCCGGGAACTGGAAATGATGTGGCTTTTGCGGAAGGCTTTTAGTTCCTTGGGAACTGCAGAAACAACTGATATGTTCATAGATCGGCTCTTAAGTACGAAAAATAATGAAGAGCTTATAGATCTGGTAATTAACTCCAGCTTTGCGGAAAATATCCGAGCATAAATTATATTGAATATTTCACTCCAAGAAAGAGGGATCGGTGCCAAGTCCACAGAAGTTAACAAAATGGATTCTATTGGATTGGGGTGAGAGGTTTGGAACCGAAGAAAAACAGCCGCTGGCGTCCGGTTTGGACACTGGTTTTACTGCTGGCTTTTGCGGCTTTGACTGTTACTGATGATCGTGTGCAATTGACCTCCGATGTGCCTGTGGATTTCACTTGGCATGAGGACTTTTTAAGTACCTCTAATCAGGGTGGCCCCGATCCAGTTGATTTTGAATTCAGCGAAGAGTTTGCCGGACTTGAACAAGAGGGTTTAACTTTGGCAGTAACTACCGAGACGGTTCAGGTGGCTTTGGATATACCAGATGCCAAAGCTATTGAGCAAACGCCGGATGCTGCAGATGAATTGGCAAACGAACCGGCAGAGGTGGAGATTGAGCTTGCGGCAAAAGAAGAACCAGTGCCGGAAGTAAAACCGCTGCTCGTTACTCATAAGGTGGAAAGAGGCGAAACCCTGTGGGATATCGCCAAAGCTTACGAGATTGATATAGATACTATCGTGGCTGTCAATGAACTCAATGATCCTCAAAGACTGCAAGTCGGTCAACAGTTGACTATACTTACGATTAAAGGGGCTCTACATACGGTAAGCCCCGGTGACAATCTTTGGGATATCGCCCGGGTCTATCAGGTGAAAACTCAAGATATCGTTGATGCCAATCAAATAGCTAATCCATCGGCGCTGCAGATCGGGCAAAGGCTGGTTATTCCTGGTGCTCAAGCTGCTGCTGCCCAACGTTATCAACTGGTAAGCAACGGACAGCTGCGGCGGGCATTTGCATGGCCTACCCAGGGCCGAATTTCTTCACGTTTCGGCAGTCGCTGGGGTAGTGTGCACTATGGTTTAGACATTGCCGTACCAACCGGTACACCGGTGAGAGCGGCTGCTGATGGGCGTGTTACATGGAGCGGCGCGCGGGGCACTTACGGTATTTTGATTATGCTGGATCACGGAAATCGCGTCGAAACAAGATATGCCCACAACTCCCGTGTAGCTGTTAAAGCAGGAGAGCGGGTAAAGCGCGGACAGATTATTGCCTACAGCGGCAATACCGGCCGTTCAACCGGTCCCCATCTACACTTCGAGATACGCTACCGAGGTACAGCCGTGGATCCCGAAAAATATCTGATTCGTTAAATGTTTAACTTGCACCTTTTTTTTAGACGTGGTATAATCCATTAGTGTTTTTATTGGTCGGCTGAGCGGGAAAGAGGTGACAGGCTATGAAAAAGGACATTCATCCACAATACCACAAGACGACGGTTACCTGTTCCTGTGGTGCCAGTTTCGATACCGGCTCCACTCGAGAGAATCTGAGAGTGGAAATCTGTTCTCGATGTCATCCCTTCTATACAGGTGAACGACAGCGGTTTGTGGACAGCGGTGGGCGTGTTGAGCGCTTCAGACGTAAATACAATCTACCGGAAGAATAATTCTAAAATATAGAACACTATTGCAAAAGCAGGCTGAGCCCTGCTTTTTTGTATTAAGGAAGGTAATGATAGAATTAGACATCGCAAAGAGGTGAGAACAAATTTGCTCACGATAGGTAAACTTTCCATAGAAAATCCAGTTGCTTTAGCACCTATGGCAGGGGCAACGGAAAGAGTTTTCCGTGCTATAGCACGACGCATGGGTGCAGGAATGGTAATCACGGAGATGGTTAGTTCCCGAGGCCTGCTTTACGGTAGTGAACGCACAAAGGATCTTTTGGCTTTCAGTCAGGAAGAACGGCCTTTAGGTATCCAATTGTTTGGTTCCGACCCGGAAGAAATGGGTAAAGCAGCCCGTGTAGCGGCCCGTTGGCAACCAGATTTGATCGATATCAATATGGGTTGTCCTACGCCTAAAATTGTCAAGAACGGGGATGGCGCGGCACTTATGTTGGAGCCCGACAAAGGGGCGAGGATAGTGGAGGCTGTTGTCAAAAACTCTTTCTGCCCGGTAACCGTAAAATTGCGTCGGGGTTGGGATAAAGACTCGCCTCCAGCTGAAACTATTGCACCGCTTTTGGTTAAGGCCGGTGCTCAAGGCCTTGCAGTTCATGGTCGGTATAGAGACCAATTCTACCGGGGAAAAGCCGATTGGGAATGTATTGCTCGTGTTAAAGCAAATGTAGATGTCCCGGTCTGGGGCAATGGTGATGTGGATTCCCCTGAGGCTGCACTTTTGCTTAGGCAGACAACTAATTGCGATGGGGTAATGATAGGAAGAGCCGCCCTGGGTAATCCTTGGTTATTTCATCGAATCAATCAATACGTGCTTCGTGGTGTGCTTTTGCCTGAGCCCTCATTGGCAGAAAGGGCGAAACTGGCAGTCGAACATCTAAAAGGTGTAATTGACTACAAGGGGGAGTACCTCGGGGTGCGCTCAATGCGGCCTCAACTTGCGTGGTATACAAAAGGTTTTCCCAATGCGGCGAGGCTCCGCCGGCGAATTAATCAAGCGGGCACTTTTGAAGAAATCGTGTCGTTAATGAAAAACAGCCTGGAATTACCAGTGCTTTAGATGTTTGGTGCGGCTATTATCGGGATAGATATAGAAAAACACCGTGTGGTCCTTCAGCATCTAAATTACTCAAAAAAAGTGAGTGAGATTATTGAACGTTTCTAAATGGCACAAAATATTTGGGGTTCTGGTGGTTGGCGCACTTGCGTTGATGCTGCTTCTCGGCTTTAATTCATCGGTACCGGCGGCTGCTGAGACCAAAAAGATCGTCAGTCCCCGTGTTAATTATCTAGCTCCGGATTTTGTGGTCAAGGATCTTGATGGCAATGACGCTACATTAAGTCAACACTTGGGGAAGCCTGTATTTATCAACTTCTTTGCTACTTGGTGTGGATTTTGTCGACTAGAGATGCCCTATATCGAGAAACTTTATAATGAGGTTGGGGATGAAGTAATCTTCATGGTGATAGATCTAATGGAAAGCCAGAAGGTCGTGGAGGATTTTTTCGCCAAAGAAGGATTGACTGTACCGGTTTATCTCGATGCTAAAGGCGCTTCAGCAACCAGTTACGGGGTGCGGGGTATTCCTGCCTCGTTTTTCATAGACGCAGATGGTGTCATACAAGACATAGGGCTTGGGGCCCTGACAGAGGAACGGTTAAGGCAGGGATTGGAAAAGATTCTAAAGTAAGTGCCGAGTGCTGAGGTGAATCAAATAAAGGTGTTCACGGCCCGCCCATGTGGCGGGCTTTTTGCTTCATTGGATAAAAAAACAGATAAAAAACTCTTGCAGAATACAGCCCGATTTGGTAGAATGTGCTTGAGCACAACTTTGTGCACAAGATTGACATTGTTATTTCTTCGAATGGAGGCAGCCATGGAATTTCTGCGTATCGGTGAGAAGCTGATCAATCCACATCGTGTTCACCGAGCTGTAGAACAGATACTTAAGCTTCGCTCTACGGGCCAATCCCAGCAGGAAGTAGCTGATCAGATGGGTGTGGATCGGACGTTGGTTTCTCGGCTGGAAAGCTTGGGAGAGGTACGTAAGGGCTCGCGTCTTGCCTTAGTTGGATTTCCTGTGGCCAACAAGGAAGAAATAGAAGCACTGGCCCGCCAAGAAGGGGTCGAATTTGTCTTTGTAATGACTGATCGTGAAAGGTGGCAGTTCGCTGAACATCGCAGTGGTGTCGATCTAGCCAATGAGTTGATGGTCATATTTTCAGAGCTGAGGGATTTTGATTCTGTTATTTTCCTAGGTTCTGACATGCGCATCAAGTTGGTTGAATCCATTTTGGAACCGGGCATGGTTTTAAGTATAGAACTTGGCAAATCTCCGATGCAAGAAGACGTATATGTTGCCCCCAAGATGCTCCAAGAGGCAATCAGATCCTTAATGGGCTAGAATTCCACAACTGAGACCAAGACAGCGGTTTCGTATAGTGACATAGTTTGGGTAGAGTAAACGGAGGTGTGACTTTGAAGCGAGTGGTCAGCGTAAGCATCGGCTCAGATATAAGAAACCACCGAGCAGAAGTGGAGCTTCTAGGTCAGCGATTTATAGTGGAGAGAATCGGCACTAACGGGGATATGCAGCTTGCCGAAAAATTGATAAGTGAACTAGATGGCCAAGTTGCTGCCTTTGGTTTGGGCGGAATTGATATGTACATTTGGGCAGGCAAGAGGCGATATACAATTAGAGATTCCAAACAGCTCAGCTCCGCCGCCAAGCACACGCCCATCGTCGATGGTTCTGGGTTAAAAAATACTTTAGAGCGAGAAGTAATATCATTTATTAAAACGCGCCTTGGTCTGGAACTCAAGCATAAGCGCGTTCTTTTGGTTGCGGCAGTTGATCGCTTTGGAATGGCCGAGGCTTTAGCTGAATCTGACTGTGATTTAGTGATCGGTGATCTCATGTTTGCCCTTGGATTGCCTATCCCTCTAAGAAGTTTAAATGCATTAAATATCGTGGCCCGGGTGGCTGCACCTATTGCTGTCCGTCTTCCCTTCCATATGCTCTACCCAACCGGTTCAAATCAGCATCAGGAAGAACCCAAAACCAAATTTGCCAGGTACTATGAATGGGCAGATGTGATAGCAGGCGACTATCATTTTATCGCGAGCCATATGCCGGCCAATATGCAAGGTAAGACTGTCCTGACCAACACCGTAACTGAGGATGATGTTGCTAAGATGCGCGAACGCGGGGTAGAAACTTTGATCACCTCAACGCCCAATTTAGGCGGTCGGTCGTTTGGTACCAATGTTGTAGAAGCCATTCTGGTAGCCTTACTGGAAAAACCGATAACACAGATAACCCCCTATGATTATCTTGACATGTTGAAAATGATTGATTTTCAACCTCGCGTGGAATACTTGCAGTCTGCTGCCGCACAAGAGGTGAACGGCAAGCACCAATATATATAACTAAAGTCAAAGGTGATAGCCCATGCAGAAGTTTGGCTTCATAGTTCATCCTCTGGAAATCGCTGATATTGCACGCAAATTCCCCCTTGCGCAAAGGCTGCCTCAGCATTGGCTTGAGAATCTGCTCCGCTACGGCCCCCCGATCAAGATTTCTCATATAACCGGCATAAAATCACCTCAAGGCACAGAGGCCGAAGGTTGGTTTGTGGGATGTTTGTTGACACCTAAACAGATGCTTGAATTACCCGAGACGGCAGTGTTGAACAAAATAGTTGATGCGTGCAACAAGGCAGAGGCCCTTGGAGCGCAGATCGTAGGTTTAGGTGCCTACACCGCTGTGGTGGGTGATGCCGGTGTCACCGTGGCTGATCAAGTGGACATAGCAGTTACTACCGGGAACAGCTACACAGTGGCCACAGCTCTACAGGGCATCTATTATGCCGCTGATTTAATGGAAGTGCCTCTAGACAAAGCAACTGCGGCAGTGTTAGGTGCGACAGGCTCCATCGGTCAAGCCGTGGCCCGCATGTTGGCCCGTGATATAGGGCAGTTGACCTTGGCGGCGCGCTCCGAAAAACGGCTGCGCAATTTGGCTGAAAGAATTGAGAATGCAGCCGGCGCCGTGGAAGTTCAAACAACTACCGATATAAAACTGGCCTGTCAAGAGGCAGATATAGTTGTGGCAGTTACAAGCGCCCTTGAGACTATTGTTGAACCCGAATGGCTCAAACCCGGCGCTATCATCTGTGATGTCGCCCGGCCGCGCAATGTTTCGAAGCGAGTGGCTGAAGTACGTTCTGATGTTTTGGTGTTTGAGGGTGGGGTAGTACAAGTCCCCGGTGATGTCAGCTTTGGTTTTGATTTTGGTTTTCCCGCAAAAACCTCCTATGCCTGCATGGCCGAGACAATGATATTGGCTTTAGAGGGTCGATACGAAAGCTTTACCTTAGGGCGGGATTTATCCTTGGGGCAGGTGGAGGAGATTGCCGGGCTTGCGGAAAAGCACGGGTTCGCCGTTGAAGGTCTACGCAGTTTTGAGCGAGCACTAACTGCGGAGTCTATCTTAGAGATCAAAGAAAATGCAAGAAAAACTAAGAACTTGTCGGCCCGCAAAGGTTGGGAGATAACTGATGAAACACGTCAGTGAAACCAAAAGAATTATTGTTGTATTTAGTAAGATGAATTCCCTTGACATCCCTGGAATCACTAGGCTATAATGGTAGCCACAATAGGTCGGCCTATATGATTGTGATTATTGTAATTTGTACCCGGTACCTAATCAGGCCGGGTACTGTGTTGCCTCTTCTCTGTGATATAGACGTGGATAAACGACTGGTTTATAGTTGCAGCAGTATAAAAGAGTGTGGTAGCACAAATATTAAGCTGTGGCTTTGGTTGGCGTATTGAGATTGCAGGGACAAGGGAGAGAGCCAGTTATGATAGAAAAGGAAGTTCTCTTGACCAAAGAAGGCTTAAGCCGGCTTGAGGGCGAACTTGAATATCTAAAGACCGTTAAACGCAGAGAAGTTGCAGGTAGAATCAAGCAAGCACTAGCGTACGGAGACATCACTGAGAATGCTGAATACGATGATGCAAAAAACGAGCAGGCTTTTGTGGAAGGCCGCATCATTAAGTTGGAAAAGATGTTGAGAAATGCTCGGGTAATCAGCGAAGAAGACATCCAGCTGGAAATCGTAGGCCTTGGTTCAAAGGTCAAGTTGAAAGATTTAGAGTATGACGATGAGTTTGAGTATATTATTGTGAGCTCTGCAGAGGCAGACCCCGGTGATGCAAAGATATCCAACGAATCTCCTGTAGGAGAAGCCCTGCTTGGCAAAAAACCCGGCGACACCATTGAAGTTGAGGTGCCGGCCGGTGTTGTAAGATATCAGGTGTTGGCTATTAACGGGCTTTATCAGTAATTGCCATTATACTTCGTACTTTTTGTTTGTGCTAATGCATAAGGAGGGTTACTGTGGGTGAGCAGGTAGGGGACAACGAAAAAACTGCAAAAACTTCAGTGAATATCGAGGATAACGAGGTGGCGACTGACCTGGAGAATCTGACGGATCAGATGATAGTCCGCAGAAGTAAATTGCAGGAGTGGAAACAGGCTCAGCTCGATCCCTACGGTCACAAATACGAGCGGACCCACAGCACCCAAGAAATTGTGCAGGACTTTGACAAGTTGGAGGGTGAAACTGTATCCATAGCGGGCCGCATTATGGTAGTACGGGGCCACGGCAAGGCAAGTTTTGCGGATTTAATGGATGGCAGCGGAACTATCCAACTGTTCATTCGGATCAATACAGTGGGCGAGGATCTTTACCACCAATATGAAAGACTAGATATTGGAGACATCATAGGTGTCCAAGGTACCGTTTTCCGGACCAAACGGGGCGAGATCAGTGTCGAGATAGTGCAATTCACTCTTTTAAGCAAATCGCTTAGGCCTTTGCCGGAAAAGTGGCACGGCCTTAAAGATGTCGACCTTCGCTATCGAATGCGCTATTTAGATCTAATCGCAAATCCGGAAGTGAAAGATGTTTTCATCGCTCGGAGTAAAGTTATCCAAGGTATCCGCGATTATTTACTTGAAAGGGGTTACCTTGAGGTAGAAACCCCTATGTTAAATACCATTGCCGGCGGGGCAAATGCTAGGCCTTTTGTTACCCATCACAACGCGCTTGATATGGATCTGTATATGCGCATTGCCCCGGAGCTTTATTTGAAACGGCTTTTAGTGGGTGGACTTGAGAAGGTCTTCGAGATAGGTAAAAACTTCCGCAACGAAGGTATGTCCACTAAACATAATCCGGAGTATACATCTGTCGAGGTTTATGAAGCATATGGTGATGCCGATAGTATGATGGTTTTGACAGAAGAACTTTTTGCTCATCTGGCAAAACTGGTGAATGGAACCACCAAGATCAACTTCCAAGGCCAAACAGTGGATTTAACACCGCCGTGGGAGAGGATTGCTATGCTAGATGCCATTCGGAAACATTCCGGGGTGGACTTAAAAGCGCTCAGCGAGACCGAAGCAGTTGCTGCTGCCAAAGAACGGGAACTGGACATACCGCAAGGGGCTACTAAAGCCCAGGTAATTAATGAATTCTTCGATGTGTTTGTGGAGCCCAAGCTTGTCGGTCCGATTTTTATTACTGACCACCCGGTAGAGATTTCTCCTTTGGCGAAACGCAAAGCAGATGACCCTTCTGTTACAGATCGATTCGAGCCGTTTATTGTGGGATGGGAAATGGCAAATGGGTTTACTGAACTTAATGATCCCATTGATCAAAAAGAAAGATTTCTCAATCAGGTAGAACAGCGGCAAGCCGGTGACGATGAGGCACATATGATGGATGAAGATTACGTAATGGCTTTAGAATATGGTATGCCTCCGGCGGGTGGATTGGGCATAGGGATCGACCGTTTGGTTATGCTACTAACGAACTCACCATCGATCCGCGATGTACTGCTTTTCCCGCATATGCGACCGCGATAAGTTCGCAGGTGGTTGACGTTCGATGTAGAGATGGGTCTGCATTTCAGTTGTTTTGTATCTGCCATTTGGCTTTGTGTGTACTTCTCACTTGCTAAAAGTCAAGTCGTGGATTAAAAATTTTTGGACTTGACATAGTGAAACGGCCATGTTATTATCATAAAGCCCGTTGGGGGATTAACGAAAACGTAACACCCGGGGCAAACAGGTAATTTAAAAGTGGCCCTTGACAAGAAGGGACCGAGCTA
>JAAYQZ010000005.1 GCA_012519025.1 Bacillota bacterium
CTGACATTTCCGCTGTGGACAGCCTTTCTTCCTGCGGCGCTGGCGTGGACAGCTGCAGGTTTTCGAGGCATGAGCCCGGAAAGGCTGATCAGCACCAACATTCTATCTTTAGTACTTGGCCCTCTCATCGGGGCCTATATAGTTTCATCACCGATCGCCGTAAACGAAGCAACAGCTGTAGCATTCACCTCACTTAGACATTCTATCGCCATCACAATTGCAATTATGCTGCCTCTTTGTATAGTGTGTAGTTTAGCAGGACTCGCCGCCAGAGGCGCTTTAGCAAAAAGGATACACCCATCGGCTAAATGAAGCCAAGAAGGTTTTTTCCTGTTTTCACCGAACTATACCCGAAGTTCTATTTTAGTGATCATATTCGGTCAGGGGAGGGGGGCAGTGTATACGGTCAATGTACATTTGGAGTGGAGTCACAAATTGATAGACCGTCTCTAATTCAAAAAAGGAGGAAATGTTGTGAGAAGAAAGTTTAGTGTTTTGATTGCCTTTGTGCTGGCAGCTACTTTCATATTGGGAGCGCTTGCCATGCCAGGATTGGCAGCAGCCGAATTCAAAGATTACGGGCCGGTTGTTGATGAGATCATCATGCCCATCATCAAAGAAAGCACCGCCCTTAGAATCGCTTTTGAACGAGGTGAAACTGTCGTATGGCCGGGTCTGACACAGCCTGCTGATATTGATCAAGCAAAATCTTTGGATTATGCCGACATGCGCATGACCTTAGGTTTTCACATGTTCTACTTGTGCTTTAATATGCGCAAAGCCCCCTACGACGCCCCAGTTATTCGACAAGCTATGGCCCACATCACTGACCGTGACAATATTATCCGGACGTTATTTAAGGGATACATGCTGCCTATGACCAGCTTTGTACCCCAGGCCTCTGCATTCTACAAAGAGGACCTGCCCACATATCCCTTCAACCTTGCCCGGGCTGCTGAAATTCTCGATGAGGCCGGTTATGTGCTCGATGAAACCGGCAGGAATAGAATTGATCCGAAAACAGGTAAACCTCTTCCGGAAATGAAAATTTTTACACCAACTTATGAAGTAGCACCCACCTCTGCTGAGCTCGGCAAAATGATCGCTGATTCAGCTCAGAAGGTTGGCCTTCCCGTGGTACCGGAGCCAATGGATTTCAACATTATGCTTGACAAGATCGACATACACGACTTTGATATGTACGTATTGGCATGGTCGCTCAGCCGCAACCCAACCCATCTGGTTAACTTTTTCCACTCTAACCAGGATGTAGAGGCCGGTTACAATAATCCGGGGATCCGTGACCCGAAACTAGATCGTGTTCTCGATCTATTGGATACTGCTCCCGAACTGCAGACTGCCAGAGTTGCGGCAGATGAAGCACAGTTAATCCTAGCGAGAGAAATGCCTTACATTCCTCTTTACTCACGCCCGTATATCGATGCATTCCGCAAAGATATGGTAACAGGCTATATAGATATGATGGGATACGGTGCAGCCAGCAACAGCAACCAATGGACCTTCCTCAACGTCAGCCGTGTGGACGAGTCAGGTAACCCCGTCCCTGGAGGCACAATCCGTTGGGCACTAGAAGAAGAACCCAAGAATCTCAACCCGGCTACAGCTTCCAGTGCATACGAATGGAATGTGCTTGATAGGCTGTTTGATGGTCTATATGCCATGCATCCGGAATCACTAGAGGACATGACATGGATGGCCAAAGATTGGGATGTAGATACTTGGACGACTGATGCCGGTAGTGAAGGCACCACCATTACCTGGTACCTCCACGATGGCCTCAAGTGGTCTGATGGAATGCCCTTTACCGCAGAGGATATTAAGTTTACCATCGATTTCTTGAAAGAGAATAAAGTGCCTCGCTATCTGCCCAACACGGAAGATATTGCAAAGGTAGAAGTTATCGATGAACTCACGGTAAAAGTATACTTTGATACAGTCAGTTACTGGCACCTGTACAACGCTGCTTTGAGCTTCTTGCCAAAGCACATCTGGGATGATGTTGAAGATTACAACTCCTTCGAGCCTTGGCTTGAGCCCCATCCGACAATGGAAGGGTTTACAAAGCTGGTTGGGCACGGTCCATTCATGTTGAAAGAATATCGACCGGGCGAGTTCGTAAGACTTGTCAAAAACCCCAACTACTGGCGCCTGGGTCCAGCTAACTAAAACTGTTAAACACTAAGATAAATAACTGCCGCCCCCGGGAGTCTCGGGGCGGCGGTTCCCTTGGTAAGGCGGAGTGAGGTGAGTAGATCTTGGGCTTTCGTTCGTACCTCGTGAAACGTATATGGTACGCATTATTGGTTTTAGTTGTTATTTTAACATTCAATTTCGTTCTTTTTAGAGTTATGCCCGGTGATCCGGAAAAAATGATTATTGATCCCAACTTCACTGTGGAGGCCAAGCAAGAACTCCGACGACAATATGGATTAGACGAACCCATTTTAAAGCAATACACAAACTATATGACATCTCTTTTAAAATTCGATATGGGATTATCTTTCAACACTCGTCGGCCTGTTTGGTCGGAACTTAAAGAAAGACTGCCTAACACACTTATACTATTCCTGGCAACATTTGTCAGCACAGCAGCAGTGGGGATATCTTTAGGGGTATTTTCAGCTGCAAACAGGGGCAGATTCAATGAGAAATTTGTAGTCGGTGCCGGGCTGTTTGCCCATGCAGTGCCTGGATTTTTCATTCAGCTCTTATTACTACTTTTACTGGGTTATTACTGGCCGATCCTGCCAATCCACGGGACCATGAGCGCACCACCTCCCGATGGCGGTTTTGCTGTGCTTCTAGATCGACTGTGGCATCTAATACTGCCGGCAGGCTCCAACATGATCCTTGGCTTTGGTTCTTGGGCCTTATACACCCGCAACACCATGCTGGAAGCTCTTTCTCAGGATTATGTTACGACTGCACGGGCAAAAGGCCTGCCCAAAGGTGATATTATGTACCACCATGCCCTGCGCAGTGTCTTACCGCCTATTGTCACCTTGGTATTCATGTCACTGCCCGGAGCAGTGAGCGGGGCAGTCATCACAGAAAGCATTTTTTCCTGGCACGGTGTGGGCAGATATCTTCTGGATGCTACTTTGCAGATGGATTACCCTGCAGCTCAGGGGGCGTTTTACTTGATTGCATTGTCTGTTATCATATCCAATTTATTAGCGGATATCGCTTACGGTCTTGTTGACCCGAGAATCCGCGTAGGGGCAGGTGGTCCTAAATGACTCAAAGCACAAAAACCACGCAGAAAATAGAAGCAGCTAGGGCCGCAGCTTCCGCTGCTCCCAGACCCCTGACTTTTTGGGAACAATATCGGCGCAATACCCAAGGAATGATTGGGCTTGCCATTGTCTTGGTCTATGTGTTGGTGGCTGTATTTGCACCATACATCGCACCTCACGACCCTATGAATGACCTGTATCTTGCAGACAGTCACTCAGGGCCCATCTGGCTTTCGAAAATATCGAAAAAGCACCAGGGACTTCCACCTACTATACGCTTAACGCTGAACTACGGGGATTGGAAAGTAGACAAATCAGAGGATATTGCCATTGTTGGTCAGGAGTATCAAACTGGCACAGGCATGGACATCACCCTGCCTGCTGCCTTGAAGGATGAGCCGATTGGGATCGATGATACCCCTGCAGCAACCAGCCCTTGGACGAGCACCTTCCAGTGGGATCCCTTCGGGTCCTCAGAAGCGTCCACTGAGCAAGAGACCAATACAGCAGCTTCAGTTGATGCTGCTGTATTCGAATATGTTTTCAATTACGAATATCGTAAACCGCAAACTTTCAGCGCAAAATTTGAATATGACATAGAGGCCCCGCAAGATGCTGAAACTCAACTTCTGCTTGAGTTTGTCACACCGAGCGGCAAGTCTTTTGAGCTGTGGGACACTACAGCAACCGGCGGTGTTCGTTCAGCCACAGCTTTAGTCGATGCTCGGGACTACGATCTTAAAAATCGTTTAAAAATATCGTTTTTTGATGAGCCTACTGATGTAGTATTTGCTGAGCAAGGTGACTACACCCTGCGCCTGACAGCAAACACTGATTCTCCCAATGGACCTGTTGTTGTCAAACTCAAACCGATGGAATTTGGTGTGTTGGGTATGTTATATGGCTTGTTGGGTGTCGATCACATGGGTTCCGACATTTGGTCACAGCTCATATATGGGACTCGCATCGCTTTGGCGATCGGCCTATCGGCTGCATTTATCGCCGTCATCATAGGAACATCAGTTGGAATGGTTGCCGGCTATATCGGCGGGATGGTAGATGAGGTGCTCATGCGAGTGGTCGATGTTTTGCTTGCAGTTCCTACCATGCCCATTTTGATTATCTTAGGTGCACTATTTGGGAAAAGCGTAGCTAACGTCGTAATTTTGCTGGCTCTGTTTTCTTGGATGGGGGTTGCGAGAATAGTCAGATCCCAGGCCTTATCTCTTAAAGAGCGCACCTTTGTGGAGTCAGCTAAGGCTTCGGGAGCATCAAGCGGATATATTATGCTGTCACACATTTTACCCAACACCATGCCTTTGATTTTTGCTAATTTGGTGCTCCGTATTCCCAGTGCCATTTTGACTGAGGCATCTTTGAGCTTTCTGGGTTTAGGAGATCCTCGTGTCCCCACCTGGGGCAGAATACTGCAAAACTCCAGGCAATTTGGTGGCTTTACTAAAATGGCGTGGTGGTGGCTGTTGCCTCCGGGCCTTGCCCTAACTTTCTTAAGTTTGGCGTTTGTTTTTATCGGCAACGCCGTCAATGAAATTCTTAATCCACGATATAGGGAGAGATCGTAACCATGGCCCTACTCGAAGTAAAAGACCTTAAAATGTATTACCGGACCCTAAGGGGCCATGTCCGGGCGGTTGATTCCGTCAGTTTCGAAATCGAACGCGGCAAAGCCCTTGGTATCGCCGGTGAATCCGGTTGTGGAAAGTCCAGTATGGCCTCCGCCCTTTTGCGTCTTCTGCCATCCAATGGAGCCTACCACGGCGGCAGCGTGATTATGGACGGTCAGGACCTTTTGAAAATGCCGGAGGAGCGTTTCCGCAAAGAAATCCGCTGGAATCGTATTTCCATGGTTTTTCAAGGTGCAATGAACGCCCTAAATCCGGTACACCGCGTGGGAGAGCAAATTGTTGAAGCAATATTGAGCCACGAAAACGTGTCTCGCAAAGAGGCTGTGGAAAGGGCAAGAGAGCTTCTGCAATTGGTAGGCATCAATCCCCAGCGGTTTTCAGAATACCCCCACGAGTTTAGCGGGGGTATGAAACAACGTTCCATTATCGCCATGGCTTTGGCCTGTCACCCGGACCTAATTATTGCCGATGAACCGACAACGGCCCTTGATGTGATGGTTCAAGCCCAGATCCTTAAGGCCATGGGGGAACTAAGGGAGCGTTTGGGCTTATCCATGATGCTCATCACCCACGACTTATCAGTTATAGCGCAAACCTGCGATTCAGTTGCCATCATGTATGCCGGCAAAATTGCGGAATATGGCAGTGTGATGGATGTATATACTAACCCTGCCCACCCATATTCCCACGGTCTGCTGGGTTCTTTCCCCAACATTCAAGCCGAGCGATCGGAAGTCAGATCCTTACCGGGTTTCCCTCCTAACCTTCTTGCACCCCCATCGGGCTGCAGATTCCACCCCCGCTGCCCGCTGGCAGATGAAATGTGTATGGAGGTGGAACCTGAGGTCCGCCGGGTTGATGATTCAGGGCGTGTTGTAGCCTGCCACAAAGCCGAACTGGTATTGGAAGGCAAGAAATTGTGGGAGCCAATGGGAGCCAGTGCCGCCCGGGATACAGGTAAAAAGACTATTTTGGAGGTCAGCGACCTGGTCAAGCACTTCCCCGTTCGCATGGGGCTGCTAAAATCATTAAGTGCAAAAGAGCAGCCTGCTCTGCGTGCAGTGGATGGCGTTTCCTTCGATGTTTACAAAGGAGAAATTCTGGGTGTTGTGGGTGAATCGGGCTGTGGTAAGACAACATTAGCCCGCAGCATCTTGCGATTAATTGATCCCACCAGTGGAAAAGCGATTTTTGAGGGAACGGACATTTTAGATAAAGATGCTCTCCAGATGAAGACCCTGCGGCGCAAGATGCAGGTCATTTTCCAGGATCCTTACGAATCAATGAATCCCCGTATGGATGTTCAGACAATTGTCTCTGAACCGCTGCGGATCCAGGGTTTGTTTAAAACAACTCATGCTGCCCGCGAAGTGGTTGCCAAGGTGCTTAGTGATGTAGAGATGATACCACCGGAGGAATATATGGGAAGATACCCCCACGAGCTTTCCGGTGGCCAGCGTCAGCGAGTAGCCGTAGCAAGGGCCCTGACGTTGGATCCCGATTTCATTGTAGCTGATGAACCAGTATCGATGCTTGATGTCTCTATCCGAGGCGAAGTCCTCAATTTAATGCTTAATTTATCGAGATCCCAAGGCGTCACTTTCGTCTATATCACGCATGATCTCGCCACTGCAAGACACATTTGTGACCGAATAGCAGTTATGTATCTTGGCAAGATAGTAGAACTGGGTACTGCGGAGGAAGTAATTGGATCACCGCGACACCCCTACACTTCAGCTTTAATCGGGGCTGTTTTCGTGCCGGATCCCAGACACAGAGGATTTACTCAATTGCTGAGGGGTGAAATCCCAAGTCCCGTGAACCCACCCTCAGGCTGCAGATTACACCCTCGATGCCCTTATGCTACAGCAATATGCAAAGAGGTCGAACCGGAGCTGACACTTTACGAAGGCACACATCAATCTGCATGCCATCGCACGGAACAAATACAAGACCAACTGCGCCAGATTGGTTAACACTAAAATTGGTGAAAAATATGCCCCAATGCCTTTGCGGTGTTTGGGGCATATTTCTTCTATCACATTGCTTGTCAGATTATATTCCAACCCAAGGAGGACACGGTATGTTGGAGCTGCTTAAGACAGTTATTCAAAATTGTAATGGCTATGGAGAGGTTAGGTACCACCACCGAATTCACACGGCAATAGAAGCCCGCAACAGCACCTTAACCAAAGTTGAGCACAGGACCCTATCAGGTGCCGGGGTACGGGTGCTGGTCGATGGCTGTTGGGGATTTGTTTCAACAAATGACGTTAGTGAAACTGGTCTGAAGCGTGCCTTGTTTGAGGCAGAAACGGCGGCCAAAACCGGTGCCGCCCTTCGTAAAACCAAGGTAAATCTGGCACCGGCAGCACAGGCCCAAGGTGAATTCATCTATTACGAGCAAAGTGAAGAACCTGATATCGCCACCAAAATCCAAACTGTCCTGGATGCGGAGGAGATGATCCGCAAATCTTCTGCTTTGGTTACCGGCAGCATTACAATGTATACACAGTATGAAGATGAGAAGTTTATCGTTAATTCCCACGGGGCAAGCACACACATCCTGGACAACAAACCAAGCTTCCACGTAATCGCTACAGTGGCCCGAGATGACCAGCTCGAAACTGGATTGAAATCGGTAGGTGTAACCGGCTCTTGGCGGGATCTACTTAAGCAAAGCGACTTAAACACCCTTGCAAAGGAAGCAGTTGAGCTTGCCATAAAGAAGCTAGATGCCGGTTATGCCAAAGGCGGCCAGTATACAGTTATTCTTGATCCTGCCCTTGTCGGCGTCCTAGCCCACGAAGCTATTGGCCACACAGTGGAAGCAGATTTCGTGCTCAGCGGCTCTGTTGTCCAAGGCAAAATTGAACAACAGGTGGCCAGCAAGCTTGTGACTATGGTAGACGATGGAACAGTAAACGGTGCTGTGGGAATGGTGCTTGTTGACGATGAGGGCGTCCTTGGGCAAAAGACAACTATAATTGAAAGCGGCATTCTAAAAGCTTATCTGCATTCAAGGGAGTCGGCTTCCATTTTCCAAGCAGAACCCCGGGGCAATGCACGGGCATTCACCTACTTGGACGAACCTCTCATAAGGATGACCAACACTTTCGTACTGCCCGGTGAGGACAATCTAGATGACATGATTGAGGGAATCAAAGACGGTTTTCTCTTAAAAGACCTTGGACAAGGCGGTCAAGCTGACTCCACTGCTGAGTTTATGTTCGGAGTTGCTGAGGCCTACCGCATCACAAACGGGAAACTCGGTGAAATGGTCAAAGGCGTTACCATCTCCGGCCAAGCCTTTGACGTTCTTAAAAGCGTGGACGCTGTATCAGCGGATTTTCTTATGGAAATGGGAGCAGGACACTGCGGCAAATTTCAGCTGGCCAAAGTGGACAGCGGCGGCCCTTACCTGCGCTGTAAGGTGACTGTAGGTGGTCATCATGACTAAAACTAATTCCGACTTACTGGGAGGGAGCGCTTTGAACAGCTCTGAACTTTGCACGGATCTTATTGAACAAGCGGTAAAGATGGGTGCCAAGGACGCTGAAGTTTTTCACATCAAGTCTCGAACATTGGAGGCGGTGTTCGAAAAGAACGACTTGCAGGTACCCAAAGGCGATAATTACCAAGGTCTTGGTATACGAGTGCACATCAGTGGTGCCGGCGGCGTAAAACAAGGCTTTGCTGCCACCAATGTCTTATCTCCCGACTCCCTGCACAGTACTCTTGAAACAGCCTTAGCCATCGCCAAGGCATCTCCCTCAGATCCCTATCATTGGATACCGGACCCACAGCCAGTCAAATCAGTAGAAGCAATCTACGACTCGACTGCTAGGGAGATGACGCTTCAAGATGTGGTCAAAGAGGGTGCACAACTCGTAGATGCGGCCCGCGGTTGCGATTCTAGAATCACTTTAGATTCAGCCAGGTACGCAGTTGACATACTGGAAAAGACCATTGTCAATTCAAAAGGAATTCATTTAAAAGAAAAGAGCTCTGTTTTCAGCTGTATAGGCCTGGGGTTTGCAAGAGATGGGGATGATATATCATCTTTTGACGCAGAGGTTGCAGTAAAATGCCATTACAGTGAGATTGATCCCGCCCAAACCGGTATAAGACTTGCTGAAAAAGTGATATCTGCTTTGGGCGCTGCTGCTGTCCCCAGTTTCAGGGGAAGTATCATCATCACCCCATACGCCGCTGAGGAATTGGTAGTAGATCCAATTTTCTTTGCTTGTAATGCTCAAAATGTACAAAGCGGTCGATCGAAATGGGCAAATATGCTGGGTGCTAAAGTTCTGTCACCACTGATTTCCATAACAGACGATCCTACTATACCCGGTGCCGTAGGTTCCACCGCATTTGATCGGGAAGGAGTCCCCCCAAAAACCTTAGCTGTCATAGAAGAAGGCGTGCTCAACCACTACTTCTATAATTCGTATACAGCCCAGAAAGATGACACGGCCTCCAACGGCAGGGCTTCAGGTGGTGATGACTCCATTCCGGGAATTTCAACAACCAATCTTATCGTTGCCCCTGGGGAAGTCTCTTTAAATGACATGATTGCTTCATGTTCCAAAGGACTTTTGATCAACAGGTTCTCCGGGAATGTCGACCATGTCAGCGGGGATTTTTCCGGTGTAGTCAAAGGTGGTCAATATATTGAAAACGGCAAGATCAAGCACCCCGTCAAAGAAGTCATGATCGCCGGCAATATCTATGATCTGTTGAAACAAGTAGCGGCCGTTTCTAAGGAATATATCGAAACCGAAGATGCGAAATTGCCCTACATCCAAATTGAAGGTTGCTCCGTAACGGGCCGATAGACAAGCTTTAGTCTAAAGCCACGTTTGACCCCGGAACCGGGCCGGGCCCATCACCGCGGATTACACCATCACTAAAGGGGTGGGGCCCTTTTGGGGTTCGACATCCTATTTCGACATCCTATAATGAAAGGAGATCAACAAATTGAATGAAGTACTTAATGTTATCAAGCGCCGCACTTCGCTCCGGCGTTACAAAAATGCACCTATCAGTGAAGTAGATTTGGATAATTTACTGCAAGCAGCGGTGAAAGCACCTACCGCGGGAAATATGATGCTTTATTCCATTCTAGTCATCGAAGAGCAGAACACAAAAGATATCCTCAGCAGGACCTGTGACAACCAACCTTTTATCGCTACGGCACCGCTTGTAATGGTATTCCTTGCCGATATACAGAGGTGGTTTGATTACTATCAACTCCAAGGGGTAAAAGAATTCAGCACCCGTAAAGGACTGAAGTTCAAAGGGCCCGATCTAGGAGATCTTTTTATCTCTGTAAGTGATGCGCTAATTGCAGCTCAAACCGTCGTCATCGCCGCGGAAAGCCTCGACATAGGCTCATGCTACATAGGGGACATTATGGAAAACTATGAAACCCATAAGGAATTGTTGGATTTGCCAAAGTTTGCATTTCCTATAGGCATGCTTTGCCTGGGATACTATCCCAAGGATTATGAACCGCAAGTGCGGCCCCGATTTGATCGAGAATATATTGTGTTTGATGAAAAATACCGCAGCCTCGATGAAGGAGAGCTCAGAAAAATGTTTGCTGAACGGGAAACTGCTTTCCCCCGTGACAACAAATTCGGTGCAGCGAATGCGGCACAATTCATGTATGCCCGCAAACAAGGTGCTGAATTTGCAAAAGAGATGCACCGCTCCATCGAACAGGCCTTGAAAAACTGGCAGGGCATGGATATATAGGATTATCCAAGCCCCCCGTTAAACTCTCACTCACGCAAAAAAGGCGGAGGCCACCCCTTTATAGTGCTTCCGCCTTTGATCCAACGGAAGTTGCATCTGTCACTGCCTTCTGAAAGAGTCTTTGTTCTATGAAATCCCCAGCCTCGTGTTCTGTGGGTGACAAAATCTAAAAAACAATAGAATGGCAGAAATTCCAAGGCATCATGCTTTGCGTACCACTTTTGAGTACCGCACTCCAAAAAGTTATAACCATATACATCTGTTCCTGCCACAAACTCCCACACCCAATCACCCGGATACTGACGCTGTCGTGATAACTTTGCCCGCTTCTTCTCTTTGGCAATAAATGTCTTGGTCAACACAAATGAGCTTGACGGCAATTTCCTAACACTGCTGCAAACAGAACGGTAGATAAGCCTGCCAACTTCCCGGTCAGATTTTCCTTCTGCACGCATTGCTTTATATAGTGCCAGACTGGTACCGGATCGAATGAGGTGTCGTGTCATCGGATTGCTATCTCCCCCAATGTAGGGCAGTGTTGCTATAATTTCGGCTTCCTCCCTTTTGGCCTCAGATAAAATATGGGCCGCTGTTTCATGCCCGTAATCTGCTGCCAAAAAAGGCTGCCAACTCTTTGCATGCCTATCAAATTCCTGGAAAATCAAATGCCGCCGGGGTAAGTAATAATCATTTTGAACATTCTCTTCCACTGCCTAAACCTCCTTATCAACCCAATACATTTTCGACCATAGCCTGGCAATCCCTTTGGTCGCAACTTAGCTTGAAAAAGCGGGCACTATATCCATAACACGGAAATTCCATACCCCATCTGGAAGGTAACCAGCCCCAAGAAAGAGAACCAAATACATAAAACCAGGAGTAAAAATCTAATATGACAAACGAATATTGTCCAAGACCTCATTTGGATTTCGGCCTTATCCAGGTATATACAGGCGATGGAAAAGGCAAAACCACCGCCGCCCTTGGCCAGGCCTTACGGGCCGCAGGTAGAGGGTTAAAAGTGTTCATGGCGCAGTTTATGAAGGGTCAACAAACCGGTGAGCTCTTGATTGCACCCAAACTATCCCCTCAATTGGTCATAAAACAATACGGTTCCGGCGAGTTTATCATCGGAAGGGAGCCTAGTGCAGAAGAACAGGCCCTGGCCCAAATGGCTCTTTTCGAATTTAAGGAAGCCCTGCACAGCGGTGAATACGATATTTTGATTCTTGATGAGATAAGCCATGCCATCCAACTTGGGCTTGTGGGCTTAAAGGATGTCCTAGGGATGCTTAAAAGACGACCCAACTATGTAGAACTTATTCTCACCGGAAGCGGCATGCCCAAAGAGATTATTCGCCATGCTGATCTTGTCACGGAAATGATTGCCGTCAAGCATCCTTATGAGCAAGGAATTGAAGCTCGCATGGGCATTGAGTTTTAGACTGCAAGACCAAGGAGTTAAGGGGTCGGTGTAGAATACTTTCTAATAGACATTATTAAATGACTAAAGAATGATTTATGAGGAGGAGGCTAATATATGAGCAAGAAATATCGCCTAGGAGTCATTGGGTTTGCTCACATGCACATACTTACTTTGATGGAGAATTTTGCAGAGCTTCCCAATGTAGAATGGGTGGCATGTGCGGACACAAAGCCTGACACACCCACTATATCCCGGGAATGGGGGACTAGAGGGGACAATCTAAAAGTAGCCCTTGACAAGATTGGAGTTCCTAAGTCTTATGATGATTACAAGGAGATGCTTGCCCAAGAAGAGTTTGACATCATTATTGTCTGCTCGGAGAACGCTAAGCACTCTGAGGTGGTCCAGGAAATAGCTAGAGCCGGTGTGCACGCCGTGGTTGAAAAACCGATGGCAACTACTTATCATGACGCACTGTTAATGGCAAGGGCAGCCCAAAACAATAATGTTAAACTTGCTATTAACTGGCCCAGCACCTGGAGGGCAGCCAACAGATTGGCTACAGAACTGATTGCCGATGGTGCAATCGGTGATGTGTGGAAGTTCAAGTATGCCAACTTTGCTTCCCGGGGCCCATTTGAATATGGCCAAACTCTCACCGGTGAAGAAAAAGCCGCTGAATGGTGGCACCAAAAAAATACAGGTGGGGGAGCCTTTCTCGATTACTGCTGCTATGGTGCTTGTCTGTCACGCTGGTTTATTGGTCAACCGGCTGTAGGCGCTTACGGTTTGCAGGCAAACTTTGCGAGCCATTATGGTGATGCCGATGACAACGGCCTGGTTATGGTTAAATTCCCCAACTCAGTTGCTGTACTGGAGGGTTCCTGGAGTACTTCCCACTTTGGAGTACCCAATGGCCCTATAGTTTACGGCACTACGGGAACTTTGGTTTGTGAGAGAAATACTGTAACCATCTATAGAGGTTTCCGCGATGAGCCCATCGTGCATGAGGCTGAGCCGCTTCCGGAGCACCGCAACAACGTTGCTAAAGAATTTATGCATCATCTAGAAACCGGAGAGCCTTTGCATCCAACTCTTGACATGGAAATTAACTTAGACGCGATGGCCATCTTAGATGCCGGGCTTCGCTCAGCAAGTTCAGCTCAATTTGAGTTGGCAAAAGATGAAATCTGGGGTTAAAAACTAATATAAGGGGAGATGTTCCGATGCGGATAAAACAGCTCAGACTTTTTACAACAGATCCTGAGCATGTGGATGATCGGCACGAAAAAACACCTTCCCGTAGTAAGGCCATTTTAGAGTCGAGTTTAGATACATCTTCAACAGACCAAGTGCCGCGTACCCTCAATGATGTGCGCGGCACTGTCCATCCACCACCTACCGCTAATGATGAAACACCGGGTTTGTGGGCAACCGAACCTTCCCGGTGTACGCTTCCCACACTTGATGCAATATCACGGGCAGTGGCCGAATGCAGTGCATGCGGCCTTTGTAAAACCCGCAATAAGACTGTTCCTGGGGAAGGAAGCGCAAACGCCCGACTCATATTTGTCGGTGAAGGGCCGGGGCGTGAAGAAGATGCCCAAGGTCTGCCTTTTGTCGGTGCAGCCGGCAGACTTTTGGACAAATTGTTGCTGTCGATGGAACTAAAGCGCAGTGATGTGTTTATCGGCAATGTTGTTAAGTGTCGTCCACCTCGCAACCGCGATCCCAGGCCGGAGGAAACAGAAGCCTGCATGCCGTTCTTAGCTAGACAAATCGAGTTGATTAAGCCCGATGTTATGGTCATACTTGGGGCCACAGCCCTTAGAGCATTAGTAGATGCTAAAGCGAGAATTACCGCTGCTCGAGGAAAATGGATTAGACGGAGCGGCATCATGATTATGCCTACCTTCCATCCCGCCGCCCTTTTGAGAGATCCCTCTCGGAAAATACTAGTATGGGAGGACATGAAGAAAGTTTTACATTTTCTCAACAATACTCCGCAGTAGTCACCGATTACCCAAAGACGCAGGTCAATCAAAATACAAAAGTCGGTTTTCATCAGCTGATTGGCGGGCCAAAAGAGCTGCCCGGGCAGCATAAAAAGAATCCTCGGCACTCACAAGGCATTGGCCTAGCCCCCGTATCTGGGCTACAAAGTCTGCAAAAATGCCCCTTTCAGCCACAAAAGGGAGACTTTCTTGCCCATCATTGTCGGCATTCAGTAAATAAACATGTCCATCTTTAACCTCAATGATCCCATCAGTACCAACGACCCTCAAACGATCATCGTCATGGGATAGGGCACTTTCCGGCCTAAAATAATCAATCGTGATAGATGCTGCCACTTCATTAGTCAAAGTGAAGTGACAGCTTGCCGCCACCTCCAAGTCCCCATGCCCTTGATTACAAAGACGCGAGTGGGAAGCAAAAACAGACACAAATCGTTCACCACTAAACCAGTGTACCCAATCTACAGCGTGGATTCCCACCCAGGGAATTGTACCTCCACACGTTTCCCGCTTCCGAAAAAACGCCGGTCTATCTCCTAATTTGTAGGATTTTTGAGCACTAATCAAGCGCACATAACCTATTTTACCGTTCCTCACTTGCTCCCAAGCTGTGAGAAAACTTGGGTGATACCTAATTCCAAACATCGCAGCCAAATGTACTTTTGCTTCACTATAGGCCTGCCTAACACCAATCAGTTCCTCCAAAGTCAATGCCATAGGTTTCTCGGCAAACACATGTATATTGCGGCTCAATGCTTCTATAATAACCTGGGCTAAATCGCCAAATTGGCAAGCAACCACGACCAGATCCGGTCTAAGTTCATCAAGCATAGAATGATAGTCCGTAAAAACCTGACAACGGGGGCTGAACTCCTTGACCTTGCTGTAGAGCCCATCTATACCTTCACCATCCGAACCCGGGGAAACTCCCACAATGTCTACATTACTATAGGGCACATCCTGCAAAACATATCCGACATGCCCGGTAGAACCAATCATACAGATCCTCAGTTTCATTTGCGCCCCTTTCCCGATTATAAAGCTGTACTACTTCTTGGGATACCCCATTTCCCGCAGTGCTTTGATTACCTGTCCTCCCAACGGAGGGCATCCTCTTTCAAACACCCCATGCTCGTGCCAACGTCCGGCACAATTGCCGTACAAGAGCACATCAGCAGCAGGACTGATATCCGGCAGTGTTTCTACAGGTCCCGCAATAACTACAAGTTCTGTTTCACCACCAAGCCATCCCAGCTCTTCGGCTTGTTTCAGGCCGCAGCCTAAAGCCTGGCGACAGCTGTTGCAAACAGCCGGTGCTATAATGGTGACCCGATCGCGAAATTCGTCAATCGTGGTATGAGCCTTTTCAAAACTATTGTGGTACGGCTCAGGGGAAAGACCCTTCAATTCAATGTCCTTTAAATGAATAGGCCCAAGGCCTCGGCGATTAGCCTCCACCAAATGATCTACCTCTCCTGGACTGTAGCCAACGATTCTTGAAGCAACAGCATCTACCGCCACCGGGTTATCGCCGGCTATGATCAAGTTAAGCGGTAAAGGCTTTGCCGGCCCGGGGAAGTTCCCTTCCGCACAAATAATAGCATCGGTGACAACAAGCTGAGAAGGCCGATACATATTGATATCAATTATGGATCTATCAAGCCCACAAAGATGCACCATCCGGGTGTAATCTCGCGGTAGTAATCCCATCAAATTTTTCAACGCATTGGACATCAGTGTTAAGGCGTGAGTGCGAAGACCGGGCAGATTAATAAATACTTGGCAGTCATCAACAATCTTTGGCATAGGCACATCAAAAAATAGACCCTTGGCCCCGGAAATGCGAATATCTCGACGAGGAGCATCATCGAAACTGATAATCTTAGCGATATCGTCCAAACCACTGTCTTCCAAGTTGCTGTAAACACTGGAAGTGCGCTCACCAATGACTATTTCGCCGCCCAATTCCTTGACCAACAAAGCCACTGCTTTAATCACCCGCGGGCTTGTAATCAAGCCTGTGTCCTCTTTTTGTGGAACGAAGAGATTCGGCTTGATTAAAACAACATCACCTCTTTTTACAAACCTTCCCATGCCACCTATAAGATCGATTGCAGTTTGAACAGCTTGTCGAATGTCACCATTTTCCACCTTGACCAAGCTTACCTGAGCCATAAGTGTGCCTCCTCATTTTGCCTATATGGATTCCAATTTACGAACTGGGATGACCCCTAACGTTATTTAGCTCAACGTTTGGCTTTTCCTCCCTTTTCTTTAATTCGTTCGAATTCGCCTAAACCGGCAGGGGCAGGAGCTGATCGATTTTTACCGAATGCATGTGTAGTCATCTGTGAGGTCAAACAAGTTATTTAGGGGGTAGATTATGACTTATACCACAGTGGAAATAATGGGCACTAAAGTCGCCATCCACAGCTTCAATACAATCATCGTAGGCTCTGGGGCGGCCGGGTTGAACGCCGCCGATCAACTGTATTCACACGGGCAGCCTGATATAGCCGTTGTAACCAACGGCCTTAACATGGGTACAAGTCTAAATACTGGCTCTGACAAGCAAACTTACTATCGCCTTACCATGTCGGGCAATACCCCCGATTCACCCGGGGAAATGGCAAACGATCTTTACAGCGGCGGCAGCATGGACGGGGACATCGCCGCGGTGGAAGCCGCATCATCTGCACGTTGCTATTTTCGTCTAGTTGAAATTGGGGTTCCGTTCCCCCACAACCGCTTTGGGGAATATGTTGGTTATAAGACAGACCACGACCCACGCCAACGGGCAACTTCAGCCGGTCCCCTCACCTCCCGGTACATGACAGAAAGCCTATTAAAGCAAGTGCGCGGAAAAGCCATCCCCATATTCGAGGGTTATCATGCCATCGGAATACTGACAGACCCCGCTGGCAGTAGGGCGCTGGGGATCCTCACCATTAACGAAAAAGGCCTTAAAGATCCAAATACGCGTTATGTGGCCTTTAACTCAACAAATATAATCTACGCAACCGGAGGCCCCGCGGGTATATACCAGGCCTCTGTTTACCCCGAATCCCAAGTAGGCGCGACCGGTATTGCATTAGAGGCAGGAGTCAAAGGAAAAAACCTTACTGAATGGCAGTATGGAATTGCATCCCTGAAATTCAGGTGGAACCTTTCCGGCACATATCAACAAGTGCTGCCAAGCTACGTTTCCGTGGATTCCAAAGGGATAGAGAGGGAGTTTTTGCAGGATTACTTTGATACTCCCGGGCAGATGCTGGATGCCATTTTCCTCAAAGGTTATCAGTGGCCGTTTGATCCAAGCAAAACATTTAACCAGGGCTCATCTTTAATTGATTTGCTGGTTCACCAAGAAACCGTTTTAAAAAATAGAAGAGTGTATCTTGATTACACCCGCAACCCCTCATGGGGCAGTAAAAATGGTGAACTCGATTTTTCGCTGCTCGGTACGGAAGCCTATGAATATTTGCAACAGTCAGGGGCACAGTTTGGCACACCCATACAGCGCCTGGCGGCCATGAACCAGCCTGCCATTGAACTGTACAGCAGGAATGGCATCGATCTACATAGCGAGCGTCTTGAAATTGCTGTCTGCGCTCAACACAACAACGGTGGGCTTGCAGGGGACATTTGGTGGGAAAGCAACTTAGCCCACTTCTTCCCCATTGGTGAGGCTAACGGTACCCATGGTGTCTACCGTCCCGGAGGAAGTGCATTGAACTCAGGTCAGGTCGGCAGTTTGCGAGCAGCCCAATTTATTGCCCACAACTACCAAATGGCGCCTCCAAGCATAAAAAACTTTGTGAAAGAAACCCGAAGGCAAATGGAAGAGAAACTCCGACTGGGCCATATATTTACCAGCAGTATGCACGGCCCCGGCAATGTGGACCAAATCCGCACCAACTTGGGAGAGCGCATGACCCAAGTGGGGTCCCATATACGTTCACTGGATGAAATTTCCCGAGCAGCTGATGCAGCCTTAGCTGAACTTAGCTCCTTGCCGGAAACGACACAGCTTGCTTCTTTAGAGGATTTGCCGGCGGCTTTTCAGAATCGGGATCTGCTGCTTTGCCAGTATATTTATCTAAAAGCCATGGCCAACTATATTGAAACAGGCGGAGGCAGTCGCGGTTCATACTTGGTTCACGACCTCAAAGGAGAACTGCCAAAAGAAGGTTTGCCAGATGTTTTCCGCTTGCGGCCCAATGACAAACGCTTTTCCAGTCGCATCCAAGAAGTACAGTTCTGTGACGGACAGTGCCATTTTCAGTGGAGACAAACAAAACCACTGCCCACTGGGGAGCAATGGTTTGAGACAGTCTGGAAAGATTATCGGGATGGCACTGTGTTTCGCTAACCTGGACACCCCCGTGCCAACTGTTGGTTATGTGCTGGAACGTGTTTTATATATTTCAGTATCAAAAATAGCACACCCCGCCTCTTTACCTTCCCGCATTAGCTGTGTGCAGCGGCTGCAGGTGATACAGGTTTTACGCGAATTCATTGTCCCGGTTTCCAAAAGCTCTTTGGCAAAATCAGGATAGGCAAAAGCCCCCCGGCCAACACCAACCATGGTCACCCAGCCGTTGCGAATATTGGCGGCGCCGGCATTGCCCAAAAATTGTCTCAACCAGCTGTATCCGCTGCCGATGACAGCCATTTCAGGGACACTTTCCTGCACTATTCTTGCTGTCTCCATTAACCGAGCAACACTAACTAAAGGATGTTCCGCAGGAAGCTGACCCCCGGTAACCGGCAAATCGTAAGGTCGATTTACATGCGGATTGTGATAGGGATTGCCTGCAGTGATATTAAGTAAAGGAACTCCGTTCTCAAAAAGCATGCCTGCCAGCTTCACCATCTCATCTAAACCCATTTCTCGGCTGCCCGCCTGTTTTACAGTTCCCCACCCGTAAGGATAAGGATGATCGTCATATGCATTTATACGAGTGGTCACAATTAACTCATCGCCCAGACGGTTTTTGATTTTGCTGATGGTGTTGATCAAAAAGCGGACCCTGTTCTCAAAAGAGCCACCATACTTACCTTCCCTGGTGTAGCCGGCCAAAAGCTCAGAAGTGAGATAGCGATGGCAGTGTTTTACATCTACTGCATCAAAGCCCGCTTCCAAGGCCAGTTCAGCAGCATCGGCACACTGATCCTCCAAATTGCCAAGTTCCGCATCGGTAATCGGTACTTGATCGGGGTAAACATGGGTTTCCCCATCCAATATTGGATCATGGAAGGCAATAATGGGCCGAGGCACTCCTTCAGGTTTTGCATATCTCCCCGAGTGAGTTAACTGCAGAACAGTAAATGGTCTGTGGTGAGGACCGCATGATTCCCTGGCTGCTGTTTGGGTTTGCGCAACCAAACGACGAAAGCTGGACAGTGTATCTTTGTTCAACATCAGCTGCCGCGGATTGGCTCGTGCCGTGGGAGCGACTGCAGTTGCCTCAAACCAAATCAAGCCTGCTCCGCCTCTTGCAAAACGTTCGTAACGGCGAAAGGTAAGTGGGCCCGGCTTCCCCTCAAAGGTACCGTCCTGTCCTTCCATAGGTTGAATAGCTATCGCATTTGGCGCATATTTTCCAGCAATATTTACCCTATGCCCCAGGTTCGATACATCATCGTCAAATTCAAGCTGCAAACCAAGTTCCCGGCAGGCTGCCTCTATGGAACCTAGATCCTTATAACGAAATCTCTTGTGCTGATTTCGCATCACACCCATCCCTTCAATTGGCTGTACGACAAAATACCTCGTCCGGAATGCTGAAGTGGATTTGCCTAACCCCAAAGATACGGCCGTACACAAACCGGAGTGGGCACTTTCGTCTCACTAATCTGCTCAAGCCTACCCGTGTTTCTATCTATCCGAAAAATAGTAATATTGTCGGTGTCCTGATTACCCACGAGCATCAAGCTCCCCGTAGGCTCAATCGCGAAACCACGAGGAGTTCTCCCACCTGTTTTTTGAAATCCTACGCACTCTAATCTACCGGTGTTTTTGTCGACACTGTATATTGCTATACTGTCATGTCCGCGGTTAGAGCCATAGACAAACCTGCCGTCAGGGGTTATATGGATATCCGCTGTAGTATTGGAGACCTCTGCCCCATCCGGAGCAGTGGGCACTGTATGTATCAGACTCAAGGTCCCTTGATCTTTGTGGTAGGTACAAGCACTTATGCTGGAATCAAGCTCGTTAATCACATAGAAATGTTCTCCGGCAGGGTGAAAAACTCCGTGCCTTGGACCAGCACCGGGGTGCATCTTGGTAAAAGAAATCCGGCTGGGTTCCAGAGGTTGAAGAGCCTTTCGATTAAATCTATAAATCATCACCTTATCTGTACCTAAATCAGGCACAAGGACGTACTTGTTGGCCCTATCAAGGACCGATGAATGCGCGTGGGGTCTGGTTTGCCGTTTCGGGTGGACGCCGCTGCCTTCATGCCTGATCAATTGGACTGCATCGCCTAAACCACCGTTAGCAATCGGGAAAACGCACACACTGCCGCTGGAATAATTGGATACAAACACATGCGTATTCAAGTCATTTACAACAATATGGCAGGGATCCGCGCCTAATGTCGCTTTCTGGTTCACAAAAGTCAGTTTACCCGAGTCCGATTCCACTTTAAAAACACTGGCGGCACCTGATTCTTGTCCCTGGAATTCATCTACCTCATTGACTGCGTACAGAAAACAGCGCCTTGAATCAAGAGTCAAATACGAGGGGTTAACGGCTTCCACCTTATCAATTAAGTTCATACTCCCAGTCTGCAGATCCAGGTGGAAAACATATATACCTTCACTCTTAGTATCAGACAGTCGGTTGGTGCCAAAACGGACTGTATATGTACCAACATATACGAAAACCTTCTTTGCCATTTGACTTCCTCCTGTTCCCGCCCCACTGTTTCTCGTTTGAATCTATTTAATCCCACTCAATCCAGACATACCTTCGATGAATCGGCGCTGCAAAACTACAAATATCAGCAGCAAAGGCAGCGTTGACACCACTGAGGCACTCATGAGCAGATGCCATTCCGTTCCATAGGCACTTACAAATCGCGCTAGTCCTAGAGGTAAAGTTTTTAAACTTTCGATGGATATAGAAATTAACGGCCATAAAAAAGAGTCCCAATTGCCTGTGAATGTTATGATGGCGAGGGCACTCAAAGCAGGCTTGAGCAGCGGCAGCACAATACTGAAAAACAATCTGACTTCTGAACATCCGTCTATACGCGCAGCCTCAAGGTAGTCATCCGGCAGACCAACAATAAACTGCCTCATCAGAAACACACCAAAAGGCGTCATAGCAGCCGGCACGATCAGCGCCCAATAGGTATCAAGCCAACCCAAGTCCCTTACCAGAATATAAAGCGGTATGACAATTACAGTAAAAGGAACCATCATAGTCGACAAAATAAAATAAAAAACTATCCTGCGTCCTCGATAAGTACCCTTCGCTAAACTATAACCTGCCATAGCCGAGAACATTAGATTGAAGACGACAACACAGGCAGCCACAAACACACTGTTCAAAAAGTAGCGATGCAAATCAAACAAGGTGAAAATGTCTACGTAATTAGCCCACCTAACTTCTGGCGGAATCAAGCGAATAGGCATTCCAAAGATATCCTGTTTGCGCATCAAGGACGCGCTGAACATATAAAGCACCGGTGCAGTGGACAGCAAAGCACCCCCGGTAATGATAATATAGAAAACAGCATTCCTTACCCGCTTCCTGTTCATCTTATCCCTCTTTCCCGAAACCGAAGAATCGCAGCTGCAGCAGGCTGAATGCCATCAAGACCATAAACAGAACCATTGATGCCGCGCAAGCTAAACCCATTCGCAGATACTGAAACCCGTTTTCATATATAAACAACGGCAGGACTCGTGTCGCGGATCCGGGACCTCCCCTAGTCATTAAATAAGCGGGAGTAAAGACCTGAAATGCTGAAATTGTGGAAATGATGACAACATACAAAAGCACCGGCTTCAACAAGGGAAGAATAATATGCCAAAAAACACGCAGGGAATTGGCTCCATCTATTTTAGCGGCTTCCGTGTATTCCTTTGGTATTGAACCCAAGCCGGCCAACAGAATAACCATATTGGCAGGCATCACTTTCCATATATTCGGTATTATAAGAGCAGCCAAGACGAGTCTGGGATCATTTAACCATCGTATATTCCGAAAACCGAACAGATCAGTTACAGCAGTAAGCACACCAAAAGACGGGTGGTAGATAATTTTCCAAAGAACACACCATACAGTCAAAGATACAACAAAAGGTAGATAATACAGCATGATATACATATCTTTACCGCGAAACTCCCGATTAAAAAGCACAGCCACAGCTAAAGCAATGATCCACACCGGAATAACTGAACCAAAAACATATTTTGTGGTCACTTGGAATGAGTTTATAAACTGGCTTGATGTAAAGAGATTCTGGTAGTTGGACAAACCAATGTACTTTGGTACCGAAACAATATTCCACTGATGAAGGCTGAGCCAGAAGGTTTGTATGATGGGCCAAACATAAAATATCCCAAAAAAAGCTACTGCGGGGATGACAAAAATAATACTCCAGAGCCTTCGCTGCTGTTCATAACTTAACATCAAACGTCTACTCCTTTGCTGTGGTCCCCAACCCCTAACCGGGGGTGGGGACCCACCATCAGTAACTCTCGCCTGACCTGTACTACAAGCCTACAGCACCCAATGCTTCTTTTTGGGCTCTTTCCATGACTTGACGTACATCCACCGGCGCACTCGTAACTTCACTGACGGCCTGCAAAAGAATATGGGCCAGTTCGTAGTACTGAGTAGAGCTGAACTGGTATTTCGAATATTCAAAGTCAGCTACAAAGGTTTCCATCAAAGGTTCTGCTTCAATGAGCTGATCCATCTTGCCTTTAAGCGGTTGAATGAATCGGACATTATTCCACCACAATCCCTGGTGCTCAGTGGCAGCGAAAGCAGCGAATTTCCAAGCCAGCTCCCGATTGCGGGAATGGGGGTTTACCATCCATGCCCAAGAATACTTTGTAGTTACCCGTGGAGACCCTTCAAAAACCGGAAACGGCATGACGCCAATCTCCATATCAGGCTTTAGTCCCCTGGTGAATCCCATATGAAACGGTCCACCTAAAACCATAGCCACTCTGCCATAAGCAAAGTCTTCCACATGGTCCTGCAGAACAAAGGCTGGATCACTGGTTTCATACTTAAATACCAGATCCTGCAGTAACTGCACAACCGTAATTACTTCTTCAGAGTCGAACTGAGGCATCCCCGTCTCAGGATCCACCAATTCGCCCCCCAACTGCCTGACCCAAGGTTCAACAGTTTGGCTGATCCAATTGGGCAATCGCCACTCAAATTCAATCCCACTGCGAATTCGTCTATTCTTTTCAATCTTGGTCAGTTTTTGGCCAAGCTCAATAAATTCCGCAACTGTCATAGGTTCGGTTGCCGAAGGATATGGCAGCCCCGCTTCGCGGAAAGCGGCCTTATCATAATAAACACTTAAAGTGTTGTACTCAGAGATCCCCGCTGTGTAGAGAGTACCATCAACCTTGAAGGCTTCTAGGGCACCGGGTTCAAACAATGTCTCAAACTCCGCTTGGCTGTCTACACCAAATGCCGAAGGCATCACCGCGTCAACCATGTCACTTTCAAGCATCTGTGGAAATACATTGTCTGCTATCCAGTAGACATCAGGACCAACGCCTGCCGCAAAAGCGGTAAATAGCTTGGTTTCGAAATCATCATGCGGTACATAGTCAAACCGGATATTTACATCTGGATACAGTGCTTCAAATTGCTGAATTATTTCTTTGTTAGCCACGACTGCAGGCTCATAACCATGGATCCAATAAACCAATTCCGTTTTGGCATAAATAACCCCGGAAAAGCCTAGTAGGACAACCGCAGTTGTGATCAATAAAGCGAAAATAGAGTAACGGCTTCTCATTTACTGTGCTCCCTTACTGTTTGTAGTGTCGTGTTTTAAAGCCTTGATTTGCGATGTTCTAGCTCGTACACACTTATGCGCCTGTTGATCAATCGACATATATCGCCCCCCGCACGATGGCATTATGTAGACCCCATTTCCCGACAACAGGACAGTCTGCCAGACTGATTTCTCGCAAAATCATCGTATTCCTCTTTTTCAGCGCTGTTTGCCAAAGGATTTCACTCCCCATTAGGAAAACATCATTTTGCAGGAAATCACCTGTTTGCGATCGGATTTTCACCCTAAGATCACCGTGCAAATCCCAAATAAAAGAGGGGTTCGCATATCTCAAAGAGAAATGCTGGGATTGGAAAATCGACACACTAATAGATTTACAATTTTTTACATGGAGGCATAGAGTAATGCGCATAGGAGCTTCAATATGGCCATTCCGATGGGACGTGCCGTATGAAAAAGCGATCTCTCGGATTGCTGACTTGGGTTTTAAAGCTGTAGAGTTGATTGCCTGGAACGAAGAGATCTTAAACGGTTACTACACCCCCAAACGTACTGGAGAGCTGAAAAAAATCATTCGCGATAAAGGGCTTGTTTTATCGCAGTTTGTAAGTACCCCGAGCGGCATGGCTCATCCAGACAAAAAGGTCCGGGATCAAGCTGTAGAATATTTCAAAATGGCTTTGGATGTTTGTGTGGATTTAGAAGCCGAGCTTTTTAACGGCCTTCCCGACACACCATTCAGTGCTCCAGGCCCACAGCTCCCCGCTAGGCCACACGTTCAAAAGTTTCAAGTACACACACCAAACAATGATCCTGATGCTTGGAAGAGAAATTGGGACAACTACGTTGAAACCATGCGACACTGTATGGCCTTATGTGAAGCAGCTGACTTAAGATATGCACTTGAACCCCACCCCTACAGTTACGTATTTAATGTTGGGTCCATGCTCCGGCTCATTGAACATGTTGATTCACAAGCACTGGGCGTGAATTTCGATCCCAGCCACTTATTCCCTATGGGGGAAGTCCCTCATGTTGCTATATATCAATTGGGTGACCGAATCTTCCACGCCCACTTCTCCGATAACGATGGTGTAACAAATGCTCATTGGCGACCGGGTAAGGGCAAAATCGATTGGACTGCTGTCATTCAGGCACTGAAAGACATAGAATTCGACGGAGTCATATCCATGGAGCTTGAGAATGTGCCGGGGGTATCAATAAGCAAAACCGAAGGTCCTAGTTACGCAAGTACCGATGCCACTGCCGAATTTGCCGCGGAAAACATCAAAGCCATTAAATACATCCAGTCCATCTGTAAACAGTTGGGTGTTGAATTTGACTGATTGACAAATTGAGCAGATGGCCAAAAACAGTCTAATCGAAAAGGGGCTCCAAAGCCCCTTTTCCTGTTTTGCCCAGAGCGAAGTTTGCATCAAACGGCACCCAAAAGCCTGCGCAAAGCATCAACAGCTTCTCGTGCCCCTTCCAGACGTGTTTTCCCTTCTGGGATATAATGCGGTTCAAGAATAAGTGGGCCGCTGTATCCATCATCGAGCAAAGCGGAAATTTGATAGATATAATCAACCCCACCACTGCCTACCGGCACACAAAGCGGCTTACCGTCACCACCGAAAAACACATCCTTAACATGAACATGCCCAACCCGTCCCCTGATAGCCTCATACCCTTCTTTAACGCAATCCAGCTCTCCGGCATAAAAAGCATTGCCGGGATCCCAAAGTATAGTCAGATGGTCAAGCAAATTAGAAGGGGCGCTCTTTTTGAGATAATCAAATAGCTCGCCCAACTCCCTTCCATAACGAGCATTACAAATCGGTTCATTCTCCACGGCTAAAATGAGCTTGTGCTTTTCGGCTATTTCCGCTGCTTCCAAAAGGCAGGCTGCAATTTTTTCAACAATGCTTGCTGACCAACCCACCCGCAAGAAAGTAAAAACTCTCAATAAAGGCGTATCGAAAATTTGACAAAGCGCTGCTGCCCGTTCCAACAGCGAAAGCTGGTCTTTGAAAGTGGTAAACCCTTCCAACATAAAATCACCTTCACAGCCAACCTGGTCATTACCTTCCAAAGGTGACTTGAAAATTGGTGAGGAAATTCCCGCGACTTTGAGGTCGTATTCATCTAGTATTGATTTGGCCTCAAACACTGCATCATCCGGGAGTTCCAAAATATTCTTTCCATCGATGGTACGCAGTTCCACTAAATCAATACCAACACTTTCTACGAACCGGCAGCTTGTCTTTAAATCATCATGAACCTCGTCAGTAATTATCCCGAGCGGCAGCAAACCATCTACCTCCCATCATGTGGTTGCCTTCTAATAGACCCTCACTGTCTTCTATTGCTGCTTACATTCTATAATTCAGCCAGATAAACCTTGATCAGGCCGGGCCAAAGGCTATGAATCAACCCGGTACCCGCAGTTTCTTAACCCAAACTTATAGATTGGGATTTTTCTGTTTTGTTTCCGTGGAAGGAATTAGGGGATCGAGGCAGAATTATTTAAGCAATGGATCGACTAGACGGACATTTCTGTTATACGCAGAGGTGTGTCGGATGATTAACAACAATGGAAAGAGGGGGCAAAGCGGAAGTCGGTCCAGGTTCATTGGCATGCAATTACTGTGTTGGAGTGTCAAGACTTCTATGGGAGGTAAACTATGAGAAGTAAAAGGCTAATATCAGGATTGCTCATGGCCATACTCGTTTTCTCGCTGGCTACCATCGCTTATGGTTACAACGAGGCTCCTATGTTGAAGGAATTGGTTGAAGTCGGCAAGTTGCCATCGGTGAATGAACGCCTGCCTAAAAACCCTATGGTTGTAGACGTTGTTGAGCGCATTGGTGATTATGGCGGCACTCTCCGCACATCCAGCATTGCAGCAGATAGTATGCTGGGGCCCCATGTGATCGTAATGGGTGACGGGATCTTAAAAACAGATTCAGACTACAGTACCGTGATTCCCAATGTCGCGGAAGCATGGGAGTTATCCGATGACGCCACAAGGTTGACCCTGCATTTAAGAGAAGGCCTTAGGTGGTCTGATGGTGTACCGTTTGATGCCGATGATATAATGTTTTGGTGGGATGATGTTGAACTAAATGAAGAAATCCGCCCTGTTGGGCCCAGCCGTCGAGTTTGGTGTCCCGGTGGAGAACCCATGAAAGTTAGGAAAATTGATGATTATACGGTGGAATTTGAGTTTGCCATTCCCAATCCACTGAATGTTAGAGAGTTAGCCCACGGTTCCGGTATGGCCGTTGCCGGCTTTCCGAAACATTATCTCAAGCAATTCCACCCCAAATATACCCCCAAGGAAGAGTTGGATAAAATAATTGCAGCAGATGATGCTTACGACTATTGGTATGAAATGTTTTTAGATAAAGCCTCAAGGAGCTCTGGTATCGCAATGCACCCCGGGGTGCCTACTTTATCTGCTTTCGTTGTGGTAAGCAAAGAGCCCGGTGTCATCCGCCTAGAGCGCAACCCCTATTATTGGAAAGTTGATCCGGAAGGAAACCAACTGCCCTATATAGACAAAGTGGTTGTAAGAAAGGCTTCTAACATAACTACAGTTAACTCGCTTATCATCACCGGTGAGGAGGACTTCAACGGTTTCCACACAAGCCTTCAGAACCTCACAACATACAAACAATTTGAAGACCAAGGTGATTATCGAGTCTTGCTTTATAATGGGATCTGGGGTACAGAAGTCATGATTCAGTTCAACCAGACATTAGATGATCCCGTTTGGCGAGATATAGTCAGAGATGTCAGATTCCGCCGCGGCATGTCACTAGCTATCAATAGAGAGGAAATCAACGATACCCTCTATTTCGGCTTAGGTGAACCCCGGCAGGCCACTGTGGTTCCCATTTGCTCGTCTTTTGAACCGGAATTCGCAACGGCTTATGCCCAATACGATTTAGATGAAGCGAATAGACTGCTCGATGCAGTGGGACTGGACCAACGAGACTCCACCGGTTACAGACTGCGCCCGGACGGCAAGCGGTTTACCATAACTGTCGAGTATTGTGAAGCTGATACCCCCAAAACGCCTACAATGGAGCTAGTTCGAGAATATTGGGAGGCAGTCGGTGTTCACACGAATTTGAAGCTGATCAGCAATACGCTGCTTGCTGAAAGAGTACCAACCAATGAAGTTCAAGTCGGTGTCCATCACGGTGACTATGGCACAGATTCACAATTCTATCACTATCCCGTTTGGTATGTGCCTTTGACGTTGGGATGGTCTACTTCTGTTTGGCCCCAATGGGCACGCTGGTTCACCAGCCACGGCACACAGGGAGAAGAACCTTCGCCAGAGGTTCTGCGGCTGATTGAGCTTTGGGAAGAAATGCAGGTTACTCTCGATGACAGTGAAAGAGTTGAACTCGGCAAAGACCTACTGCGACTCCACGCTGAAAATACCTGGTTGATAGGTACTGTAGGCAACGCGCCTTATGTAGTAATCGCTAAAAACAACCTGCGCAACATACCGGAGACCGGCTGGTGGGGGTATGATGGGTTCTTTGGTTATGTATATTCCCCTGAGCAGTTTTTCCTTGAGCAAAATTAAAGCATATGACACCCAATAAACTAGAAAGTGCCGGGTCGTAAGGCCCGGCACTTTGTTCAATAAAACCAAAAACCCCCAAAGCCATTCAGCAATGGAGGTTTTCGATGGTGAGCCATCTGGGATTCGAACCCAGGACGCCCGGATTAAAAGTCCGGTGCTCTGCCGACTGAGCTAATGGCTCAAATGGTGCCGAGAGCCGGAATTGAACCGGCGACACGGGGATTTTCAGTCCCCTGCTCTACCGACTGAGCTATCTCGGCCAAAATGGCGGAACCGACGGGACTCGAACCCGCGATCTCCGGCTTGACAGGCCGGTGTGTTAACCAACTACACCACGGTTCCCTATGGTGGGCGAAACAGGACTTGAACCTGTGACCCCCTGCTTGTAAGGCAGGTGCTCTCCCAGCTGAGCTATTCGCCCAAAAAGGCCTTTGCGTGAGCCGCATGACCAATTATAGCATCCCTCCCATCTGAAGTCAACAAGGAAATACATCGGTAGGCCGAATCACGCATCATCAAGTAATCTCTTTTCACCTTTTAGCTCTTGGATGGGTGTGACATTTTGTGTTACCTCCAGTACTCCGATGTACTCTCCCGCATTATCCCGAACAGCAAAGTAGCGGATATAGATAAGCTGGCCTTTTAGCCGAATCCAGAAGTCCGCCACATCCCGCGTTCCGGCCCGGAAGTCGTCGATAATTTCTGTCACTACATGGACACTTTCAGGTGGGTGGCAATTTTCCACCCTGCGCCCGATGATGGCCTTAGTCCGAGCAAAAATCCTTTCAGAACCCTGGGAGAAATACCGGACAACATTGTCCCCATCGACAAAGGTAATATCCACAGGCAAGTGATTAAAGATTAACTCAATCTCTGGCAAGGTCAAAATACCTGTAGATAGCTGCAAATGCCCCTCAGGGATTTGGGTAGGTGTTGTCTCGATCTTGCGGCTTCGTGTCGGTTGCCATTGGTGCGAAGGCGTAATGAGTGTATAGCCAATCTCATCACTTTCCTCAGCGACAGCCTGCCATTCGCCTTCGGACAATGTCTCCAGACACATGGGAAACAGGATCTTTTCTTCTTTGTAGATCATATCCTGCATGGCCTTGAGGACAGGACGGACCTGTGCCTCACTCTGTTTGATCAGCTCATCCCCAGATAGTGTACCTACCTCTATCTGCTGTAAGAGGACAGAAGTTTTTTTCAAACCGGCGCGGATATCGTCATGGATAGACCACATGACACCTGGAGGGCCTGTGATCCCGTTCCGCTCCAAAAATGGGAACAAGATATTTTCTTTCCTGCTATAGTGCTTCTCTACTTCACTTAGCTTGGTGTGAAGTTCTTGCCACCTATTCAGGAGTTCTTGGTTCGCCTCCCTACTAGATTCTAATCGATTAAGCACCTCCTGCAAATCCCTGATTACTTTTTCCAGAGCCTCATTCTCTAAACGAAAAGTATGGATGGGATGTCCTGGAACACTTTCAGATGGTGGCTGGACATCTAATGCCTCCTGGAAAACGCTTACATGGACATCACATAAGCGTTTAATCTCTGCCTCTGGGATACCTTCGTCGATAAGTGCCTGCTCCAGTTGGGAGATCTCGGTTCCTCCAATATCTTCAATGAGAGCCCTGAAGCGGTCCTTCACGTCCTCTACTGATTGACCTGCGTGTAAATCCCTAATTATTCTTTTGAGCTGCTCCTGTCGGTAGGCTCGATTATTGATCAGCTCAGTCACATCTTCTTCCTCCTCGATGAGTATTTGGGGTTCTTGATCCCTTGTTAAGAGATCCTTTGTTTAGATAATAGTTTCCCCACCCGGGAGCCTCTCAAACATTGAAAAGACGGAACTAGCCGACCGATACAGTACATATGGTCATGATCTTGTAGACCAACAGCCCCGCTGGTACCTCTACCTTGACTACATCCCCCGGCTTACGGCCTAGAATCGCCTGGCCTACAGGAGAACGATGGGAGATTAGGCTAGCGGCAGGATCAGCCTCAGCCGACCCCACTATCATGAACTCCATCTCTTCGCCAGTACTGATATCATGCAGTCGCACCCTGTGACCCACTCGCACTTCATCTGTGTCTAGCTCTCTCGGCTCAATTACCTTGGCATTCCTTAGTAGATTCTCCAGAGCCTGAATTCGACTCTCAATAAAAGCCAATTCCATCTTGGACGTCTCATAATCTGGGTTTTCCCATGTGCCTCCTGTAGACAAGGCATCTCGCATTACCGTGGCTGCTTCCTTGCGTCGTACTGTCCTTAGGTAGGTCAGATCGTTTTGTAGTCTCTGCAATCCCGCTAAGGTAAGAAAGACTTCTTTCTCAGCCATAGGAAATCTCAACTCCCTGCCATACTGGTTGCTAGCAGTATATTCACCAGTAGCCATTGACTTGCTGGAGAAACCTTCCACGGTCAGGCCTTTGGATAAACATAAATGGATGTGCTAATCCTACTTTCAGGAGGGAGTGAAGGAGGCAAGCTGAATGCGTAGTCTATGGAATGGCTCAATTAGCTTTGGCTTGGTCAACATACCTGTTAAGCTGTATGCAGGTACATCCAGCAATGATATCAAGTTCAATTACCTTCATAGTGTCTGCCATACACCGCTTAAGTACCAAAAAACATGCCCCACCTGCCACAAAGAGGTTGGCGAAGAGGAAATCGTCAGGGGTTACGAATTCCAAAAAGGCCAATATGCAATCATGGATGACGCTGATTTCGAAGCCATCACACCTGACAAAACCCGCGCGATTGACATTCTCGATTTTGTTGAGCTGAAAGACATTGATCCGGTTTATTTCCAAAAGACGTATTTTTTGGAGCCCCAGGAAACTGGCATCAAGGCTTACCACCTATTGAAAAAAGCTATGCTGGGAAGAGAGCAATTAGCCATTGCCAAAATCGTCATTCGTTCCCGTGAACACTTGGCGGCTTTGCGTGTCTATGGTTCTGGATTGGCACTAGAGACAATGTACTACCCAAATGAGATTCGTTCCATCGAAGAGTTAGTGCAAGTAACCACAGAACTTACCATTGCTGACCGGGAATTAGAGATGGCTATGATGCTCATTGACAATCTAACAACCAAATTCACCCCAGAGAAATACGAGAATGAGTATCAAACCATGCTACTTGGTGTCATCGAGCAAAAGATCGCAGGCAAAGAAGTAACCCTAGCGGAACAGCCACCTGCCGCCGGAAAAGTCATCGATCTTATGGCAGCCCTTGAGGCAAGTGTCCAGGCTACCAAGGACAAAGCCGGGCAAACCGAAGAGCTGCTATCTGACCAGGATGGTTCCCGCCTAAAAACTAGGCGTAGGGGCCGCCAGCGGCCAGAGACCGAGGAGACAGGCTAAATGGCAACGGGATTACCCACCTACCTAAAGCCCATGCTAGCCCAAACGGCGGAGCCCTTTGACTCTCACCTATTCTTGTTTGAACCAAAATGGGATGGGTTTCGCTGCCTTGCTTACCTAGAAAAGCAGGGTACAAGACTGCAGAGTCGCAATGGGGTAGACTTAACTGGCCATTTTCCGGAACTCTCACGGTTACATCGGCAGATCACGACCACACCGGCAATTCTGGATGGAGAAATTATTGTTTTCCATGAAGGGCGGGAGCTCTTTCACTTGCTTCAACAAAAGATGAGAAGAACACCCAAAATCAGCCCTGATCCCAGGGACATCCCAGCACTTTTTATCGCCTTTGACATCCTCTATCGCCAGGGCAAGTCCCTCCTTCACCTACCCTTAGAGGAGCGGAAGATGCTGCTTAGCCAAGGTGTCACCACCAATGAGTATCTTCTCATCAATGGTTATGTACAGGAAGTGGGATTAGCGTTTTTCCAGGCGGCTGTAGCTCAAGGCAGAGAAGGAGTTATGGGCAAAAAGCTGGACAGCCCCTACCTACCGGGCAAGCGCACCAGGCTATGGGTTAAGATTAAACCCCTAAAAACAGTAGAGGCTGTAGTAATCGGGTTCATCCCTAAATCCTCTAGAACCTTTGCCTCCTTGGCCTTGGGACAGTATCTTATGGAAAACGAGCGATTGATTTATGTAGGAAATGTTGGTACGGGGTTCACCGAAGTAGCCATGCGGGAGATTCTAGCCAGCCTTACACCACTACCACCCGGAGAAAGGCCCCTAGTCCAACGAATCCCTAAGAGCCTACCTTCAGTAACTTGGGTCAAACCGGAAATGGTAGTGGAGGTTGGCTACCTAGAATACACTCCCAGTGGTAATCTAAGGCATCCAAGCTATCGTCGTATACGGGAGGATCTTCTGCCCAAGCGGTGTCTGTTCCAAGGCACC
>JAAYQZ010000058.1 GCA_012519025.1 Bacillota bacterium
CACGCCAAGAGCGTGGGTCTTGTCCCCCATGTTGTGCTTGGGGATTTTGATTCACTTTCTGCGGATGGCAAACGCTACCTGCAAAACAACACCAGTATTAAGGTTATTACACACCCGCCCCAAAAGGATAAAACCGATGGTCACCTGGCAGTGGAATATGCCCTGGCTCTCTCGGTTCAAGATATATGGATCTTAGGCGGTTTTGGCGGCCGCATTGACCACACCCTAGCCAATATATTCCTGGGCAAGCTGTGTATAGAGCATGGTGCAGATCTGCATCTTGTGGGAAATAAACAATATGTATGCATGCTGCAGGGACCCGGTGAGGCGATAATTGAGGGGAATCCCGGTGATTATGTTTCACTGATCCCCCTCTCTTCCACCGCCGAAGGTATTACAACCAAAGGGTTGGCATACTCGCTTAAAGAAGGCAACCTATATTTTGGCGATACCTTAGGGGTGAGCAACGAACTGACCGCCTCCACCGGTGAAGTAAGCATTCTAACCGGTGGTCTGCTGGTTGTGTTGATCAACAAATCTTGACAAAACCACTCTGACGGACCTTATCCAATCTTTACTTGTCGGATCCATCTTTTCTCGATGCCTGGGGCTGTTTAGCAAACCTGCCGTCATCTCGCATCTCTTCCAATTTGTGGATATTGGTCTTCAGCCAACCGGTGCGGACGGCGTTGGCCTCATCAAACCGCGGTACGTACGGTTTGATATCCAAAAGCGGGGTGCCATCAATTATATCCAGGTCCCGTATATGGAGCACATTATCTTCCACTCTCACAAGCTCTACAATGGATAAACCGATGGGATTGGGCCGAGCAGGACCTCGGATGGCAAAAATGCCCCGCTCCTCGTTATCCATAAACGGTTTTGCGTGGAGTTTATATGTTTTCATTAAATGGAAATGATAAATGAGCACGATATGGGAAAAGCCTTCGATGTCTTTTAACCCGGCCTTAAATTCCGGGTATATCTCTACGCTTCCTTCAACACCTGCCCCCGCCTGGGGCTGAATCGGCGTTCCCTGCGGTTCTTGGAAAGGTGTTTTTACAACACCGATGGGTCTGAAACTAATCTTCATCAACTGCCACCTCTTCACTTTCCTCATTGACACGATCACACACCCCGTCAATCCGGGGCTGCCAGTAATCTTTCCACCGATTTTCTATACCTTGACGCCACTTCCGGCATTTTGCTTCCAGTTCCCTTACAACATCCGGATATTCGTCTTTGAGATTGTGTCTTTCCCCCATATCCTCCTCTACATCAGCAAGGTGCACAGGAAAAACAGAAGGCTCATCTTCAACCAACTGTCCGTTCAGCACCAGCTTCCACTTTCCGGATCTAACAGCAGTTTGGCCGCCAATCTCCCAGAAGATTTCACTGTGGGGCGATGGGCTGCTTTTAGTAAGCATATCGATAATATCTAGGCCATCCAGCTCATAATCAACCAGATCCACTCCGGCGATGCCGGCCACAGTTGGAAACAAATCAATAAATGCCGCCGGCTGATCAATGACCTGATCAGATGGGATAGTGCCGGGCCAGCTGAAGATGCCGGGCACTCGAATGCCTCCTTCAAATAAGCTGAATTTGTGTCCCTTTAGCGGACCTTGGGAACCCCCATAATAAGGTTCACTAGTTCCATCCAGCCAATTGCGGCTTTCCCGCGATGGACCGTTATCACTTTGAAAACAGCAAAAAGTATCTTGATAAAGTCCCTGCCGCTTCACTTCATCCATAATCGCGCCTACACTGTCGTCTACGGCACTGAGCATTGCAGCCATGATTTTTCTCTCCCAAGGCAAATCCGAAAATCGGTCTAAATATTTTTGCGGTGCATGCATCGGGTAATGGGGCGCATTGTAGGGGATATACAAGAAGAAAGGCTTATCATCGGAAGCAGCCCTGCGTATGTATTCTACCGCCCTGTCAGTAATCATTTCAGTGAAATATTTACCGTTTTCGTATATCTCTTGATCATTGTGCCAAAGATCATGGATGGGATCCATCTTCCCATCGGCAATCCCCCAGTAAAATATATGGGAGTAATAATCTATACAGCCGGCTAGAAAGCCAAACCACTCATCAAATCCATGATCATGGGGCCTGGAACCTTCCGCTAACCCCAAATGCCACTTACCAAACATAGCTGTTTGATATCCTTGGGATTTCAACGCCCGGGCTAAAGTGGGGACTTCCCCGGGCAAACCCGGTGTAGTTCGGCGGCCCCCTAAAATGGATCTCACACCGGCATTGCCTGGATAGCGCCCGGTAAGTAAAGCTGCCCGGGCCGGTGAACAGACAGGGGCATTCGAGTAGTAGCTTGTCAATCTTGCACCTGATGCCGCTAAAGCGTCGATATGCGGTGTTTTAAAATCACGGGCACCCATACAGGATAAGTCGCCATAACCTTGATCATCAGTTAGAAAAACGATCACATTCGGCCGTGTCACAGATATTCCCCCTTGTATATTATAATTCCACCACCATGCCATCCCAGGTAAGGGTGATTGCCTCGCCAAAAGAGCTGTCTGTAATCTTTTGTTTCACATCATCCATATCTAAATATGGGTAAAAGTGGGTTATATAGACATGTTTGGGCTTTCTTTGGGAAATCACGTCCAACATTTCATCGATCCTCAAATGGGCCATCTCGGTGATCAGTATCGTATTTTGGTCAATCAGTTCATCTATTTCTGCAAGCTTGCCTCTAAGGTTGCCGGAATAAACAATGCGCCGCCCTTGGGCATTGATCACAAACGAGTAGCTTTGAAACTGCCAGTTCATCTCATCTAGACGTCGAAAAGACCGCCCTTTCAACCCCAACAAATGGGTATTGGGGTAAGCATTCATGGTCAAATTGTCTCGGATAACAATTTCCTCGTCACCAATGGGTATCATTTCCACAGGATACTTCAGCCATTCCAGCGGCAGATAGCAGGCCTCCAGAAAGCCAACTACGGCATTGATACCTTCACTCGGCAAAACTATTTTAAGATCACTGTCTTTTTTAAGGTGCATGCTGGTCTTCAGCACCTGGGCCAGACCGGCATGATGATCGGCATGCATGTGGGAAACAACTATGGAGCGGATGCTTTGGTGATTTAATTTACTTTGGGCCAGAAGCGAACTGGCCGCATCACCAACATCGATAAGATGCAGTGTTTTATCAATCTCCAAAACAACCGTCTGACTGAAACGATCATGTGTTGGCAAACCTGATGCAGTTCCGAGAAACATGAGCTTCATAAAAATGGTCCACCCCCGACACTGTTTGCGCTATATTTAACCTTTCAGCGCGCCGGCGAGTAAACCTCTAACAAAATAGCGACCTAACAAAACATAAATAACAACTGTAGGCAATGCGGCTAAAATGGAGCCGGCCATAGGCAAATTCCAAGAAACCGCCTGACCGCCGGCGAGGTTGGCAAGGGCAACGGTAATAGGCTGAGCATTGGGGCGGGCTAGGGTGACAGCAAACAAAAACTCATTCCAGATTTGCGTAAACTGCCAGATGGAAACCACCAAAAAAGGCGGCCCGGAAAGGGGCAAAATCAAATAGCGAAATATACCGAAAAAATCCGCCCCATCTATACTGGCGGCTCCCAGGAGCTCATCGGGGATTTCTTGATAGAAACTCCTAAAAAGTAAAGTCGTTATCGGAAGTCCATACACTACATGGACTAAAATTAAGCCCGGCAGCCCACCATAAAGTCCCGTTTTTTGCATGAACTGGAATAAGGGCACCAAAATGCTCTGGTAGGGAATGAACATACCAAAAACAATCAACGGCATCATGACATTCACCCCGGGGATTGGATATTTGCTGAGTACAAAACCATTTAAAGAACCCATCACAGCGGAAATAAGTGTCGCGCTGATGGCCAGCATGAAACTGTTTTTTAGACTGGGTGCAAATTTTTGTAAAGCCGCGGCATAGCCCTGCCAGTTTATCTCACTGGGAAGCTGCCAAGCCGTCATGAAGCTGATCTCTTCCGGTGCTTTTAGACTGGTGATTACCGTCATATAGATGGGAACAAGATAAACAATGGCCAAAGACAGGGCCAAAATCAGTGCCAATACATCAGTAATCCTGCGAAATTTCAAGGATGTCACCCCTTTCCTTGGCGAAATGAACTAATCAAGTATGGAATGATAAGCAGCGAAACTAAAATCAACAGCATGACCCCGATACTGGAACCAACTGCAAGTTCATTACCGCGAAAGGTTTTAAGAAACATTGTAATAGCCGGTACCGATGTGGGATAATGATCAGGCCCTGCCATGGCGAAGATCAAGTCAAATATCTTGAGGGCTATGTGTCCCAAAATCACTACAGCACTGGCGGTAATGGGCTTTAAAAGCGGCAGATCCACATACCTGTAAATCTGCATCCGACTGGCACCATCGACTTTTGCAGCCTCTCTCAGCTCATCCGGAATAGTGCGAAGGCCGGCTAAATATAGGGCCATAGTGTAGCCGGACATCTGCCATACCGACGCCGCCACTATGCCCCAAAGGGCTACATTAAAACCATGTTGTTCAGGATAGTCCAAGAGCTTTAAATCAGTGAAACATCCGCTTACAGTGACTGCAAACAAACCTGTAAAAATTGGAAGCTTCAGATACAGCTTGCGCTCTTCTCCCCGACGCCAATGGCCCAGGCAAAGCACTGCCAATCCCACCAAAAGTGTTAAAGCCCCATAATGAACTATATTGGACCAGTCGAATACTAAGATTTGGGCGCGGCTGGAAAGCCAAAGAAATTGTCCCGCCGGCAGTCCCAGTAAGGTAGGTAAAACATTGATACCACCCCTAGGCTGCAGCATCCACCGCCAAATAGTACCAGTGACCACTAAAGACAGCGACATGGGATATAAAAAAACGGTCCGGAAAAACACCTCACCCCAAACAAGCTGCTCAATCAATGTGGCAAGCAGCAATCCCGCCAATAAAGACAAACCCACAAACAAAATTATAAAAAAGAACATATTGGTTAGATCTTGCCGAAAGCGAATATTGAGAAAACCTTGGAAAAGCGCACGATAGTTGTCCATACCGATGTAGTTGATCTGGGGTTTGAGCAGCATTGCCGCTTCTTGACCCCAATCTGTAGTAGACATTCGTATAGAGTGCCCGATAAATCCATAGACGAATATGCCTAAGAGCACAATCGAAGGCAGCAAGATAGCAGCTGCCGCTATCCAGTCTCGTCGAGATTGCATCGTTTGACTCCTCTCTGCGCGGGTATTTAAAAAGTGTATACAACCCATCACCCAAAGGCAGCGGATTGTATACACTCATCAATGGTTTATTTGACTAGACCGGCCTGAATCGCTACTGCCTGGGCTGCATTAGCCGCCGCATTGGCATCCTTGCTTGCCAAGAAGATATCCATTACTGTGGCAAAGTCGTTCATAAACCGCTCATTGGCCACAACTCCATGGGCTAAAGAGCCCACGATTTTGCTGCTTCGCCAATCCTTAGCTGCGCTTTGTAGATATGCATCATATTTGCTCAGGTCGGAGTCGATCCTGGCACTGATGGAGCCCTTCAAAGGATTAAAGGCATCTTGCCCTTCCAGGCTGCCCACCATTTTCAGCCAGGCAATTGTGTTGTCCGGGTTGGGACATCCTACCGGCAGACCGAAGGAATCGGACAAAGTCATGAATATGCCTTCTGTGCCCGGTGAGGGAGCCCATCCATAGCCGGTGATCGGCTCTACCTTAAGGGTGGTGGACATATACCCTGATGCCCAGTCCCCCATAATGTTGAAAGCCGCCTGACCGCCAACTACCATATCAGTGGCCTGCTGCCATGACAAAGAAGAGGCATCAGCATTGGTGTAATTTAAGATATCGCCAAAGCGATTCCACACCGCTACTACTTCAGAAGATGTCCAGGCAAGTTTCCCGGCCCACAGATCACCATATTTGTCCGGCCCCAGCACATCTAAGGCTACACTTTCCCAAAGATGGGTCGCTGTCCAGTTTTCACCCAGGGACAAGGGAATAACCCCAATAGCCGCAAGCTCCGGTGCTATCTTTAAAAATTCATCCCATGTCTTTGGAACTTCCACACCCCATTCTTCCAAATGAGCGGGCATGTAATACAAGACATTCGAACGATGTATATTGACCGGCACAGACCAAATACCTGCCTCTGTACTCAAAAGTCCCAACAAATCTTCCGGGAAAATCTCATCCCAGCCTTCTTCCTCATAAAGCCATGTTAAATCTTCCATACGCTGTGCTACTACCCAGGTCCCGATCAGTTCCTGTCCGGCGTGCACTTGGAAAGAGTCCGGCGGATCGCCACCAAGCATTCTGGTCTTTAATACAGCCTTTGCGTTTACTCCCGAGCCACCGGTAACTGTGGCATTGATCACATCAACCCCGGGATACATATCACCATAAAGATCCACCAACGCCTCCAATGCCGGCCCTTCATCTCCGGCCCACCAAGAAAAAATCTCAAGGCTCCCGCTTAGCTCTTTCCCCTGCACAACTCCGGCAGCACAGGCAAACATCAACACAAACACTCCACTGATTGCAGCTAGTCTCAACCATCCGGATGTTTTCACTTAGACCCCTCCATTTTGTTGTTAACCGTCCTTTCAAACACCCAACAGCATTCAACTGCGCGGCAAACTTAAGTATACAGCGGTGCACTCATCGAGCAGCTCCGGAGTCACCCAAGTGCCGCTATTCTGATTTTTCTCTCTTTAAAAAAGAACTCCTCTATTTTTGTGTTTGTGGAGGGCAAAAATGTGCGGAGCCAATCAATGAAATTGCTGAAACCACATACAACACGGCCGGTAAGATTCTGCCGGCCGCGCCACACATGATCAATTATATTCCGGGGTTTATTCCACTCTACTCACCAACAGCCGCTACTAAAGATACCGGTACTTCTTCGGGAACATAAGTCTTAGTCAATTGTTGAAGTGCCTGTCTGACCCCTTCTTCGTTGCCAACCGCGGCTATCTCCTGAAGCTCTTCCATAATACTTGTAAACTCCTCTACGTTGTATCCCGCAAGGTTAGCCACATAAATCTGTTCATGCCGGGTAGCGGAAGTGTTTTCCTCATCTAAAAGCAGTTCCTCAAAAAGCTTTTCCCCCGGTCTGAGTCCGATGTATTCGATTTCAATGTCCCTGCCGGGTTCCAAGCCTGAAAAACGAATCAGGTCTTCGGCTAGATCCTTAATTTTAGTAGGTTCGCCCATATCCAGGAGCATGACCTCCCCGCCTTCACCAAGGGCTCCTGCCTGCAGCACAAGCTGGCATGCTTCGGGAATAGTCATAAAGTATCGGGTTACATCCGGGTGGGTGACAGTGACCGGGCCACCCTCTTGGATCTGTTTTCTAAACAGAGGTACAACAGAGCCATCACTGCCCAGCACATTGCCAAACCGAACAGCCATAAACCGGGTTTGGCTGTGTTTGTCCATATCCTGCATGACCATTTCAGCTGCTCGTTTTGTGGCACCCATGACATTGGTGGGATTCACAGCTTTGTCCGTAGAGATTAAAACAAAGCGGGCTGCTTGATACTTATCGGCTGTTTTTGCAACTGTACGGGTGCCGAAGACGTTGTTTTTCACAGCTTCACAGGGGTTGTATTCCATCATCGGCACATGCTTGTGGGCTGCCGCATGGAAAATCACTTGGGGCCTGAGGCTGCCAAATACCTGATCAACCCTTGCAGCATCTTGGATGCTGCCCATAACCGGCAAAAAAGTCACATCGGGGTGCTTCTTTTTCATTTCCAATTCCAGTCTATAAAGACTGTTTTCACAGTGCTCGAATACAGCTATAAAAGCAGGATGGAATTTAGCCACTTGCCGGCAGATCTCAGAACCTATGCTTCCAGCACCACCGGTAACTAAAACCCGTTTGCCTGTCAAGTATTGAGCAATCTCATCGTTGGCTATACGGACAGGTTCCCTTTTAAGCAGATCTTCCAGTTTAACGCTTCTAAGGTGGTTGATGCTTACATTACCGGAGACCAACTCGAAAATAGCCGGCAGTGTGGTGGTCTTGACTTGCGCCTTATTGCAGATATTCATAATGCGGCGGATGACAGTGCCGGGAGCCGATGGCATAGCAATGATCACTTCGTCTATACGGCGCTCTTTCAAGATAGAGGGCAGATCCTTTGTGGTGCCGATCACCCTCACACCGTAGATGTTCTTATCCTGCTTGCTGTCGTCATCATCGAGAATACCATGCACTTTAATCCCAAGTTCCGTATGTTTGTTTATCTCCCTGAGCAAAAGTGCTCCCGCATCACCGGCACCGATGACAACTACGTGCTTTTTAATCTCCTGCACAAAATGGCTGCGTATTCTGCCGATAAGGTTTACGCGGATAAGTATTCTCATGCCGGCAATGGAAATCCCGGCAATCAAAAACTGCAGTGCGATGATGGAGCGGGGCAGCAGCAACGTTCGGTCTACGAAAAGTACTACTGTGTTGGAGGCGGTGGTGCCCAAAACAATGGCAAGACTCAATAAAACCGTCTCCCGCAGGCTTGCATAGCGCCATATCCGTCTGTAGGCTCCAAAAATTACGAGGGGCAGCATGTAAGAAATGGTGTATATAATAGCAAGGGCAGTCAGATTATCTCTATAAGGCCTTGGTATAATACCCTCAAAACGTAAAGCAAACGCTATGTAAAGTGACAAATTAATTGCTAAAAGATCGTAAGCTGCCAACAATCGGTTCTTATTTTTCTCGGCCAAGCCTAACTCCCCCCGTTTAGAAAAGCCCCGAACAAAGCAGAAACCTTTTTATCCAATCGGCATCCACAAGTTCTCTCCAAATCAGTTTAAGTATTCTCTAGATTGGTGGGAATTCCTTTAGATTGGACAGCTGCAAATCGGGGAAGATAAAGCTAGGAGGGATGAAACGTGACAAAAACAGACAACCTTAGAAAACGGCTTTCCCCCATCCAGTACGAAGTCACACAAAATGATGGCACTGAGCCGCCGTTTAAAAATGAATTCTGGGATCACGAAGAAGAAGGCATCTATGTAGATATTGTCAGCGGCGAGCCTTTGTTCAGCTCTTTGGACAAGTACGACGCAGGCTGCGGTTGGCCCAGTTTCACAAAGCCCATCAATGAAGCCCATATTAAAGAAAAGACCGATCAAAGCCACGGTATGATTCGCACCGAAGTCAGAAGCGAAGGAGCAGATTCCCATTTGGGACACGTTTTCCCCGATGGGCCCAATCCCCGGGGTACCAGATACTGCATTAATTCTGCTGCCCTTCGCTTCATACCAAAGGATCAATTGGAAAAGGAAGGATACGAAGAATACAAACGATTATTTGAGGGCATTTAAGCTATTTTCCCAACCTCTTTTCAAAGTGCCAGGCGTCTTTGACCATATCATGGAGGTCCCGCTTGGCCTCCCAATCCAATTCTCGTTTGGCCTTGGTGACATCGGCATACGTTGCCGCAACATCACCGGGCCTTCTTCCCACAATTTCATATGGTATCTTAATTTGGTTTGCTTCTTCAAAGGCTTGGATGAGTTCCAACACCGAAGTACCCCGGCCGGTTCCCAGGTTGTAGATGTGCACCCCCGCGGTTAAATAATCCAACGCGGCAATATGTCCTTCTGCCAAATCCATGACATGGATGTAGTCTCTGACCCCGGTCCCATCTGCAGTGTCGTAATCATCGCCGAAAACCTTCAGCTGTTTGAGAGTGCCTTTAGCCACTTGTGTTATGTATGGCAGTAGATTGTTGGGGATCCCTTTTGGATCTTCCCCGATCAAACCGCTGGGATGGGCACCCACCGGGTTGAAATATCTCAATAAACTGACGGCGAAATTCGGGTTGGCTTTGGCAACATCCGTCAAAATCCGCTCACTGATTGCCTTGGTTTCTCCATAGGGGTTGGTAGTCTTGCCCAATTCCATATCCTCATCAAGCGGCACATCGTTATCGCCGTAGACAGTGGCAGATGAACTGAAGACGAATTTATTTACCCCATACTTCAAACAATTTTTTCCGAGCAGCATAGTGCTTACAATATTGTTGTAATAGTAATCCAATGGTTTTTCCACAGATTCGCCTACAGCCTTGTATCCCGCAAAATGGATGACACCATCGAATTTATGGGCCTTAAACACTCTTTCCACCGAAACAGGGTCGGCGGCATCGGCTTCGTAAAAAACAACTTGCTTTGAGGTAATCTCTTCTATATTAGCAACTACTTCTGCTTTGCTGTTGGACAAATTATCCATGATGACAACGGAATGCCCTGCATCCAGCAAGGCAACAGCAGTATGTGAGCCTATATAGCCGGCACCGCCGGTGACAAGGATATTCATTTGATCAACACTCCCTTATTTGCCGGGCTTTAACACCGGGTATTCTCGGTTGATTATACGCTCCCAGCATCGGAAACCAATTCCAACATGCGCAAGAATGCCCTGTAATTGACAATCGGAATGCCAAGTTCCCTGGCCCTACGGGCCTTTCCGCTAAGACTGTCCGGATCAGCTGCCGCCACTAAAGCGGTTTTCCCACTTACACTGCCCGTCACTCGAAGTCCGACTGCATAGGCGTACTCTTCAAGTTCTGCCCGACTGATCTCCTGCGCTTTACCGGTGAAAACTACTCTATCACCAGCTTCTAGACAAAATGTATCCAAAAGCTCGCACAGCATCGGAATGTCTGTAGTGCCTTCTCCTTCACAAGCCAATTCAGCGGCAGAATCAACGCTTTCCAGCGAAAGCCCCAATAAAGAGGCAACCTGATTCAGATCAATGCGGGCTGAAGCGCTTAGACTGCCATTTTTCAAGGCTAATCGGGCAAGCGCGGTTAAGTATTGAAAGTTTAAAGACACAGCTTCATCTCTACACAGCTTAAGTCCCCGCGCCGCACGAATTATCTCGTCGGTTTCGTGGGAACTGATTTCTCGATCAAGCAGAGCCTTATGCAAAATTTTGATATATTCGTCAAATCCTTCGAATCCCCTCCCCCGGTCATGTGCGTCCCTTTCTGGCAGCGCATCCAAAAAGTGGACACCCTGCTCCCTGCGTTCCGCACGAGTAAGAGGCTTTGATGGTTTTCGCTGAAACTTGGGCCACTTAATCTTACGTGCAGCGGCAACCTCATTTGACCAATGTTTGACAAAATTCTCGTCTTGCTCCATGAAATGGGCCAAAAGTTCTGCTGTTGCCTGTGCATCTGCCAAAGCAGTATGGGCCTCATGTAAAGGATAACCAATATAGGCGCAGCAGCTGGCTAAAGCCCGGGATTTTACCGGCAAATACTCAGCAGCCATTCTCATAGTGCAGAGGCCTGTATTGGCATCAAGGTTTAAACTGTAGCCAACTCGGGCAAATTCTGCTGCAACAAATGAAGCATCAAAAGCCAGATTGTGGGCTACAACCACCTTCCCTTGAAGCAGCTTGCTGAGGGTAGGTGCAATATCAGCAAATACAGGCGCGCGATGGACATCTTTGCCGGCGAGACCGTGGATCTTTGTGGCCCCTACCTCGCGCTTGGGGTTAACCAATGTTTCCCATTCATCAACTCGGGAGCCGGCATCATCCACCAACACCACGGCGATTTCCATAATACGGTGATGCTGCGCAGGCGAAAAGCCTGTGGTCTCGATATCAATGACGGCATAAGAACCCATGATGCTGCTCTCCTTCCAAGTTCGATAATAGTTTGGATTCTACGTGATTTATTAACCTCCGGCATCAGGGAATCCTGCCCAACTGCTGCAAATGCCAATACCCCGCCAAAATGGCAGGGTATTGGGCTAAAGTCATATAAAAAGGCAAACGGCAGGCAATTTGTCAAAAAGGATGTCAGATGCTTATCTAATCAGTGCAAATAAGAGATAATGTATGCCACGATGTATAAAGCCTGCCGGGTGCCAAACTTAAATCAAAGTAGTGGGGAATTAAACATTGTTCAAGATTGCAACTAAAACTTAATCTACGTTTAGACTACCAGTTTCACAGCGGCATGTCAAGGGGGGAATTTATTTACATATAAGTCTGAATTGCGCGGTACTCCATTGAGTTTGATGGCCGGGGACAGCTTAAAACTTGTCCACCGGCCATCGCTCCCGGTCTATTTATAGACCTCGTCTTCCTCGATATGAGGCGACCCTTTCATAACAAAGGTCTTGCAGCAGGTCGCCATACACGAATCCACCGGTGACGGGGCCGCCGCTGAGGCCTGAGGAGCATCAAAAGAGTCTGGTTGTTCGTACCCTACTTGATCTGATGTGATCATGATGGCTGAGGCACCGCAAACATTGCCTTGCACCCAATAATGACAGTTATTGACGCTGCAGTGCACATGTTGGGGCATAGTATTCCTCCCTTGTTGACTTGCCGAGATATTCAGTCAAACCGATGTTAGTATCCCACGCATATCAGGAATTATTTGCTGATTATTCGCCAAGATTTGCCCGCATGGTTAGATTCCTACCGATGGATTGCGGAATAAAGTACCGAGGGTTTTCAAAAGCTAGACTTGGACTTACCTCAAAGGATGATAAACAACATGGTTGGTTTCAAGGGGAAAATTCTGCCGGAACATTGGGCCCCAGCAGATTTATCAGAAGAGGCAAAAGCTGAACTCCTCAGCCACAGCAGCACCAGACTTGTTTGGGGTGAAGGCAACCCCAATGCACCCATCTTTGTAATTTTGGACAACCCCGGGGCCCGGGAGAATAGGGACAATGAACCTTTTTTATGCGGCACCAGGGAGACTTTGCAAAAAGGTGCCCATGACGCGAATGTAGAGATTTGCCAAGTGTATGTCACTTATCTGTTAAAATCCCGCCCGGTAAAAAAATACGACAAACATAGAACCAGGCTGCTTTCCCGAAAATACCTGATCAGCCAGATTAAGGAACATCAGCCTAAACTTGTCTTTTGCCTCGGTGACGTAGTTGTACAGTCATACTTCAGCGATCCTGAAGC
>JAAYQZ010000059.1 GCA_012519025.1 Bacillota bacterium
AATATTGTCAATGGTGCTGTCTTTAATGTGCAGACACTTCATATCTTGTCCCCCGATGTCTAAGATAAAATCGACACCGGGACTGAAAAACTCCGCAGCTTTGTAATGGGCTACAGTCTCTATTTCACCTATGTCCACCCTCAAAGCCGCTTTGATTAAGTTTTCTCCATAGCCGGTCACAACTGAATTTGCGATAACGGTTTCCGGCGGCATCACTTCATAAAGTTCCAGAACAGCTTCACACACGGATTTTAAGGGATTACCTTCATTGCTCTTGTAATAAGAGTGCAGCACTGCCCCGTCTTGATCGATCAAAGCCGCCTTAGTAGTTGTTGAACCCACATCTAGTCCTAGAAAACACCGACCCCTATGTTCTGAAACTGGTTTGCGTTTGACCCGATGGCTTCCGTGACGGGCAAGAAATTCATTCAGTTCTTCTTGGGACCCGAACAAGGGGTCAAGCCTGTTTGTAGGCTCAATTGAGATTGAAGCGGCAGCTGCCAGTCTGTCCATAAGTGCAAAAAATCCGATTGTCTCCTCATCTGACGAAGTAATTGCTGCCCCCAAGGCCACATACAGCTGCGGATTTTCAGGGAAGATCACTTGGCTGTCTTTTAGATTGAGGGTTTCAATAAACCTTTGCCTAAGCTCTGATAGGAAAAATAAAGGACCACCTAAAAAAGCCACATTGCCTTTGATCGCCCGTCCGCAGGCCAAACCTGTGATAGTTTGTATGACAACAGATTGAAAAATTGAAGCAGCAATATCTGCTCTTGCTGCACCTTCATTGAGAAGCGGCTGTATATCAGATTTAGCAAAAACACCGCATCTTGCAGCAATGGGATAAATAGTTGTATGGGTTTTTGCCAATTCATTTAAACCGGCTGCATCTGTTTTTAGCAAAACTGCCATTTGATCAATGAAAGAGCCGGTGCCTCCGGCACAAATCCCATTCATGCGCTGCTCGATTCCATCTCTAAAAAAGGTGATTTTGGCATCTTCCCCACCCAGTTCAATAGCGACATCTGTTTCGGGGAAAAACTTTTGGATAGCATTAGTGCCCGCGATAACCTCCTGTACAAACCCCACCTGCAGAAGCTCGGCAACGGCAATGCCACCGGAGCCTGTAATTAGGGCAGTTATTTGGCAATCGGAGAACTCCTCATACGCCTCCTGAAGCAGACCGGTAACAGACTCTTTAATATCGGAATAGTGGCGGCGATATCTGTGAAACACCATCTCAAGGTTTCCGTCAAGCACAACTATTTTCGCTGTCGTGGATCCGATGTCAATGCCCATATGTAGAATCTGAGTCAATGATGATCTTCCTTCTTTCCTACTTTACATACAAAATTTCCCACCTACTACCACCATAAAGCATTGGAATAGAAGATGTCAAAGTCATCTTGTAATAAATCATTGCGCGGCTTATGTAAACAATTTGTATCTGCATAAAATACCCCTTGCATTGCATAACAATACAGTGTATGATGTGGTACATATGGAATCAAAATTTGAAGGGAGTCATAGCAATATGATGTTAAAGTTCAAGATATCACTAGTTGTACTTATGTTGTTGATGGTGGTTTCACCGGCTTACGCTTCAAAGACCGCTTTGCAGGCCGTGAAGGAAACTGCCTTGGAGTTTGCTGAAAATAACGCAGATTTAACGGAAGATATTGCCCTTGCCTTGTGGGAATATGCAGAGATCGGCCTAAACGAGTATAAGTCATATGTAAAGGTAAGAGATATTTTACTTGAAGCCGGTTTTTCAATTCACCAATCGGCAGCCGACATCCCCACTGCTCTTGTAGCAACTTGGGGGTCGGGTTCACCGGTTTTGGGAATCTATGAAGACATTGATGCCCTCCCTGATATCGGCCACGGATGCGGTCACAACTTAAATACTGCCGCGGGAGTGGTTGCGGCCATGTCATTGAAAAATGCCTTAGACGTCCACGATGTACCCGGCACTATTAAACTGTTTATCAACCCGGCGGAGGAAGTGTGGGATGTGGCACCACTGGTGGCAGCCGCCGGATTTTATGATGATGTAGATGTTTTAATCAGTACTCATGCTGACTCTGAAAACACATCCGAGTTTGGCAGCACCATGGCCATGGATCATGTGGAGTACAAGTTTAAAGGTCTCTCTGCACATGCCGCCGTTGCACCTGAGGAAGGTGCCAGTGCCCTTGATGCAGTTGAGATCATGAACGTTGCAGTGAATTTCCTGCGGGAGCATCTGATTCAGGAAATGCGCATCCATTACGTTATTACTGATGGCGGAGCAGCGCCCAACATTGTGCCCGCCACTGCTGCAAGTCGCTATTTCATCAGAGGACCAAAATATCCCGATGTTTTACACGCCAGACAGCGAATCGACAACTGTGCTCAAGCCGCAGCTTTGGCCACCGGCACCGAATTAGAGATTGGATTTAGTTCCGGCATTTACAATAAAGTACCCAATCAAGCCCTTGCCCTGTTTGCAATCGATGCTCTAGAGGAAGTTGGGCCAACGGAATTTACCGATGCTGAAATCGATACCCTGAATGCCATGGGGGTTGAAGGTGTACCTACACCGGAAATCAACCAACCTTCCGGTGGGCAAAGCTTTGCCTCAAATCCCATCGGCGATGTAACCTGGAAAACACCGAGCACAACAATTAATATGGCTACCTGGGTTCCGGGTACACCGGGACACTCAGCATCTTCAGCTCTGCAGTCAGGTACAGTCTACGGTATTAAAGGTGCAGTAGTAGCCAGCAAGGCATTAGTAGCCCTGGGCGCAGAAATGCTGCTAAATCCCCAGTCATTGGCTCTGGTTCAGGCGGAATTTGATGAAAGAATGAAAGATATGCCTGAATACAAAGGCATGGCAATGATTCCTGCAGATGCCTTTCCTGAGGCTCCCGGGGTTTTAGTCAATGCATCCGGCACTGTACAGCTCAATGTCGAGGAAACTGCTTTTGTAGAAAGCACCGGAGACACAATCATCGTTACCGATGAAGCTGATATCGAACTGGGGCGGTTTGTAGTGGAGGAGGTCGTCTCAGAACTTACTTTCCCATTGGGTGAAGAGGTCTCTTCCGGTCAAAGGCTCAAAATCACTTACATCGATACTGAAGGCGACAGCTGGTTCTATGGTTATGTTCATGCAAAGTAAAAAATAACAACAACTAACATAAAACTTCACCCGAGGTATACCCCGCGCGGGGTGTGCCTCGGGTGTCACTTTAAGCAGGGAAAAACAGACCCTTCCCTTCGCAAAGAACTCCACCTGCCTCATTTTTGATGCATCCGGCTGCCTGGAAGCTCATCTTCCGCTCTGATACTACCCATCCCTTGATAAACAGCTTATCGCCCATGGGGGCAGATTTTCGAAAACGAACCTCTAGTTTGCCGGTCACTGCAGTTATCTGCCGGGCTGCCAAAGCCTTGACCATTATTTCATCAAGTAAGGTACTCAATATACCTCCATGCAAGATCCCGTCATAGCCCTGGAAACCCACCGGTGGCACATACTGGGCATAAGCCCCATCACTGTCGGCAAAAAATCTAATTCCAAGTCCCCGGGGGTTGAACCGGCCACAGACGAAGCAATCATCTGTAGCGGGCAGCTCCTTTAATTTATCTTGTTTTTGTGATTCATTCACATCAGCATACTTTGGCAATCAGATCAACTCCTATTTTATACAGCTTAGGGTGGCCGCGTCTATTTCAAAGTTTTGATCAGCCTCTGCCAATTTTCCATTACGATTATGGGAGTGATCACCTGATCGGCCTGCCTGCTTGCGACCTCAAACAAAATTGGGCCGCTGTAATTTGTGTTTTTAAGTCCTGTAAGCAAACCCTGCCAATCATTTACCCCTTTACCGGGCAGCCAATGGCGCTCATCGATTTTATCGTAGTCGGATACATGTGTTGTAATTATGTACTTGCCCACTTTCTTGACAAAATCTACCGGCTCCTCGATGGTTAAATGGTTGGTATCAAAACATACGCTGAGCCCTTTTACCGCCTCGACAATTGCAAGTATCTCCATACTGGAATTACCCAAACACGTTCTGGGCAAGCACTCGATGGCAAGCTGCAACCCGTGCTCCCGGCACTTTTCAACAAGGGCCTTCAAGGACTTTATACAGGCCTGGATCTTTACGTCTCTATCCTTTGGTTCAATTGGTTCATAACTGCCGTGGATCACCGCCACCTTCGCCTTAAGTGGTGAGGTGAGTTCAATGACATCAAACAACTTCTGGACAACGGCAAGTCTTTCTTGTTCGTCTATCGCGGAAATATCCCATTCAGTGCCAAAGGGCAGATGGAGCGACCATATGTCAATACAAACTGCTTTTGCGTCTGCGGCAGTCTGTACAGCCCTCTCATAGTCAAAATCCTTCACGATCACTTCTATACATGAAAATCCAACATCACTGCATTCCTTAAGGATGTCTTTGGAAGGGTTGGATACTGATATTCCCAGTCTCCAGTTGTGCATATTCCCCGGCCCCTTTCTCAATTTGTCTCTTTAACGTATACATCCAGTTTACGGTATGAGATGGAAATTCCCTTTTTGTCCAGAGCTTTTTTTATTTGCTCCAAAAATCCAAAATACATAGTCCAATAGTCGGTGCTTTTAGCCCAAACCCGAATGTAGAAAACCAACCCATTTTCACTGTACTCGCCTAAAACAATAGCTGGTTCAGGTTCTTTTAAAATCAGCGGATTGTCGGCAGCACACTTGGTAATAGTGTCTTTTACAAGCTGGATGTCGGTGTCAAAAGGCACAGGTAATTTGAAGTTGGTTCTGCGGTTTTCGAAAGCAGAATAGTTGATAGCACTGGCGTTGGATAGCTCCGCGTTGGGGATGATGACCTTTTGATTTTCTATTGTTTGCAAGACAGTGTAAAAAACTTGGATCTCCCTAACTGTCCCGGAAAAGCCCTGTGAAGCAATAAAGTCGCCAACTTTAAACGGTTTAAGGGCTAAAATTAAAACACCGCCGGCAAAATTCGCCAGACTGCCTTGGAATGCCAAACCTACAGCAAAACTTGCGGCCCCGATCACTGCCGTAAAGGTAGTGATTTCAACACCGAGAGTTGCCGTTACAGTCAAAACAAGCAGCACTTTTAGAGTAATTTTCACCAGGGGCGACAAAAATGATATCAGCGAATCGTCAATTCTAACTTTAGTCATGCGCTTTTCCATTAATGCAATTAAGAATCTAACTAACCTTCTACCTACCGTCCAAATGACTAAAGCGCCGATAATGCGGCCTAGATAAGTTATACTGACTGTCACGAGCTCTTCCATGATTGGCCCCCTCTTTGCAATTGGTCCCACATACTGGCACACTACACTCCCGGAATTCAGATGTTAAGGCAGGGATTGTCGCGGATTTAGAGAACCGTTAGGCAATAATCATTTTTAGTAAAGTTGGTGGATACATGTATGAAACACAAACTGAAATCCTAACGGCACTTTCCTACACAGCCCAATTTTTCAATACGCTTTTTCCTCTTGATTGTATGGCAGCAGTTACAGATGGGGATGAGTTTGTCGCGTATTATCCCGGGAAAGTCATCGATGTACAAGCCCAGGTAGGTGCAAAGATTCCGGCTGATGATCCGACAATCGCTGCTTTTAGAAGCGGTCGGACTTTGGTAGATGAAGTGCCTGAAGAAATCTATGGCCACCCCTTTAAGGCTGTGGTTGTACCCATCAGGGATATGAACCACAAGGTTGTTGCCACTTTGAATATAGGCATAGATCTGTCTACCCAATATGAACTTACGGAAATTGCCAACCAAATTGCTGCAAGTTTCGAGGAAACTGCGGCCAGCTCCCAACAGTTGGCAAGTTCTTCTGCCGAGCTGAATAAAGCCCAAGCCGACTTGGCTGCCATTGCTAAACAAGCTGAGAATAACGTACAAAAAACCAACGAAATCCTTGCCTTAATTCGCAATGTAGCTTCCCAGACTAATTTGCTGGGTTTAAATGCTGCCATCGAAGCGGCACGAGCCGGCGAGCACGGCCGAGGTTTCGGTGTTGTAGCCGATGAAATCCGCAAGTTGTCCGATAGTTCCGGTGCCTCCACAGAGGAGTTTGAGACTATTTTGCGTGAACTTGAAGAACTCTTGGAAAATGTATCCCAACATGCTGCAGTTACCGAACAAATTGGCGCCGAACAAGCCGCGGCCGCAGAGGAAATATCCGCCAGCATGCAGGAGGTTTCTGCTGTTGCTGACCGCCTTATCCAACTTGCTAGGATACTCTAGCCGCGTGGGCTATGTTGAGTTGTTTCCATCAACTGTTTGACAACGGGAATATCTGCGGGCAGCAGTTCGTAATTCAAAAGTTCATTGGCATGCACCCATTTGTACTTATCGTGCACAGACACGGAAATTGTGCCTCCGGTTATAGTGCAGTAATATGTCTTTAGTTTCACTTTAAAACTGCCGTAATCATGCAGCACTTCTGTAAGAAATTCACCTACGACAACATCAATATCGAGCTCTTCTTTTAGTTCCCGAACCAGGCATTCCTGTTCAGTTTCATGGTTCTCTATTTTGCCGCCGGGAAACTCCCATTTGCCGGCAAAGTTTTCTTCTGGTGCTCGCCTTGTAATAAGGATGCGACAACCATCTGTTAAAATACCGGCGGCAACTCTTATTGTGTCCAATTACTTTCGCCTCCTAGAGCCTGAGTGTTTGAAGCAGTCAACTATCGGGAAGAAAAGAACATTGTTCATTTATTAGTCGGCCGCCGCACAGATCCTGCCGCAAAATTAAAAGCCGTGCCCATTCTGTGCACGGCTTTTGATTATCTTTGCATAATCTATGTTTAGTTCAACCGAAATCTTCCAATTTCACGCTTTACAGCTTCCGCAGCCTCTGTTACCTGAACTGAAAGTGCAGCCATTTGCTGTGCAGATGCTGATTGTTCTTCTGTTGTAGCACCCATTTCTTCTGCCCCGGCGGCAAGTTCTTGTGTTCCCGATGCCACTTCGGCAATTTCCTGGACGACAGTTTCAATAATGTCCGCGATTTCACCGAACATGCGGCCGGTTTCAGTCACTACTTCCATACCTTCCCGAACTTTGTCCGTTCCGACATCGGTGCGGTCCACAGAATTTTGCGCGGCAGCACGAATCTGCTGTAAAAGCTGTGTAATCTCATCTGCTGCACCGGCAGACTGCTCCGCCAGTTTGCGGACTTCTTCTGCCACCACCGCAAATCCTCTGCCCTGCTCCCCGGCCCTGGCGGCCTCAATGGCAGCATTTAGGGCTAAAAGGTTGGTTTGATCGGCAATATCGGTGATCAGTGTTACTATTTGGCCGATCTCATCTGATTGACGGCCAAGTTCTCTGATCTCTACAGCAAGCGCGGAGACGACTTCGTTAATCTCATCCATGGCCTCAATGGTGCGATCTATTTCTACTTGACCCTGTTGGGAGAGTTCGCTGGTTCTTTCCGCCGAACCAGCCATATCCTGGGTATTAGCGCTCATTTGATCTACTGCCCCAGCAAATTGATTAGCTGAACTGGCCAACTCTTCAACGGCAGCACTGGTTTCCTGGGCTCCCGCAGACATTTCCGCAGAGGAAGAGCTAACAATATTAACGGCATCTGTTACACCCATGGCCAGCTCTCTAAGATTGACCTGCATCTGGTTTACTGCCTGGGTTAGAGTACCGATTTCATCATTGCTCTTGTAATCAACAGCAGCTAGAGCTAGATTGCCTTGAGCAATTCCTTGTGTAAAAGTCAAAAGTGCTGCGACCGGTCGGGTAATGCTCCTTGTAATCACAACTGCCGACAGGATTCCCACCACAAAGACGGCACCCAAAAGGCTCAAAACTAAAGTGACGGCATTTTGAACATCCTCATCTGCTTCGGTCTTGAAGTTTGCCGCGGAACCTTTGGCAAAATCAACTACATCCTGCAGCAGATTTTCGATCAATTCAATTTGCGGTGCATTCTGCTGTACATCAAAATTTACTGCGAGTAGATCCTGTCCGGACAGTTTCAGCCTAAGCACTTCGTCTCTAATGGGTTTCCAAACAACCAAAGCTTCATTCACTTTATCCAATAGACGTGCATCGCCAAGGAACCGCTCATAGAGTAAATCAAAAGCATCTAAAGCCTCCTGTTCTAATTCATCGATATTTCTGCTGCGGGCTTGTATAACCTGACGGTCATCTTCTGTGAGCAGATATCCCAGTTCACGATCTATGTTGATAATATTTCTCTGCACCTGCAGAATCTCTGTATGAACAGTGTAGGGGTGATCATACATCATTCTAGTCGAATCACCGATGCGGTTCATATAAACTACCCCTACCACAGTAACAGCCAAACTAAGTATCAATACCATGGCAAAACCAAAGGTCAGCTTCATGGATAATTTTAAATTACGAAACATTAGGCTCCCTCCCTGACTGCCTCTGCCAACTGTACGAGCTCTTTACCGGATAAAACCTTATCCACATCAATTACCGGTATGAGACGCTCATCCAAGTTGCAGATAGCCCTTACAAGCTCTGAATTGAGTCCACTGATCTCACTGGAATCTTTCAACGTCTGTCTTGGTACTTGCAGTACCTCTGAAACAGTATCTACCAAACACCCAATGACAGAGGCCCCAATTTCCACGATGAGAACCTTCTGTGCTCCTTCATCAATATCTTCTGCCCGCGCCATACCAAAGCGTGTCCGAAGATCAACAATGGGAAGCACGATGCCTCTCACATTGATAACTCCAACCATAGAAGCAGGCATATCCGGAAGCACACTGATGCGTGACAAATGTATGATTTCCCGAACCAATGAGATACCAAGGGCAAACTCATGCTCATCGATGGTAAATATGACTAGCTGCAGTTCATTTTCTTCTGATGTACTTTGTTCATTCAACTGCTCATTCATAAAATCTCTCCCCTCAAAACCCGCGCCTTGGCAACAAAAAAAGCATTAACCAACAGCTAAAGGCCGGTTAAATGCTTTTCGTGCAACTGGCTGGCATGCACCTTTGGTGATTAGCCCCTTTAGCTTTGCGCCCTTAGATTTCCCTAAGTTTGCCCAGTACGATGCAGTTGTTTACCAAGTTAGTTATTTTCTGATCTTTCCGGAATCTAATTTAGCATACATAAAACACCGCGTCAAGACTTTTAACCATATTTTTCCATTAACGTTAAACCGGGCAATTTAGAACCATCCTTGGGGCTCAAACACTACCTCTTTGATGCTTTTTAGACTAGTGTTGACAAACTGAAAATGCAGGATATAGGGTGTTTTGCCGATCATGGAGTAAAACCCATCATAACCAAAAGTGGGATCATAGAAATTCATAATTGTACTGAGCGCAGTACCGTGAGTGCCGATCGCTGCGCTGCGGCCTGTGTTCTCTGTAAGCACAGCATTTAAAGCCTTGATGTTTCTATCCTGCACTTCCCGAAGAGACTCCCCATCCGGGTGCCTATAATCGAAGTCCTCCCACTGTCTCTTAGAAAAGCCGGTAAAGTCATCCACCCAGTCCCCTATACAGCGTTCTCTAAAATCATCAACTGTGATCACCTTAACACCTATTGCGTCTGCAAAGTGCCGCACAGTATCAACACAGCGAACAAAAGGACTTGAATAGACTCTGGAAATACCTTTATCGAGCAGTGCGGCAGTAACTCTTTTGGCATCAGCATGCCCAACCTCCGTCAAAGGACGAATATCCTCTTGTCTAATAGAAAGATCAGATTGAGCATGTCTTACAAAATAAATATCTGTCAGCATTTAAAAGCCCCCTTCGATGTTGATGTGCTGTTTCTAAAAATCGACTGCGTTATTTCTATAATGGTGAGATACTGCCGCAGCTAAGGCTTCTGCTGCAGGATTTGTTTTTTTATCTTTAGGTGAATAGTAGTCATAAAATATTTTCTTCCCATGCTTACGTATATGGGAGTGTTTACCATTTACCCGTAGGGGGTATACCTCAAATAACCGTCTGCAATTTTGTATATGCTGCATCGTGAGCCGGGCGGCAAAATCAAGTTTATCATATCAGAAAGGACTCTGACATTGCGAAAACAAAGCTCAAACAGTATTGCATTGAAATTGTGGTCTATATTAGCAGCTTTTTTGGTTTTAAGCTTAGCAATATTCGTTCTACAATCGGTCAATCTAACGACCATCGAAAAAGATGCCGTCGAGATTAACTTGGCCGGTGCACAAAGAATGCTGTCTCAAAAGACTTCAAAAGACGCCTTGGACTATTATCAAAGCCAAAACCCCGATTCCTTGGCCCAACTAAATGAAGGGACAGCCCGTTTTGAATTGGTGCTAAAGGGATTAAAAGATGGTGATGCCGGTTTGGGGCTGCCGGGAATTACTGATGAACATATTAGAATGGAACTCGGTAAAGTCGAGCAGGGTTGGAAGGTGTTAAAACCGGCGCTTTTAGCGTTGACTCAAAGCGATTCCCGAGCTCAACAAGCAGTTCAAGAAGTGCGCAGTGTGAGCCGCACGCTTTTGCAGGATATGGATCATGTCGTTACACTGCTGGAAGAGGAGTCTGCACGGAAAGTTGCCAGAATGAAGCGGGTTCAGCTGATCTTGTTCTTGCTGGGCATCGTGCTTGTCGCCTTCAGCTTTGTGTTTGGCCAGCAGACGGTTATCAGGCCTACAGAACAGATCCAAACAATCGTACATAATGTATATACCGGCAATCAGGAACTGCAGGAACGCATGGGACAAGCAGTTCAGCAGTTGGATATGGTGGCAGAAGCGGCAGGAAGCTCCACCGGTGCTGCCAACAACATTAGCGAAGCCATCAGTGAAATCGCCGGAGAGCTGCAAAATCTGACAAATCGTTCGGAAAGACTGCTGAAAGAGACCGAAGCAAGCTTAAAGCAAACTGAATATACTACAGACCAAGTCGAACTTGGTGCCGCGGCGTTGGAGGAATCTCAAAAAGCCGCCACTTTGTTGGAAGGGAATATCTTAGAAACCGGAACCGCCCTGCGGGATCTTTTGGCAAAGATTCAAAGTATCAATGAGTTTACTACAGAGATTGAGGCAATTTCCGATCAGACAAACTTGCTTGCATTAAACGCCACCATTGAGGCCGCCAGGGCCGGTGAACACGGCCGCGGCTTTGCAGTAGTTGCTGAGGAAGTGCGCAAATTGGCAGATGACAGCATTCATGCCAGTGAAAACATCAGCCAGTTGGCTAAGGAGATTGAAACTGCCGGCCGCCACACCGCGGAAGTCATGGAAAGATCGCAAAGTGTGATCGCAGAAGTATCTGCAACCAACCAGAGCTTTGGCGATGTGTTCACGCGGATTGAAAGAATCACTGCGGCGGTTATGCGGACGATCGGCGAGGTCAATGACCATGTGTTGGAGCAGACCTCAAGTTTTCAGGAAATTAGTGCTGCTACAGAGGAGATCACAGCTTCTTCCCATGAAACAGCCACAATGACCGCATCAAGCGAAACAGCCGTTTACGAACTGCAGGGTGTGATTAAAGAGGTTGTAGACAGCAACAATCGTTTAGTAGAGTCTATCGAAAACGACATAGGTTAGACAAAACCAGGCAGCCCGGGGCTGTATATTCAGCTCCGGGTTTTTGCTTAACTGCAGGAGCCGCAAGCTGCGAACAAGGTTCATTCCCTCCAAAACGCCGGCACCAGCATGACCAGCATGGTGTGCAGTTCCAATCTGCCCAAAATCATGGCAAAAGCCAGGACCAGCTTGGAAAGAGCTGTCAAATCTGTATACGTAAAAGCCGGTCCCACCATACCAAAACCCGGACCTACGTTGCTTAAAGAAGTTGCGGCAGCGGAGGAGCTCGTGACCAGATCCAGACCCTGAGTTAAAAGCACCAACGTAACTACTGCAAACACCCCTATATACATCACCAGAAATCCCAATATGGAATGCACCGTTTCTTCAGGAATAGGACTGCCGGCCACCCGCAAAGGAATAACTGCCTGCGGATGAATCAGTTTATAAAGGCTTCTTTTCATGTACTTAAATAACACCGCTACCCGGATGACCTTGATGCCCCCGCCGGTGGAACCAGCACACGCGCCGATAAAAATCAACGAAAAAATAATGCCCTGGCTCAAACCCGGCCAGTTTTGGTAGTCAGCTGTAGCAAATCCGGTTGTGGAAATAATTGAAGCTACTTGAAATGCTGCTGTACGCAAAGCTTCCCATGCTGAATCGAATAAATGTCTTACATCGACTGTAACCACCAATGTTGACAAAGCCACGATTGCCACAAACAGCTTCAATTCACTGTCTTTAACAAGGGTACGCCACCCCATCTTAATAAGTCCGTAATATAAGGAAAAATTAACTGAAGCCAAAAGCATAAAACCACTGATAAGCCACTCAGCCCCAGCATTTTGGAAAGCACCCACACTGGCACTCTTCGTGGAAAAGCCGCCGGTTCCCATGGTAGCAAACGTGTGGGTAATGGAGTCAAACCAACTCATGCCCACCCACTTTAGCGCAAAAATCTGCACTAAGGTGAAAAGCAGGTAAGTGGTATATAGAATACGGGCTGTTGCACCTACCCTGGCAACCAGCTTCCCCGGCATAGGTCCTGGGCTCTCTGTTTTAAATATCTGAAATCCACCCACACCTAAAGCAGGCAAAAGCGCCAAAACTAAAACCAGGATCCCCATTCCACCTAACCAGTGGGTCATAGCCCGCCAAAGCAGTATTCCGTGGGGTTGACCTTCAATATTTTGCAGTACAGTGGCTCCGGTGGTTGAAAAACCGGATGCTGCTTCAAAAAAGCCGTCCACAAAGGAATTAAAGGTGCCGTAAAGCACAAAGGGCAGTGCACCAAATATTGAAATCAAAATCCAGCCTATGCCCACGATCATAAAACCTTCCCGATATCGTATAGACCCCTCTTTGGGGCTGAGAGCATAAACAGCGGCTGCCATAAGCAGCGTCAAAGCGATAGAAAATAAAAAAGCCGCCATATCGCCTTCCCCGCGGTAAGCCGAGAGCGCCAGCGGCGGAACCATTGCCCCGGCTTCAACTGCCAGCAATAGAGCCAATACTCTTGAGACGACTCCAAAGTCCATAGGTTCGCTTCCTTTCCAAACTGCCGAACAGCGTTTTTACCTTGGCCGCTGCGTCTGCTTTGAAGATTACGATTGCCCGATCACCAGCTTGAATAGTGGTATCACCCCGTGGTGTAATGAGTTTCGGGCCGCGCACCACAGCAACAACCAAGACCTCTTTGGGAAGCTCAATCTCTTTCAGAGTCTTATTGACAACAGGATCATCGGGTTTGACTAGAAACTCATTGATTTCTGCTTGACCGCCGAGCAGCAAAAACAAAGACATCACTCGCTCGCCCCTAATCAGGCGCAAAATCTCACCGGCAGTGATAATGCTGGGAGTAACTACTGCATCTACTCCGATCATTTCGGCCAGGGAAATGTAGTTTGCGCGGCTGACTTTAGCTACCCCTTTACCGGCTCCAAGCTGTTTTGCCAAAAGTGAAACCAATATATTATCTTCATCACGGCCTGTCAGTGCCACAACCGCGTCCATGGAAGCGATATTTTCCGCCTTCAAAAGTTCTGCATCAGTACCATCCCCTAAAATCACAAGGGCATGGGGCAAAAGCTCTGAAAGTGTTCTGCAGTTTTTAGGATCGCTTTCAATGATCTTAACATTGACACCATGGTGATGCAGATTTTCCGCCAAGTAGTGGCTGATCCTGCCGCCGCCGATGATCATTACATTTCTCGGCCTGGTGGCGTTCAAACCAAGCTTTACACAAAAATCCGTGATCTCATCTCGTTTGCCTGTGACGAAAATATCATCCCCTGCTCGAAGAATATCGTCACCTCTGGGAATGATAATGCGGCCGTTCCTTGAAACAGCCGCAACTAAAACCCTGGTCATTTCCCCAAACTGCCAAACAGCCATCCCATCAAGCAATCCTTTTTCCTCCACAGGCAGCTGCACCATTTGGACTTTTTTACCGGCGAAATCACCGAGCTGCCCGGCCGGGGAAAAGGTCAGAAGCTGTGTAATGTCATTGGCAGTGGACTTTTCCGGGTTGATCACATAATCTACCGCCACATCCTCCTTAGAAACGGCAAGATCCTTGGTAAACTCAGGATTGCGGATCCTGGCAATGGTTTTTCCGGCACCTAAATTTTTTGCAGATAAACAAGCGATCATGTTGCCTTCATCACTGGCGGTAGCGGCAATAACTATATCGTCTTGATTGACTCCGAGCTCTTCTAATGGGTGTTTGAGCAGCCCATTGGCCTGCACGGCTAAAACATCTAAAGTTTCACCTATTCTGTTCACCACTTCAAGATCTCGATCTATTACAACGACATTATAGGCTTCTTGGGCGAGTTTTCCGGCAATCTGGTATCCTATTTTTCCGGCACCGATTAATATGATTCGCACTGCAATTCACCTTCCGGTATTCTAGATTCCAAAATAGATCCAGTTCCAGTTCGCTTGCATTGCTTGCGCAATTAATCATTTATTATAGCACTAATTTGCTGAACTTTCCACAAAGGTTTGAAGCACCGCATTAACACGCAGACCGTGGAACGCGTTTATCTCCCTCACCCAAGGGCTAAACCCCGGATATTTGAGTTTTACTTCCCACAGCCCCGGAGGTAGGGATATTGCTTGAGGAGTTTTGCCGAAAAAGAGCCCCTCGACTAAAATATCAGCTCCCGGTGGTGTTGATTTAATATAAACCGTCACTTCTTCATCACTTTGCTTGCCGTGATCTGCGGGTGCTGATAACAAAACACCATTTTCAGCGTTAGGGGCAAAATCACTGCCCAACACATCAGGTCGGCAGAGCCTTTCTATCAGCAAATCGGTCGCACCTTTGAGGGATTTTTCCAACAGTGTGCGTGGATATCGGGAGGCCCAATAAGTTGGAGCATCGTTTTCCTCGTGGGTGCCGATAAATGATACTGCCTGTACGATGACGCCGGTATTAACATCAAAAGCCTGCAGGGTGACATGCATTTGTGAAACTGTTTTGGTGAGCTTGATGCCGTAACCATCAAATTCATCTGTATTTTGCTCAAAGGAAATAATCGCGCCTGTTATTAGGTATTCTGCCCCTAAAAGGCGCCCAAACTCTACGGCGGAGCGGTCAAGATCTAAAAAGTCCCGCCTTGCGTAATTTTGCTCCTCCAAAATCCCGCTGAGCCTGTTTCTTTCCACCACTGTGACTTGACCTGATTCCACCAAGAATATGTTCACAAGTTCCAGTGCAGTATCTTCAATTTTCGGCAGATAACGGCCGGATAGATCATTTATACCAATTACCGCGGCAATGGGTTTGGCAAAGGCGAAAGTGGAAACACCCAACAACATCAGCATGCCAACTGCAAAATACCGAACAGCGACCCCTATGTGACTATTCCTTATGAACAATATATCCCACCTCAAAGTCAGCATTTTCCGACTCAGCTACACTAGCTTCCTCATCCACACTAATTACTCTGAGGGTCCCCATGGGGATTTCCACTGGTTTGGCTATACCCGGCACATCCACCATCTGATATACTGAAAAGCGGTCTCCCCGGTTGATTTGATGAACCTGTCCGAGATTCAAAATATATTTATCACCGACAATGGCCACTATATTCCCTACCAAATCAATGGAATCAGCATCCCAATTGACATACATTTCTTCAAAGCGCTCAACCAGCTCTTCCACGGACTTTGTTAGGGCTTGACCCAACACAGAGTCTTTAAACGCCTCACTGGCAAAAGAAAGACCCATTAAATCCGAAACTCTGAAACTGGCACCCAGGTGCTTACCGGAGGATTGGGCAGATCCCAATATTTCTCCGGTTTCGGTGGCAACCACCCGCATGCTCAGATTCACCTTGGCTGTTGTTCCCTGTGCTCTCAAAGGACCAAACTGGATGCCGCCGGCTTCACTTACTTCTATGGCTGTGACAGTGCCCATGATTAAAAAATCGGCTCCCAGCAAGCGGCCGATTTCCGCTGCAGTAAAGGTATCCACACGACCAGATTGGCCGAAATCTTGTTCCTCAATGATCTCATGCAAACGTCCCCGTTCTACAACCTTGACACTCTCGAGTTCTGCCAACCGATCTGTAAGGGCTTCTGTTATGCCGGCAATCATTTGACTTCTGTCCAAATACCAATTCCTGATTTCTTTGCCTTCAAATGGCATAACAGCGACCGTATTTTGGGCTGCTGCCGCGGTACTTAAGAAAATTAGACAAAAAAGGACAACAAAAAACCGTAATTGCTTCAACTACTGTTCAACCTCCTTGGATGTATTTGGTTATAATTAACTAATTTGACGGGACCAAGGCGATTCCTTTAGTTCCCACTCTGGAAAGCAGGTAAGCATCAGCCCGAGCCGGGAATTGCTGCTCGGGTTTTACGCCCGGCAGTGAAACCGCGTATGTTTCTCCAGCCTTTCAACTACTTTAAAACCGAGCCTCTCCAAAACGGCAGTGCTTTTGTCATTTCCATGGGTTACACCGGCCCAAAAATCGACGGCACCAAGCTTGTTTTTCCCATACGACATAAGTGACCGGCAGGCGGCTGTAACATACCCACTGCCTGTGTACTTGCAACCAAGC
>JAAYQZ010000060.1 GCA_012519025.1 Bacillota bacterium
ATACCGTTACTGAAATCAATCGGATACTCAAGCGGTACCTTGAGGGGGAGCCGCTTTTTCGGCGACTGATCATACATGGAGAGATCTCTAATTTCCGACATCATACATCCGGTCACATGTATTTTGTCCTAAAAGACGCCCAAAGCACTATGCGCTGTGTCATGTTTAGAGGGCACAACACGCGATTGCGTTTTACACCCAGCGATGGTATGGAAGTTTATGCGACCGGTGCGATAACAATTTATGAAACCGGCGGTATCTATCAGCTGTATGTTGAGCACCTTGAGCCGGGCGGCATAGGGGATCTGCATTTGGCCTTTGAACAGCTTAAGATTAAGCTCGACAAGGAAGGCCTTTTTGATGTCCAGAAAAAAAGGCCGCTTCCATTTTTACCTAGACGGGTTGGCATAGTTACATCTCCCACTGGGGCAGCTGTTCAAGATATGGTAACCATACTCACCCGGCGTATGCCTCAAGTTGAAATCCTCATTGCTCCCGCTGTTGTGCAGGGAAAAGAGGCGCCTTCAAGCATTGTGGAAAATCTCAATATGCTGCTTCAGTGGGGTGAATGTGATGTTATTATAGTCGGGCGGGGCGGTGGCTCCATTGAGGACCTTTGGGCTTTCAATGAAGAAGCAGTAGCCCGCGCTGTGTTCGCATCTCAAGTACCCGTGATCTCCGCAGTCGGACATGAAACGGATATAACGATCTGTGACTTTGCTGCAGATCTAAGGGCCCCTACGCCCTCCGCAGCAGCGGAACTTGCGGTACCTTTGGTTTCAGCGCTGCTTGAGGAAGTTTCTGTCCGTGAAATTCGTTTGAAAACAGCTTGGCATAGATATCTCAATGCCCGGAAGGAACGTCTGCTTGGTGTAAAGCGCATGCTCAACAGCTTTAATCCTGTGGGAGTATTGCGTCAGCGTCAGCAGCGGCTCGATGAACTCGGCCAACGTCTTGAAGAGTCTATTCAAAGGCAAATTAAATCAAACAGACGCGAACTGACCGCGACTGTAAAGCTGCTGGACGGGTTAAGCCCTTTGGCCGTTGTGGCCAGGGGTTATGGGATAATTACCCAACGGCAGACCAAAGATGTAGTCACATCGATCAAGCAGATTGATATAAATGAAGAAGTTGATGTAATGCTGCAGGATGGTGTTTTAACGGCTGAGGTTACCGAAATCAAGCCCAACAAGGCTTAACCATTAAGTAAGGTGGAGGCTATGGAACAAAAAGAAACCAACAAAGAAGTGACGTTTGAACAAAACTTGGCCCGCTTGGAAGAGATTATTGGGACTATGGAAAAAGGGGATGTCCCACTGCAGGAATCTCTGGCCCTTTTTGAAGAGGGAGTGCAGATCGTCAGACGCTGCTCAGCTTTGCTGGAAGGAGCAGAAGAACGCATTAATATGCTGTTAAGTAAAGACGAAGATGGGCAGCCGGTGATTGTCCCCTTTGAACATTCCGGATGAAAAGGAGTCTAACGCTGATGGCACTAACGGATTTCATGGATAGACATTTACCCCAGATAGAGATGGAACTAGAGAAATGTTTGCCGCAGGCGGTTGTGTATCCCGAAACACTGCACAAGGCCATGCGCTACAGCACCATCGGTGCCGGCAAAAGGCTGCGGGCTCTGCTGGCTGTCGCGGCTTGTCAAATGGTGGGTGGGTCGGAATTTTCAAGCCTTGAGGCTGCCTGCTACCGATTTGCTGCGGCTGTGGAAATGCTGCACGCCTATACCTTAGTCCACGATGACCTGCCGTGTATGGATGATGACGATTACCGCAGAGGCAAGTTATCCAACCATAAGGTGTTTGGTGAAGGATTGGCGGTATTGGCCGGTGATGCCCTGCTTACAGAAAGTTTTGCACTGTTGATGCAGCTGGTTGATCTAGCTATCCCTGCAGATGTGACTGTGAAGGTAACAAAGGAGCTGGCCCTTGCTGCCGGCAGCAGGGGACTGATTGGAGGTCAGGCCGTTGACCTTGCCTCAGAAGGACAACTTGTTGATGCCGAGGTTCTGCGCTACATTCACACTCATAAGACAGGTGCTTTGTTTAGGGCCGTTCTCCGTGGTGGGGCACTTTTAGCCGGGGCTTCCGATACTGAGCTGGAAGCTGTGACAACTTATGCGGAGCACTTCGGTCTTTGTTTCCAAATTACCGATGATATTTTAGATGTAATCGGCGATGAGGCCAAATTGGGCAAACGTGTGGGCAGTGACCTAGAGTCAAATAAAGCAACTTATGTTTCCCTGCACGGGTTGAAGCGTGCGAAAGAGATGGCAAAGGAAACCGCCCAAGCGGCACATGGTGCCATTCAAATTTTTGGCGACAATCGCGTACTGCGGGAGCTGACCGACTATGTGGTGGCTAGGGATCACTAGGGACTGTGGATAAAAATTGCGACAGCAAGCAAAGGGGGAGCCGGTTGTGGACATCTATGAAAGGTCATTGGTTTACCATCGGCGGCTGCAAGGTAAAATTGAAATAAAAAGCCGTGCAGAGGTTGCAAATGAGCTGGATTTGAGTCTGGCCTATTCACCTGGTGTGGCAGAGCCGTGTCGGCGTATTGCCAAAGAGCGGGATTTAGTGTACGAATTCACCAACAAAGGCAATATGATTGCAGTTGTTTCCGACGGTTCGGCTGTTTTGGGCCTGGGAAATATCGGTGCTGATGCGGCCTTGCCTGTGATGGAAGGTAAGTCTGTTTTGTTTAAGATGTTTGCCGGTGTTGATGCAGTGCCGATTTGCCTTAGATCACAAGATGTTGATGTGATTGTGGAAACTATAAAGCAGTTAGCACCATCTTTTTCCGGAATTAACTTAGAGGACATTGGCGCCCCTCGATGTTTCCAGATAGAGGAACGTCTGCAAAATGAAACGGAAATGCTCATTTTCCACGATGATCAACACGGTACCGCTGTTGTGACTCTGGCGGGTTTGATTAATGCCGGTCGTGTGGTTGGCAAAGAACTTCGCAAATTGAGGGTGTTGGTCAACGGTATCGGTGCCGCCGGTTCCAGTGTAGTTCGTTTACTGCATTTATATGGAGTAGAGCATATAGGTGCTTGCGGCAAAGATGGTTTGCTTTATCCCGGTATGCCGGGTCTAAACCCTATCCAAGCAGAAATTGCTGTTTTGACAAATCCCCACGGTCGCCGAGGTCGACTCGGTGAGATCATCGACGATTATGACGTCTTTGTCGGCCTATCAACGGCTGATGTTCTAAGCAAAGATATGGTTCATCGCATGGGTCCAACACCAATCGTGTTCGCTCTTGCCAACCCCGAACCGGAAATCCCCTTTGAAACCGCCAAAAGTGCCGGTGCAAAAGTGGCAGCATCAGGAAGATCCGATTATCCTAATCAAGTGAATAATGTTTTGGGATTTCCGGGTATATTTAGGGGTGCATTGGACGTGCGGGCGAAAATCATCAATGACGAGATGAAAATCGCCGCGGCTCAGGCCATCGCCGGGCTCATCAGCTCCAAGGAGCTTTCGGAAGATTATATTATTCCGAAGCCTTTTGATAAAAGAGTTGTACCTGCTGTTGCTTTAGCCGTGGCCAAAACAGCTATAAAGACCGGTGTGGCCGGGCTGGAATTAGCGGCAGATGCTCTGGCAGCTAAAATTCATCAGGCAATTAATTCCCACTAGGCTGCCTTGGAAAGACGAGATTTTTATATCTTGTGACAAGGATGTGCTTATGTTATAATCATGATAATTATAGTAGGTGGCGCAGTATCCTAGTCGATACGCCCATTTTCCAAGACGGGCCTAAAAATCCGTTAATGGCACATCGATGAAGTTCTTGGTGGTGGCCGCTGACGCCCAGTTGGGGGCTGTTGCTGAGGGTTAAGGCAGTGGGGCGATCTGCAAAGGCATGCAGGCGTGGACCCTGCCGCCGTGGAGACCCAAGTCCGCAGAAGGATACCTACTTAGGTAATGCTGCGGCTTGGGGTGTAACCTGCATGTGATGCGTGAATCTAGCGTTGGGTGCAGTGTAGCCTGCCTTGCGTGGGGTAATTGGGATGGTAGGTTCAAGTCCTGACTCGAAGGCCAAGAGGAAGGACCCGATGCTGCCTGAAATTTATCCTGCTAAAGAGGCTAGAAAATGGGGCAGGTCGTTGAGGAAATCTCCTAGGCTGTTCCATAGGACGCAAAGTGGGGATTGCAGTATGGACTAAGTGGTAATCCAGCCTCACCTTTGGCGACAGGGTGAAGCGGTCGTAAAGGAGAAATCGCCGGACCGGCAACAGTCCGGAGGGCCGTTGGGAAAACCTGCTGGACCTGAAGCCATAATGTTTACTCATTTTGCGGCCATCTACTAATTTGTTTTGCATTTGCGGCTTGGAGCATCCAAGCCTTTTGATCCTTCATGAGGTGGTTATTTTTGGGAACGGATCTTAGGCGGTTTTTCGGGGTGGCTTTGGGAACATTCCTCATTTCTTTAATATCCAGCTACACCAGCACTCATCTTCTGGACGCACTGCCTGTTGTCCCCGCTTTTGGTGTACTCGCTGCTATAATTTTTTCGGGGATTATTTTTGATATAGTGGGTGTGGCCGCGACTGCGGCCAATGAAGTGCCCTTTCATGCAATGGCCTCTGACAGGGTGGCAGGAGCGAAGGAAGCTATTTGGATTGTTCGCAATGCTCCTTCAGTTGCCACATTCTGCAACGATATGATCGGTGATATCGCCGGTACTTTGAGTGGGGCTGTAGGTACCGGCATTGCTTTTGCCCTGCTGCGGAATTTTCATTATTGGAACCAAGGACTTGTTGGGACATTGCTGATCTCTTTGGCGGCCGCAGCTGCAGTTGGAGGCAAGGCTTTGGGAAAAAATGTAGCAATTGCTAAAGCCGGTGATATTGTGCATGCGGTGGGAAGGATAATCTATGCCTGGGAGGCGCTGACAGGATTGCGAATCACCAATTTTGGAAATACAGTGGGTAGACGGGTTCAAGGGAAAAAAGCGGCACAGAGGAGATTTATGAAGTGACATTACTTGATACAATCAATGATCCGAAACAATTACATGAACTGACTCAGCCGGAACTGGTGCGTTTATGCCGAGACTTAAGAGAGCGTATCATTCAGGTTGTGGAGAAAACAGGAGGGCACCTCGCGTCAAGCCTCGGTGTTGTGGAACTGACTGTGGCACTGCATTCCCTTTTAAATGCCCCTGCGGACAAGCTTGTTTGGGATGTTGGGCATCAAGCTTATGCCCACAAGCTGCTTACCGGTCGCAAAGATCAATTCCACACATTGAGGCAGCATAAAGGAATCAGCGGTTTTCCCGCCCGCCATGAAAGTGTTTATGATGCATTTACAGTGGGCCACAGCAGTACTGCCATCTCGGCTGCCCTTGGCTATGCGCTGGCACGGGATTATAAGCAGGAGGATTACAGCGTTGTAGCTGTTGTGGGAGATGGTGCCTTGACAGCCGGTATGAGTTTTGAAGCTTTGAACCATGCAGGACATATGGGCACCAGGCTAACCGTCGTCCTTAACGACAATGAGATGTCCATTGCCCCCAACGTGGGGGCATTGTCGGAATATCTAACTAGACTGCGCATGGACCCCACATTGAGCCGCACTAAAGAAGAAATCGAACAGATTTTACGCCGCATACCCGCGATCGGGGATTCGATGATCAGGGCCACTGATCGGGCTAAACGATTGGTTAGACAGCTAGTGGTACCCGGTGTGTTGTTTGAGGAGCTGGGATTTACTTATATTGGGCCGGTAGATGGCCATGATGTAGACATGCTGCAGAAAGTGCTTAAAGAAGCTTTGCGGAGGAAAGGACCTGTGTTGGTCCACGTGATTACCCAAAAAGGAAAGGGCCATGAGGCTTCTGAGCGAAACCCTGTTCTTTACCATGGGGCTCCTCCTGCGGTACAGGCCAATGGAAGCCGGGCAACTGCCCCTACCTACAGCAGCGTATTTGGGGAGGCTCTAACTAAACTTGCCAAAGAGGATGATAAGATTACAGCCATTACAGCGGCTATGCCCGATGGTACCGGGCTTGGTAAGTTTAAAGAAGCATTCCCCGAACGGTTTTTTGATGTGGGTATTGCCGAGCAGCATGCAGTTACTTTGGCCGGCGGTCTGGCAGCCGGCGGTCTAAAACCGGTAGTAGCGATTTATTCATCTTTCTTACAGCGTGCATATGATCAAGTTATTCATGATGTTTGTTTGCCGAACTTGCCTGTGGTGCTTGCCATAGACAGGGCCGGACTTGTAGGTGAAGACGGACCGACACACCACGGTGTATTTGACGTCAGTTTTTTAAGGGCAGTCCCCAATCTTTGTATTATGGCTCCGAAGGATTCCCGTGAGCTAAAACAGATGCTTAATTTAGCTTTTGAGTTAAATACTTGTGTTGCCTTGCGTTATCCCAGGGGGGAAGTGCACGACAAGCTGCTCGATCAGCTGGGCTTGAAAGCCGATGTGCCGGTGGAATACGGAAAAGCAGAGGTTATTTGTCAAGGCAGCGACTTGACCATTGTCGCGGCAGGCTCGATGGTTGCAGCAGCTTTGGAAGTGGCTGGTTTCTTAAGCAAGCAGGGATTGAGTATAGGAGTCATCAATGCCCGCTGGATCAAGCCCTTAGACGCGTTCACAATTCTAAAAGCGGCCGCAGCATCAAAAAATTTAGTTACTTTAGAAGAAAATGCACTTGCCGGCGGATTTGGATCAGCTATCCAGGAACTGCTGGAAGCCGAAGGCCTGCTGGATAAGGTGAGTATCAGACGGTTTGGCATCCCAGATGAATTTGCTGAACACGGGACCAATGAGCTCCTACTGGAAAAACTTGGCCTTGACACAAAACAGCTAATTAGGCAGATCAGTGCTTTTATCAGCCAAGAAAAGAAAGTAGTTATTTCATGAAAATGAGATTAGACCTGATGCTTGTGAAAAAGGGGATAGCAGAAAGCCGCAACAAAGCCCAAAGTCTCATCATGTCCGGTATTGTTTTCGTGAATGGGCAACGTGTGGATAAATCCGGTACAGCAATCCACAGTGATGCGGAAATTCAACTGCGGGGCGCACCCATACCATATGTGAGTCGCGGGGGCTTGAAACTCGCCAAGGCTTTAGAAATTTTTCCGGTACAGGTTTTAGGCAAGGAAGTCTTGGATGTCGGTGCCTCTACAGGTGGATTTACCGACTGCTTGCTGCAAAATGGTGCAAAACGCGTGGTTGCTGTTGATGTAGGTTATGGGCAGTTAGCCTGGCGCTTGCGGCAAGATGAACGGGTTGTTGTGATGGAAAGGACTAACATTAGGCATGTGCTGCCTAAAGACTTGCCCAACCCCATGGATTTGGCCGTAATAGATGTCTCGTTTATTTCTTTGGGGAAAGTTTTACCGGCTGTTTCCAATTTGCTGATCAGGGAAGGCCAAATTATTGCCTTAATCAAACCCCAGTTTGAAGCGGGAAGGAAGCAGATCGGTAAAAGAGGTGTAGTAAAAGACGCAGATGTTCATGTTGAAGTAATCATACAGCTTCTTCAATCGGCAGAGAAAGATGGTATGGGTCTGTTGAGCTTAACCCATTCCCCCATCACAGGGCCTAAGGGCAATATTGAGTTTTTGGCATTATGGCAAAAGGGCATTTCCTCTGTTTGTGCTGATTACCGCAAGCTCGCTCGTGAAACTGTGGAAGCGGCCCATTTAATGCTTCGCGGTGATAGCTAGCCTTGGCAGGAATTCCCCTGTCAAAGGAGAATGCATGATCGGTGGAGGCGAAGACTTTGAGACAGATCGGTATCTTTCCCCATCTTGGAAAACCCAAGGCAATAGAGCTCGCCCACACGACAAAAGCATATCTTACAGAACGCGGTGTTAAAAGTTGGGTTACACCAAAAGTTTGTCAGGCATTGGGCTGGGCAAAGGACAATTCTACAGTAGTTGCTGAAAAACCGCAGAATGTAGGAGCCGTTATCGTTTTAGGTGGTGATGGCACTATCCTGCACGGAGCGGGGTTCCTTGCACCATATGGGGTGCCGCTGCTTGGAGTAAACCTAGGACATTTGGGGTTTCTGACGGAAGTAGAACCAAAGGATCTTGAGTCTGCGGTGATAAAGCTTTTACATGGGGATTTTACCATTGAAAAACGGATGCTTTTGGAAGCGGCGGTGGAGGATGGTAAGGAAAAACAGCGGTTTTTTGCCGTCAATGATATAGTAATCACCCGAGCGGCATTTGCCCGCATGGTTCATGTGGCCATTGATATAGAGGGTGTAGCTGCCGGCGATTTCTTGGCCGATGGTTTAATTGTTTCCACACCTACAGGTTCAACGGCATATTCGCTTTCTGCCGGTGGCCCCATTGTTCACCCACGTTTGCAGACAATCTTGATCACACCGATTTGCCCCCACAGTCTTGCCACTCGTTCCATTTTAGTCCCACCTGAAGACGAACTGCGGATCAGAATAATCGATGATCGAAAAGCCGATGTATTATTAACCGCCGATGGCCGACCCGGTGCAGAGCTTAAATCAGCGGAATCTATAGTGGTGCAAAGAGCAAAGCGGTGTGCACATTTTATCAAATTGGGAGAACGCAGTTTTTATGAGGTATTACGCAATCGCTTGGATTACCCGTCTTTGCATCCCCCGGGAAAAGTTTAGGACGCGGATTTCCGGCGTCATGTACTGATATATCTCTCGAGATTGCTAGGGGGTGTGTGCGGCAAACCCAGCTTGAATGAGGCGGGTTTGCAAGGCTTTGGACTATGAAAACCAAACGACAGGCACTGATTTTAGAGATCATTAGGGATAATGTAGTAGAAACCCAGGAAGAGTTAGCAAAACTGCTTCGAGAACGAGATGTGGACGTTACACAGGCCACCGTCAGTCGAGATGTGAAAGAGTTGAGATTGGTCAAGGTACCCACCGGTGAAGGACATTATCGCTATGGTGTTCCGTTTGAACCTACAGTCGGCGATGTGATGAGGCGTGCACGCCGCAGTTTCCACGATTATGTAGTGGAGATCGATTACAGCCAAAACATGATCATACTAAAAACTCTTTCCGGTACTGCAAATGCTGTGGCAGCATCTATCGATGATTTGAACTGGCCGGACATTTTAGCTACAGTTGCCGGAGATGATACGATTTTAGTAATTGTACGGGATGATCGTGATAAACCTCCATCTGTCTCGGTTGGTGGAGTTTTAGATGAATTCAGGAAACTGCGCCAAAACTGATAGTGAATTTGGGTATGGCACAAGGGGGGTCAGATTTGCTGCGCCAGCTTCAGATAAGGAATTTTGCGCTGATTACGGATTTGGATCTCGAATTTGAGCAGGGTATGACGGTGCTTACCGGGGAGACAGGGGCAGGCAAATCTATTGTGTTGGACGCCATCAGTATGCTGATGGGGAGCAGAGCATATGCCGAGGTAATTCAAACCGGTGCTGAAGCAGCGTGGATAGCGGCGACTTTTGTGATCTCGGAAAATGAAAAGCTGCTTAAGCTGCTGCAGGAACTGGGATTTTCCACAGATGATGATCGAGAAGAATTGATTTTAGCTCGGGAAATTCACCGATCAGGTCGCAATAAATGTTGGGTGAACGGTCGCATAGCCACCGTAGGTGCCCTGCGACAGATTGGTGAATTTTTGATTGAGATCCATGGGCAGCAAGAACATCAAGCTGTGTATGATCCCAGGCAGTATTTGGAGATGGTGGATGCCATGGGTGGTATGCCGCTTTTTGCCCTTAGGGCAGAAGTGGCCGCTGCTTACAGAAAGGTCCTTGAACTCGAAAGGGAACTGGAGCATCTGCAGGTAAGTGAACAAGATCGTCTGCGCCGTATCGATCTGCTGCAATTTCAAATAGATGAAATCGCGGCTGCCGCACTCACTTCAGGCGAAGAAATTGAGTTGGTTCGGGAAAGAGAACTCCTCCGCCACGGCGAAAAACTCAAAGAAGGTGTTTTAAAAGCTTACCGAGCGCTTTACGGGCACGAAGTTGAAACCCATGGGGCATTGGACGGATTGGGTAAGGCCGGCCAAGCGGTGGAACCCTTAGTCCAGCACGACAGTCACCTTGGGGAAATATTAGCCCTGATCAATGCTGCCGCTGCTAATGTGGAAGAAGCCGTCTGGCAGTTGAGGGAATATGAGGAAAGCCTTGATGTTGAACCAGGTCGTCTGGATGCAGTCGAAGGCCGGCTGGGGTTGATCAGCAGGTTGGAGCGCAAATATGGCGAATCGACTGAGGCAATTTTGGCATACTCTGACGAAATTAGCGATGAGCTGGAAAAACTGCTCAACAGTGAAGTTACCATGGAGCGACTGGAAGAAAAAATCACACACGCTAAAGCTAATTTAAGCAAGAAAGCTTTTAAGCTTTCTTTGGAGAGACAAGCTGTTGCAAAGAAATTGCAAGAAAAGATCATGACCGAGCTGCCGGATCTGAATTTGGGTCATGCCCGGTTTGAAGTAAAAGTCTCGCAAATAAGTGATCCTAAAGGAATTGCATATCCCGCCGGAGATGATCAAACTGTTCGGGCTACAAACAGAGGTGTTGATCATGTGGAGTTTTTATTTTCCGCCAATCCCGGTGAAGGTGTCAAACCGCTTGCCAGAGTTGCCTCTGGCGGTGAGGCAAGTCGGTTAATGCTGGCGTTAAAAACTGTGATGGCCGGAGCTGTGGGCGTACCTACCCTCATTTTCGATGAAATTGACGCGGGCATCGGAGGTAAGACGGCTCGGGCTATTGGTGCAAAATTGGCGACATTGGCCGCGGGGCGTCAGGTTTTGTGTGTTACCCACCTGCCCCAAGTAGCAGGTGTGGCAAACCATCACTTGGCTATTTCTAAGGAAGTAGAGGGTGAATCCACTGAGGTAAGTGTGGAATTTCTCTCCTCCGAATCCAGGGTTTTTGAATTGGCAAGGATGTTGGCTGGAGATGGTGCTTCTGAAGTTAGTCGCCAGCACGCCCGGCAATTACTCAATGAACGAAGTAACTTCTAACATACGGGCTCCGAATCACGGGAATCATAAGGGTCAGGCGCTGCCTAGGCCCTTTTTTTATTGACCAACATTAGTGACTCTTCCCATTGTTGATGAGGAGTGGTAAGTCGGTGGGTGATCACAAAAAACGGACTTTCAAGGCTTTCCTGATGTTGATGATGCTTTGTTTAGGTATGTTCTTATGTGCAGCGGTGTTGAATGTACCGGTGCATATGCGTCTTTTCACTGGGCAGGAAAGATCCTTGCAGGTGCTGCCTCTTTTTACTGTTAGGGAGCCTAAAGGAGATGTGGGGCTGTTGGTTCCCACGGAGAAAGGTTTGACACTCAAACCAATAAATTTGGGCAAGGTGGACTTAGAACTGCGGTTTTTAGATGTAATCCCTCTGAAGCAAATGGTTGTAGACGTTGTGCCGAAACTGTACGTCCGTCCCGGAGGACAGGCCATAGGTGTGCTTTTAAGTGCCCATGGACTGATTGTCAGCCGCATTTTACCGGTCATTGATGTTAATGGAATCGAATGCCACCCTGCAAGGGATGCCGGTATACAGCCTGGGGATGTTCTGGAAATGGTTGCAGGACAACCTATCCGTAATGTTGCCCAGGTCGCTGCCTTAGTTGATTCACTGGGCAGGGCACAAAAGAATGTCACAATAACCATCAAAAGGGGGCCAAACCGCTTTCAAGTACAGTTAAATCCTGTGCTGGCACAGGCCAATGCTAATGAACAGGGACCCAGGTATATGCTGGGTATTATTTTGGAAGAACCCACGGCCGGTGTGGGAACGCTGACATTTCATCACGGTGCATCGGGGAAGTACGGGGCATTGGGCCACATTATTACAACAAGTCTCACAGGATCACTGCCCATAGAAGATGGCCGCATCGTCCGGGCCCAAATAAGTGAGGTCTTCAAGGGTTCTCGAGGCAATCCCGGGGAGAAGAAAGGAGTCTTCCGCAGCGAAAAAGACACCATCGGTACTATCGAGAAAAATACGAAGTTCGGCGTATTCGGAAAACTGTCAGCCCCTTTACCGCCCTCTTTTTGGGATGATGAGGTACCCGTAGCATTGGCAAGCGAGGTTAAAGTCGGTCCTGCTGAAATCCTCACAGTACTCGATGGTGAGCATGTGCAGGCTTTTCAAGTTGAGATCATCAAAGTTACATCGCAAAGCAAACCCGATGATAAAGGGATCGTACTTAGAGTTGTTGATGAACGCCTGTTGGCACGCACCGGTGGGATTATTCAGGGCATGAGCGGCAGCCCTATTTTACAAAACGGCTCATTGGTAGGGGCAGTCACCCATGTATTTGTGAATGATCCTGAGCGCGGTTTTGGTATCTTCTCAGAATGGATGCTCCAGGAAGCAGGATTGTGGGATGAAGCAAGAAGCAGAAGTGATCTATCCCTGAAGGCAGCCTAAGTCTTGGAATCCATAGGGGGAAGATAGGAGGAAGCCTGTCGATCAACGGCGAATAAAAAAGCACAGGTAGAGAACAACCGGCACATTTGGGGTGATAACCTTGACAACAACGGTTAAAAACGTGCTCATCGCGGACGGCAATCGCCGGTTTTGCGGGTGGCTTCAGCAAAAAATCGAAGCTCAGCCAAACCTGGCCTATCTTGGGAGCGTGCACGATGGTCGCACGGCTCTTTTGGAAATGGAACGTCTAGAGCCTGATTTGGTAATATTAGGTCTGATATTGCCCCATTTAGACGGGTTTGCCGTTATGGAAGAAGCCCGGGAAAAAGGAATTAAAACAAAGTTTTTGTTAGTGACAGCCTTTAATGGAGAAGAATTCCCAAAACAAGCCGTTCGACATGGTGCTGATGGTTTTGTAATTAAACCTTTTCAGTGGGCCGTTTTCATTGAGCAAATAGAAGCTTTATTGGATACAGAGTCTTTGTCTAAAACCGGAGAAAAGGGCAAAACGGCGGCTGAAACCGATGATATGGATGATTTGATCAGGTTAGCCTTGGACGATGCGGCAGTCGAAAGCCTGATTGGAGATCGCATTACCGAGCTTGGCATACCGGCCCATTACAAAGGATATCGCTATCTAAAAGATGCTATTGCCATGGTTGTTTATGATGTTGAGCTGCTGGGATTGGTGACTAAGGTACTGTACCCCACTATTGCCAACACTCACCAATCTACTGCTGCAAAAGTGGAGCGTTCTATGCGCTATGCGATTGAAGCCGCCTGGTCCAGAGGAGATGTTGATGTGCTGCATAAAGCCTTTGGATATTCCGTTGATCCTGAACGGGGTAGGCCCAGCAATTCTTCTTTTGTTGCCAAAATCGCCGATGAAATTCGACTGCAGCTGCGCGCGGAAGGGATGCCATTGATTTAGTATAGGAGCAGGCTAAATAAGCAATACTAGTTGCGGGAGAGTTTTTCTCCCGTTTTTTTATGGGATTCTTCGGGAAAGCCTAGGTGTTGAGGGCTGTTGTGGTAGGTGTACATCTGATGAGGATTCAAGGAATTGCTCGGGTCGACAAAAAAACCAAAGAATTGGCCAAGAGGCTGCGGCCGGGTGACATAGCCGTCATTGATCATATTGATCTGGATGAGGTTGCTGCAGAATCATTGTTAGCTGCGAAAGTGACGGCCGTGATCAATGCCAAATCCTTCTGCTCTGGACGATACCCCAATCTGGGGCCCAGGTTGCTGGTCCAACACGGCATCATTTTGCTGGATCAAGCAGGAGAAGAAGTCATGGACGGATGCATTGAGGGACAGTTAATTCGGATTATTGATGAGCAGGTAGAAGACGCAAAAGGAAACCCAATTGCACAGGGCATCGTTCTTACGGAGGCAATGGTTAAAACCCAAATGGCCAAAGCTGAAGCTAATTTGATCCCTCTTGCCGCTGAGTTCATAGATAATACTTTGGCGTTTGCCCAAAAAGAGAAAAGCTTTGTTTTGGGAGGAGTCGAGTTTCCTCCTTTGGTCACTCAGATACAGGGGAAACACGTAGTTGTTGTGGTAAGAGGACACAATTATCGGCCTGATTTGTTTGCATTGCGCTCCTATATCAGGGAAATGCGGCCGGTTTTAGTCGGTGTTGATGGTGGTGCCGATGCTTTAGTGGAAATAGGGCAGTGCCCGGATCTGATTGTAGGCGATATGGACAGCGTATCTGATGCGACTTTAAGGTGTGGTGCAGAAATCGTGGTGCATGCCTATGTTGATGGCAAGGCACCGGGCCTTGGGCGCATCGAAGCACTGGGACTGGAAGCTAAAACGGTGGCTGCCCCAGGGACTAGTGAGGATGTTGCACTATTGATGAGTTATGAAAATGGAGCCCGCCTCATTGTGGCAGTGGGCACCCACTCCAATATGATAGATTTTTTAGAAAAAGGCAGGCCTGGTATGGCTTCGACCTTTTTAGTAAGGCTTAAAATCGGGTCACTGCTGGTAGATGCAAGAGGTGTAAGCCAATTGTATAGGGTAAAACCAAACCATGCGCATCTAGCTCAAGTGTTGATAGCTGCAACGATTCCCATAGTCTTGTTGACTGTTTTATCATCACCGGTGCGACAGGTTGTGCGTTTGCTGCTTTTACAAATACGACTGGCTTGGGGATGGTAAGGATGCAAAACAATCACCTAAGGGAGTGGGATGCATCATGATTATCGATATACGCTACCATGTCGCTTCTTTAGTGGCTGTGTTTTTGGCTTTAGGTATGGGCATGTTAATAGGAGCAAGCCTGCTTGACGAAGGTCGGTTGGTGGAAAGCCAAGAAAAACTCATCGCAGGATTGGAACGACGCTTTGATGGTCTTCAAGCCGAACGCCATATGCTGGAAGATGAAATTACCGCCCTCAACAACACGTTAAACCAGCAGGAACTGATGCTGCAGGCCTTAGAGAGCCCACTGATCGATGGAGCATTAAAGGATCAGACAGTGACCTTAGTATATGGCAATGAAGCTTGGCTTGAAAAAGAAGGGCCTATGTTGGGTGAGCTGCTGGCCAGAGCCGGTGCCGAGGTGGTCTACAGTACTGTACTCACCGAACTGCTGCCTAATAAGATTACGTTTTCCCATCCGGAAAGTGCAAATAATGGCGATGGCAATCACTGGTTGTCTGCAGCTGATTGGCTGCCTTTCGGCTCTTCTGACCTATCCGAACAACCGCGCCTGCTTGGAGAACCTAAGCCCACGCGTCCCTCCCCTTTGGGATTGGTAGATGTAATACTATTAGTCAAAAGCACAGATGATGCCATGATCCCTTGGGAAACCCGGTTGTTAAAAGAAGCAGTTGCCGCCGGAGTGGCGGTGGGAGTGGTGGGTGATGGAGAATTGGAAAGCTTCGCAAAAGAAATGGCGGAAACACACATTCTAATTGTAGATCACATTCACAGTGCAACAGGCCGAATAGGGTTGGTCAGAGGTCTTTTCTCAAGAAGTGCAGGATATTACGGCATGGGCAAAGGTGCTTTAGGCCTGTTACCTGATTTAGCTTTGCATTACGACGTGAATGATGTGAAAAAGCACCTTTCGTCTCAAGTTGGAGGAATTTCTGAGGGCGGAAGTGATAACTAGACATGCTCATCTCAGCTGTCGTCCCGGCATACAATGAAGCCAAAACTATTCGTGCCACGCTTAAAGCCCTGCAAAACATTGACGGCATCCAAGAGATCATTGTTGTGGATGACGGTTCTGCAGATAACACGGCGGATATTGCTCAAGCGATGGGGGTTGTTGTCGTTCGCTTGGTAGAAAATTGCGGTAAGGGCCGGGCTCTGCAGGTGGGGTGTGCTATCTCCAAAGGTGACATTTTACTGCTCTTGGATGCCGATCTAGGGGAAAGCGCGGGTTTGGCCGGGGCTCTTTTAGAGCCGATTTTAAAAAAGGAGACCGATGCGACTGTCGCTGTTTTGCCTTTAGAAGGTGTCGGTGGTTTTGGGTTGGTGCAGGGTCTGTCCAGATGGGCTATTAGGCGCAGCGGAGGTAAGGCTTTGGCACAACCTCTTTCAGGGCAGCGGGCGTTAAAAAAAGAAGTGTGGAAAGAGTTGGGTGGATTTGATGGGGGATTCGGGGTAGAAACAGTGATGAGCATGGGAATTCACCGCCTGGGGCACACATTGATGGAAGTGCCCGTTTCAATGCAGCATCGGCGTACTACCCGTAATTGGCCGGGAATAATCCACAGGGGCAGGCAGTTTAGCCATGTTTTGTGGGCTGTAGTTAAACACTGGCGGTGGTTGTAAGAAATGCGGAAAACAGCAGCCCTTTTTCTTTTGACCACGACAGCAGGTATGGCAACTTATATATTAATGCCAGGTTTTATTGGACTTTTAAGGAAAAGTGGGGCTGTCTGCAAGAATTATCAGGGAGCGATGGTAGCTTCAAGCGGAGGGTTTTTGCTTTTATGGATCGGAAGTCTAATCGTTCTTTTCAGTCCAACCCCAATCGTGCTGAGACTGATTGTCACAGCGGCAGGATTGGGGTTTGCTATGTTGGGGCAGCTGGACGATTTTTTAGGTTCCCGCCGCGATTCCGGTCTTATAGGTCATTTTCGTGCATTTAAACAAGGCCGCTGGACTACCGGTTCGCTGAAGGCAATGCTGGGGGGTGTTTTTGGTTTCGGTCTGAGTTTTTGCTTTAGTCACAGACTGCCATTGTGGTATATCTATTTGGGGACATTGATTGTTAACGGCCTGCTCATCGCCGGTGGTGCCAATTTAATCAATTTGCTGGACGTACGTCCAGGCCGAGCCGGTAAAGGGTTTCTCATCGGCAGTCTAACTGTGCTCTTTTGGGGCAGTGGAGACTCTTTGAAAATATTACTGCCATTCATTGGGGCATTAGTCGGTTACCTGTACTATGATCTTAACGGTCAAGTGATGATGGGAGATACAGGTTCCAACGGACTGGGCGCAGTTTTGGGTCTGGCAATGGCTTCTGGATTTACATTGCCGGGGCGGCTTTGTGTTTTAGGCGGCATTGCAGCTGTACATGTTGTGGCAGAAAAAAGCTCATTATCCCACATAATAGCAAAGTTTGCTCCTCTAAAGGCGATTGATCGCTGGGGTCGACCGGATCCATGAGGCACGAAGGTAATCAGGGCGTAAAAGGCGAATAATCATAGAGAAGCTGATAGATGGGGGCTTTTTCTATGGGTTTTGCTCCTGCCGGTGGACTGCCGGATATGCTCAATCAAATACGGGACATTCTGGGGCCCAACGGTGCTGTTGCCAAACAGTTGATCGATTATGAGCATCGCCCCGGCCAATTGGAAATGGCTGAAATAGTGGCAAAGGCCCTTTGGGAGGGCAAAGTGGGGCTGGTAGAGGCGGGGACAGGCACCGGCAAATCTTTAGCTTATCTGATCCCTGCTATTTTTTGGTCTGTTCAACACAAGGAAAAAGTGGTTGTTTCCACCAATACAATTACCCTACAAGAACAGCTCATCAAAAAGGATATACCATTCCTCAACAAAGTTTTAGATTTTCCTTTTCAGGCCGCTTTGCTGAAAGGTTGGGCGAATTATGTTTGTCTCAACCGCTTGTATAATCTGAATCATTACCAACAAAGCTTGTGGGACGGCAACTTGGACGAATTGGGGCTTGTGCTGGAATGGGTGAAGCGCAATCAGGGAGGTTCCCGAGGAGAGTTGGGATTTTCCGTAAGTGATGAGTTCTGGCAGGAGATCTGCTCAGAAAGTGATGCCTGTTTGCGGGGAAATTGTTCCTATTTTGATCGCTGTTTTTATTTTCGAGATCGCCGGCAGGCGGTGGAAGCGGATATTATTATAACTAATCATCACTTACTTTTTGCAGATTTATCTTTGCGTCGGATCCTGGGTTTTGACACCAACTGGTCAGTGCTGCCTCCTTATCGGTATGTGATTTGGGATGAGGCCCATCATGTTGAAGCCACCGCAACCAATTACTTCGGTCGCAGACTCAGCCGCCGCGGGGTAGCTCGGCTGCTTCGCCGTCTGTATCATAGAAGAGGCGATAAAGAAACAGGCTTGCTGGCCCACATCTATTTTCTACTGGCAGAACCTGCAAGCAGCGGTAGTGCAGGTAAATACAAGGACCCAGCCTATTTGAAAAAAGAGCTGGATGAAAATGTAATACCGCGGTTGCTGGAGGCGGAAGCCGTTTGCCGCAAATTTTTTGGGAAACTCACAGAACTCATCGAAGCAAACCCACAAGGAAATAGATTGCTTGTCTTAAGCCCGGCCCCAAAGGCGCCCATGTTGAGGGAATTGATGGGGCAGGAAGTCGACCTTATGAGTAAGGTTTGGCGTGATTTCACCTCTACCGTATTGGATTTTAAAGAGAGATTTGATGATGGACATGATCAGAATCGGGAGACTGCAGGTGCAGAATTGGCTGCTGTTTGCGGACGCCTTAAAGAGATTGGCACAAACTTAGCTTATTTTACATCCCGACCGGAATCCAATTTTGTATCTTGGGCTGAATTGAGTCCCCGACAAAAGGAACCCAGTTTAATTGCGGCACCTATAGAGGTGGCAGAGCATTTGAGAAATGATGTGTATCAGCATCTCAAAGGTGCAGTGTTTACTTCTGCCACTTTAGCCGTAGATCAAGGGTTCGATCATATAATAAAAAGGCTCGGTCTTAACCTGGAAGGCGACATGAACCAAGAGCATTGTTTAATCGAGCCGCCAATTTGCGCTGTTGTCAGTTCCCCCTTTTACTATCAAGAGCAGGTACTGCTTTGCGTTCCCCAAGACCTTACGGCTCCACAAAAAGGGCGGCACGGCCGGGAGCTGGCTCAGTATGTACTGGATGTGCTCCTAATGTCCAAAGGGCGAGCCTTTGTACTGTTTACGTCCTACAGTCAGCTTAATGCTGTTTACAGATACTGCCGAGTCCCGCTGGCCCAAGCAAACATTGAAGCGCTTTGCCAAGGAACAGCTCCTCGCGGCCGTCTTTTAAACTCCTTCCGCTCTGACACCCATTCAGTTTTGTTTGGCACCAGCAGCTTTTGGGAAGGCGTCGATGTCCCGGGTGAACCCCTTTCCTGTGTGATTTTAACTAAGCTGCCTTTTCCGGTGCCTACGGAACCGGTAACCGCTGCACGGGCAAGCGGCTTGGAGCAACAAGGTGAAAATGGTTTTGTCAATTATATGCTGCCGCAGGCTGTGATTAGGTTTAAACAGGGTTTTGGACGTTTGATCCGGCGCTCCACCGATCAAGGTGTAGTTGTAGTATGTGATAACCGCATTTTGACCAAATCTTATGGGAAAACCTTCCTAAAATCTATTCCCTCCTGCAAGGTGATTGCATCGTCAGCAGAAAACACGCTGCAGGCAATTTCCCAGTGGCTTTGCCCTTAACGGTTTCTTCTATCTTACCAAACACTTGCATAAACTGTTTAGAGTAAAGACCCAAATTCCTGAGCCAAGGGGGGATTGGAGTGCGAGTGTTTAGTATCAGAAGTAAACTCAGCAAAGCCTTGTTAATCGTTCTTGCATTTATCGCCTTCACTATCGTTCACTGGCTTTCAGAACAAGCTATCCACACAGTATCTACTATGGTATCTACTCGCTTGGTGCCTATTTACCGCGTTGATGTTCCCACCCAAAAAATGTCGATATCGTTTGATGCAATGTGGGGCGCAGATTACACAGACGAGCTTTTAAGGATTCTTAGGGAAAATGATGTCCGGACCACGTTTTTTTTGGGAGGTTATTGGGTAGAGAAGTATCCTGAATATGTGAAAAAGATCGTGGAATCAGGCCATGAAATCGGCAATCACACTTATTCACACCCCCATCTAAACAGTCTGGCCCCTGAAGGGATTCGTCAGGAACTTCAACGCAACCACGACAATATTAAAGCCATAACAGGTCAAGATTCTTTTTTGTTTCGCCCGCCTTTCGGTGAGTACAGCAATAAGGTAATTCAAACAGCGGAAGAACTGGGATATTACACTATCCAGTGGAGTGTGGATTCGTTGGATTGGAAGGATGTCAGCGCCGGCTTCATACTTGACAGAATATTGGACCAGGCGGGGCCCGGTGAAATTGTGCTGATGCACAATAATGGGACCCATACTGCTGCCGCCTGCAGCCAGCTGCTGCCGGAACTGAAGCGCAGAGGATATGAGATAGTGCCCATATCGGAATTGATATACCGAGATAATTACATGATTGAAAGCCATTCCGGCACACAGCGTTCCACCCAAAAGCCTGAACCTAAAAAAGGTGCCTCCACAGATGGGGAGGGAAGCAGCAGGTGAGTGGATCTAAAAACTCGGGGAAGTTTTGGTTTTTATGCCTTGATGCCAGGCAAATTGGGCGCCGTGTAGGTATGTTCACGCTATTTGGTGTGTGGATTATGTCTTTAGTATTTGCAATTACCTTACCTTATTGGCGCAGTACGATTGATGTAATGGTGATGGGAGAGTCCGCTCCCCAGGCTATCTATCGCGGGGATCCGGCACAGCCTTTAATGAGTTTTGCCGTCAATGTGGACTGGGGCCAAGAGGTGCTGCCGGACATGCTGCGAATTTTTGAGAAGGAAAATGTCCGTGTGACCTTTTTCGTTACAGGTCGCTGGGCCAAACTTTATCCGGATGTGCTGCGAGAAATGGCTGAGGCAGGTCACGAAATTGCCAACCACGGTATGCAGCATGATCACCCGCTGCAGTTGGGGGATTGGGCATTGACGATGCACATATTGGAAAACCAAAAGCTGCTTACTGAAATAATCGGCAGCCCAGTGCAGCTTTATGCACCTCCTTACGGTGAAGTGGATCGCAGAATCGTGGCCACCGCCAATAATTTGGGGTTTCACACCATCATGTGGACCATCGATACTATTGATTGGCAGGAGCCCAGTGTAGAGACAACGGTTCGCCGGGTAGTTGATAAAGCCGAAAATGGCGCTATTGTACTTATGCACCCCAAACCCAATACAGCTAAAGCCCTTCCACAAATGATAGAAGGGCTTCGGCAAAAAGGTTTTCTATTGGTCCCTATTGGACATTTATTAAAACAGTAGCTCTTGCTTTGTAAACTATGAAGACAGCTTGGTTCCAACTACAGACCACACCTGGGGATCTTCTTGTCCCAAGCGCCACAGCGCAATACCTTTAATACCGTATTTGTTCACTAAATCAAGCTTGTGACTGATACTGGCAGCATTTTCAAACCACATCTCTCGGCCTTGATGATAAGCAAACGGAGCTTGGTGGGTTGAATCCCACTGTACACCTCCGCCTTCCGCGGCCAGCTCAACTGCTCTTTGGTAAGTGACCGAATAGGCGCTTCCCGAATTTTGCCAGCTGTAACCATATCCGGCAACTCCCAGGACGACTTTTTCTCTGGGGGCTTGGGAAACAGCAAATTTGAGGACTTGTTCCACCCATTCGATTGATGCTATAGGACCCGGCGCCCCTCCTGTGTAGTGCTGATCATAGGCCATGATCATCATTCGATCAACTGTTTGGCCGATCGCTTTGTAATCAAATGCACCAGACCATGCGGCCTTAGGATCATCGAATGTTTTCGCCGGAATGGCCACAGTTACCAATAGCCCCGCAGGCTGTAAACGTGACTTCAGATCCCGCAAAAACTGGGAATAATGCTCTCGATCTGTTGGGTACACGTGCTCGAAATCGATATTTACGCCGCTGAACCCCCAATCTTTGAGAGTGCGGTAAATGCTTTCTACCGCTTGACGGCGATTTGCAGGGTTTTTGAGCAAAGTATGGGCCAGTTCGCCGCTGAAACTTTCAGTTTGCTTATCGTAGTTGCTGACGAGGGCCAAAGTGTCCAGTTTCTTTTCCCCGGCAAACTGCAAAGTGCGGGCGAGAATGCCGGCATCCATTTGCTGCAGTAGATTGCCTGCGGCATCTAGACTAAATGACCAAGGCGTTACTCCGGTCATGTTGTGAAAATTGGTCTGAAGGGAAGGCAAAGAAGGCAGATTTGTGCTATGGACAAAATACCCATAAACCTCTTTGGCTAAGATACCCGGAGTCCCAGCTGATGAAATCAACAGTTTCAATGCCCAACCTGTGGTGCCGTCAGGGAGCTGGATCTTATACCAATCCCCGTCTTCCGCCAGCAAAACAACAGAAGTATTGGCAGGCCCTGTGCCAACTTTTGCGGCATTGCGGCTGGGAGCATCATAAAGTGTAATGGGCGCACTGCGAACACGACCAGATATAGTATGTGCTTGTTCTTGACCGGAATCGTTAGTTTGAGGCGGCATAATGGTGGGCGAACCACCAAATAAGTTTGAGATAAATAGCATTAGACTTAATAGAATAACTACAACGTTTTGTGACATGGTGGCCTCCTTTCCTGATATAAATAAAAGGTCACCTGCCAGCTCATGGCCATTATATCGAAAGTCTTCCTTATCCTCTAGGAAAGGTTATATCCACATTTGACAGTAATTGGCGATCGGGGTATAGTGGGCACATATAATCTTTGCTTTTAGGTGTCGCTTAGGAGGAATACTTTTGACAAGCACCAAAGACAAGCTCGAGCATATATTTGCACTGCAAAAGGCTTTCGATGAGGAACTGGTGAAACAGCGCCAATTGGACGGGGACATGGAGACATGGATTCAACGGGAAATTCTCGCTATAATCTCCGAATTAGCAGAGCTATTGGATGAGGTAAATTTTAAGTGGTGGAAAAACCCGCAACCCTTAAACATGTCAGCAATTGAAGAGGAATTAGTTGACATCCTGCATTTTTATGTGGGTATGTGTCTCAAGGCAGGATTCGATGCTGATGCGATCTACCAGGCTTACCTAGACAAAAACAAAGAGAATATACGCCGGCAGGCGGGATTATCAGAAAAAGACGGCTACAGCATTGCCGAAAAGCGGTAAATGTGAGATAATTATATCATCATCCAATCCAGATAGCCCCCATGTCTTTGTGTTTTATTTCTAAAGACAGGGGCTTTTGTCTTTTCATCCGGCCGAAAGGAATGGTGAAAAGATGAATAAAGCCCTTTGGGCTGCCATTTTTGTATTGTTTGTTGTAAACAGTTTGATTTCACCGGCTGCAGCTGAGCAAACAGGCTTTGCGGAAACGACAGCGACTTGGATGACAAAAGAAGGGGAAACAGTCTTATTGCAGACCCTCGGATGGCGGGGGCATCCTTTCCAACTTCCAATAGATTTGGATTTTGAGATTCAAGTTAGGCGAGACAGCAGTGCTTCCCTGTCCTTGGAACAGGGTGAATTAGTTTGCGGAGTTTCCAATTATGAGATTAGAGGCTTTACTAACATGGGCTTTGCGAGCACTCTGGACCCATTGAGATTGTTGGCTGCCTCCCGCCGTGCTGAAGATTTTTTTGGTCTTGAATTTAAAGGCAGTCTGAAGAACGTCGGTATGCGGGGTCTTTGGATGAGTGAAGTGGCAAATGTTGGTGATGATGGCTCCCTTCTGTTATTGGATTTATCCTTAGAACCGGCTGTTGTTTGGGGCGACTATCGGTATCTTTACATCACCCATAGCAGTGATTGGCACTGGCACCATCCAAAATCCGGCAGTTATGCTACTAAAACCGAAAGGGAAATCCATGCTTTGGTTGCCCGGTGGAACGCGACCAAGCGGGTGCAGCTGCTCGGTGAGGTGGCTCATTTGTCTGGTCTGGATGTTCGCAAGACTTACAAACAAGAATTGACAGGATTGACAGCTTTGGTCAGAGGCGAGATTTCTCTTAACAGTGGTTTTTGTGTCATAGATTTGCACAAGGCCGCACCGGGTTTTGTCTTGGCAACGGGTGATGAAAACTCCCCCAAAGCCGGCCATGAAGGAGTGAGTTTGCAGATCGGCAGTCAACCCCGCGGGGCCTCTGCCTGGAAAGTCAAGCTTGATTACCACCGGCCGTCTCGGGAGTCAGCTGATTCTTCAAAGTCATCTTTAGGATATCGAGTTGATCCTAAAGACTACACTATTGGGGAGATTACCTACAGACGGCGTTTTGATGAGTTCAGCCATGGTGTCGGTGCGGAATACAAAATAATCGGCAGTGATAAAACGCCGAAAGTTTTTTGGGAAGGCAATTGGCGTCCTTTCCAACTGCAGTTGGGAGGGCAGTGGAAAGGCGGGACTGCCGGCAGTTGGGGCGTTTATGGTAAGATGGCTCCCCACCCAAAGATCAACCTGGGGGTCCGTCGAGATGTGACCAAAGACTGGTGGCGCACCAACTTGACATTCACCCAAGATGCAGGAGAGTCTGTGTGGCAGTGTGAAGCGGTTTACAAAAAGCGCCCTGAGCAGCATTATACATATCTGGCATTGCAGCATAAGATGGATAAGGGTTATTGGGAAATACGTTGGGGCAAATCCGATCATGGCCATCTGGAATGGGCTTGGAATGCTCCCCAGCAAATAAGTATTTCTTGGGGCCGTTACTTCTAAATCCGTTCTGTTTTGCCAAAGACCACTTAAGGGAGGCAGCAAATGTGCGCTTCAGTGAGTTGGCCGGAAAAGAAATCATATCGCTTGATGAAGGGGCAAGGCTTGGGGTAATAAGTGAAACTGATTTAGTGATCGATACGGAAACCGGTACGATTCGGTCTTTAATTGTGCCTAATCGCGGCACGTTTTTCCGCAGGCGTATATTGGTACTCCCTTTTCAGGGGATTAAAAAAATCGGACACGATTTGATCATCGTGGATTTAAGTACTATAGAAGATGAGGAGCATTATCTTAAAGAACTAAACCTGGAATAGTATATCTATTGTGTATGTCTATTTGTGGAAAGGGGAACCCTATCTTGGGAAAGATATCACCTGTTGAGTTGCGGTGCGGTCCCCATCCGGTACCTGCCGCAACTTGTCTCCAAGAAGGGGGATTACTTTGAGTGTAGTCATAGGAACATTTTCTGACCGCAATCAAGCAGAATCAGCGGTCAAGTCTCTTAGGGACAAAGGATTCACAGAAGACGAGATTTCCATCGTGGCTAGGGATGAACAAAGCGGTGGCGGTGATTTTGAATCAGGAGATGATATGGCGCTTGACGATTTAAGTGAAGGGACCACTTGGGGTGGGGTCCTAGGTGGGACTGCCGGTTTGCTGGCCGGTGTAGGTGCCTTAGCTATCCCGGGTATTGGGCCGATTATAGCTGCCGGACCTTTGGCAGCAGCTTTATCTGGGGCTGTCACAGGCGGGGTGGCCGGCGGTCTTTTAGATATGGGAATCCCTGAAGATCGAGGTCAGTTTTTTGAAGATGAAGTTAAAAGAGGGCGATTTTTAGCTGTGATTGATACTGAAGCCGGTTTGGTGGAGGACGCTGCCCGGATTATGTGGGAAAATGGAGCCTCAGATGTGGAAACCCACTAAACGGCTTTAAAGGGCGCGTGGGCTGCCTTGGGCAGCCCTTTTTAATTGGTGCCGGTGAAGGCAATGTGAAGCTGTCACTCTGTGGAAGAGCCGGGTTTTGCTTGACAAAACTCGATTTGTGCTAGAAAATAGGGCTAATGAAGGAAATTGCGGAGGGCTTATCTATGGCCATCAAAGTAGTAGTCAGCGGCGCCGCCGGCAAAATGGGCCAAGAAGTAGTAAAAGCAGTCCACCAAGCCAGTGATATGGTGTTGGTGGGGGCATTTGACCGGCAACGAACCGGGGAAGATGCAGGCACTGTGGCCGGTGTTGGCTTTATCGGCGTCGAGATACAAGATGATCTAACCGAAGTTTTGACAAACAGTAAAGCACATATAATGGTTGATTTCACAGAGCCCGGCAGTGTCCTTGAAAATGTGTTCACTGCCTTGCATCTTGGGGTGCGGGTTGTAGTAGGCACTACTGGACTCTCCCAGGTTGAGCTGGAGGAGATAGAGACCCTTAGCTTGGAAAAGGACCTGGGTGCGGTAGTGGCACCTAATTTCGCAATCGGTGCTGTGCTTATGATGTATCTTGCTCAACAGGCGGCTTCTTGGTTTCCCCATGTTGAAATCATCGAGCTGCACCATGAACGCAAAAAGGACGCCCCCTCAGGGACTGCGTTGAAGACGGCGGAGATGATTAAAGAAGCCTGGTCAGATCTGGAAACAGCTTCTGCAGATATACCGATGGATGAGTGGGAGAGCCTACCCGGGGCCCGGGGCGGCAATTTAGAAGGGATCCACATACATAGTGTGCGCCTCCCGGGTTTTGTCGCTCATCAGGAAGTGATTTTTGGTCTCGCGGGTCAAACCTTGACTTTGCGTCATGATTCAATCAATCGTGAATCCTTTATGCCCGGTGTGCTGATGGCAATTCGAGAAGTTGTGCAGATTACAGGCTTGATATACGGCCTGGAACATCTGCTTTTTTGATTCCCGATCGGCAGCTTGGATGCTTTGCGCACCACCTAGAATTCCCAGTCATATAATACTACGCGCTAGGAAGGCTGGGTAGGAGAGGTTCAAAAAGGGGGAGCCCAAGGTGCAGGCGATCTTGCGGGGAATTCGACTTCTTGTCTTAGGAGGCGACAGGCGTGAGATGGTCATGGTTCGATGTTTGGCGGATTTAGGCTGCCACATCTATACTGTTGGCCACCGACCATATGATGGCTATCCCAGTATCGTTGGGGTGGAAGATCTAAGAATGTATCCAGATGCTTTACCGGAAATTGATGTAGTTATTGCACCTATGAGCCATACAGATGCTTTGGGTCGGGTTAGGGATGTTCCGGACAAAGATGCGGTGATAATAATTGACGATGAACTGTGCGAGAAATTCCCCCCGAAAGTTCCTTTGTTCATTGGCATGGCTCAGCCCATCATCAAAAAACTGGCTGAGCGCCACTGCTTGCAGTTGATTGAAACAGCAAATATCGATGAAATCGCCATTCTAAATTCTATACCTACTGCGGAGGGTGCTGTACAAATCGCCATGGAAGAGCTGCCCATAACTATCCATGACTCCAGGGTTTTGGTGTTGGGAATGGGTAGGTGTGGATTGACTTTGGCCAGGATGCTTGCCGGGTTGGGAGCGAAAGTATGTGTAATCGATCGCAGCCTGGCTCATTTAGCCCGGGCCAAAGAAATGGGTCTTGACGCGGCTGATCTGAGCGAGCTTGGAAATCGGGTAGAAACCGCAGATGTAATTTTCAATACAATACCGGCCCAATTGATCACTAAAAGAATTTTGTACGGGATGAATAAAGAAACCTTGATTGTTGATATTGCCTCAGCTCCGGGGGGAGTGGATTTTGCCGCCGCACGGGAGCTGGGGATTCGGGCAGTATTGGCTGCAGGACTACCGGGGAGAGTAGCCCCTGTTACTGCCGGTCGCATTTTGGGCCGCTGTATGCCGCAGATCATATTAAAAGCTCTTGCAAAACCTATACCAGCTCGTTCTTAGCGCCAATCCTATGTGTGAGGTGCTGAGCGTGGAGCTAAAGGGCAAAAAGATTGGTTTTGGGATTACAGGTTCCTTTTGCACATTTGAGGCGACAATTCCGGAAATCAAGCGATTGATTGAGGCCGGTGCCGCTGTCTATCCAATTTTGTCCACGGCGGCAGCCACAACCGATACCAGATTCGGAAAAGCCCGGGATTTTATAAAACAGGTGGAAGATATTTGTGGGCGGCCTTCTATTACGACAATAGTTGATGCTGAACCGATAGGTCCAAAACACCTATTGGATCTAGTCATAATCGCTCCCTGTACCGGTAATACATTGGCCAAATTGGTTCACGGTGTTACCGATACAGCAGTGCTGATGGCGGCTAAAGCCCACTTGCGCAACGAGCAGCCGGTACTGGTGGCTGTTTCTACCAACGATGGTTTGAGTAATAATGCCGTCAATATTGGATTGCTGTTGAACAGGCGGCTGGTTTATATGGTCCCCTTCGGTCAAGATGATCCTGTTGGAAAAGGCCGTTCTTTAGTAGCAGATATGACCTTAATAGAGCCCGCTGCCAGGCTGGCTTTACAAGGTCAGCAGATACAGCCAATATTATTTGAATGGAAAAACAAATAGATTGAACAAAGGGTAGGGATGAATCTTGAAGAACTACAATGTCGCGATCTTAGGCGCAACCGGGGCGGTGGGTCAAGAGTTAGTCGAGCTCTTGCAGGAGCGCAAATTTCCAATAGAGTCGCTCAAACTTTTGGCGTCCGCCCGCAGCGCCGGGCGAGTTGTTCAAATTGGAGGGGAAAATTTCACCATAGAAGAGGCAAAACCGGAAAGTTTTACCGGCGTTGATTTGGCATTCTTCTCGGCGGGAGGTTCTGTCAGTGAGACCTTTGTCGAGGCGGCTCGAGCTTCGGGTACAGTTGTTATTGATAATACCAGTGCATTTCGGTTGAACCCCGAAGTGCCCTTAGTAGTTCCTGAGGTTAATGGCGATGATCTGGCCCAGCATAAAGGTCTAATTGCCAATCCTAATTGCTCTACCACCATTGGCGTGATGGCACTTGCACCATTACATGCCCGGGCACGAATCAAACGGGTGGTTTTCTCAACTTACCAGGCAGTATCTGGTATCGGGGCAGCAGCTATAGATGACTTGAATCGACAAGTGGAGCAGTATGTGAAAGGTGAAACCATTACTGCCGAAACTTTTCCATCGACGGCCAGCCCTAAGCAATACCCCATGCTTTTTAATTTGATTCCTCATATTGATAGTTTTGATGAAGGGGATTACACCAAAGAAGAGTGGAAAATGGTGCGGGAGACCCAAAAGATCCTGCATGACGATGATTTGGCCATAACTTGCACAACGGTACGAGTGCCGGTTTTCAGAAGCCATTCTGAATCGATTAATGTCGAGTTCCATGATGAGCTTGGTGTGGAAGAGGCTAGAAGGGTTTTAGCAAAAACCCCCGGTATTAAAGTATTTGACAATCCCCAAGAACAAGAGTATCCCATGCCGATTATGACAACCTATGATGATTCAATTTGGGTTGGGCGGATCCGCAAAGACTACAGTGTTCCCTATGGTTTAAATCTGTGGGTAGTAGGGGATCAAATACGTAAAGGTGCGGCTTTAAATTCTGTGCAGATAGCCGAGGAATTGATCAACCGAGAGCTTTTGTGACCAAATATAGCCTCCAGTAGTATGATACTCTGAAGGAAAAATGGATGAAGATAATTTCCTTAAGTATCGGGAGTGGAGGGGCCAGTATGGGTATAGTGGTGCAAAAGTTTGGAGGCTCATCAACAGGGCCGAAGGACCGGCGCCTGCATGTGCAAAAACACATTATAGACGCGAAAAATTTAGGATATGATTGTGTTGTTGTTGTCTCCGCAATGGGCAGGGCAGGAGATCCATATGCAACTGATACCTTGCGGAGTCTTGTTGTATGCGATTCTAAGTATAATTCGGCCAGAGAACTGGATTTGTTGATGTCATGTGGCGAAACTATAGCTGCCAGTGTCATTGCCCAAGAACTCACCAATGCAGGATACCAAGCTCGGGCGTTCACCGGAGGACAGGCGGGTGTGATCACCGATCACAACTTCGGCAGTGCCAGGATAATAGAAGTGAAGCCCGAGAAGATTAAGAACGCATTGGCCAGTGGATTTATTCCGGTAATTGCCGGGTTCCAAGGGCTAACGCCTGATGGGGAGGTAACAACTCTCGGCAGGGGGGCCGGGGATATCAGTGCGGTGGCTGTAGGAGTGGCTTTAGGCGCGAAAATGGTGGAGATCTATACTGATGTAGACGGCATAATGACCGCTGATCCAAGAATTGAGCCCCACGCACAAAGGCTTCATACAGCCACATATAAAGAAATTGTGGAAATGGCGCATTTGGGTGCCAAAGTCATTCATCCTCGGGCCATGGAAATTGCTATGGAAGGCCGTATATCCATTAGAATACGGGCCACGGGTTCTGACAGCCCGGGGACTTTGGTACAGGCGAGTCCCGGCAGCCCCAAGGAGATCAGTGATCGGACAGTAACCGGGATTGCCCACGTATGCGGGATGGCACAAGTCCAGCTTGAGGTTTCGGAAGATTGCCTACAGTCGAACTTGCCGCTTGTGGTGTTTGAAAAGCTAGCCGACAGTGGTATCAGCCTAGATATGATCTACGTATCACCGGAAAAAATTGCCTTTATTATAGAGGAACGATGGATTACAGAAACGGAAATATTGCTAAAAGAGTTTCCTATCGGAGTATGCATTCAACAAAAAGTTGCTAAAGTTTCGGCAGTGGGGGCAGGTATGCGGGGTGTGCCGGGAGTAATGGCACAAGTTGTAAAGGCATTACAGGGGGCGGGGGTACCGATTTTGCAGACTACCGATTCCCATGCCAATATCTCCTGCCTGGTAAGGGAAGAACATATTAAGCCCGCAGTTCGAGCTTTGCATGCTCAATTCGAACTGGACAGATTAGATAACTCTAGGGAGTGATTTCGATGGCGGAATTTGGCAGGCTGCTGACAGCAATGGTGACTCCTTTCGATGATGACTTTAAAGTCGATTACAATAAAGCTGCTGCATTGGCGGAAAAACTCACTAAATCCGGTTCCGATGGTTTGGTAGTATGCGGGACCACCGGTGAATCACCTACTTTAAGTGATGAGGAAAAGATTAAATTGATTGAGGCAGTAGTGGAAGCAGTAGGTGGTAAGGCACTAGTGTTGGCTGGGACGGGGACCAACTGTACAGCCCATTCCGTGGAAATGACCGAATCTGCTCAGCGGTTGGGGATTGATGGGATCATGTTGGTGGCTCCATATTACAACCGTCCTTCTCAAGAGGGACTGTATCAGCATTTTCGTACTATAGCAGAATCAACTTCACTGCCTGTAATGGTCTACAATGTACCCGGACGCACGTCGGTGAACATTTTACCTGAAACCGTGGCACGTCTGGCTGACATTGATAATATTGTGGCAATTAAAGAATCCAGTGGGAATCTAGAACAGGCGGCTGAGCTTAGGCGAGTGCTTCCAAAAGAATTTGCTGTTTACAGCGGTGATGATAGTTTGACTTTGCCTATGATGTCTGTAGGGGGACAAGGGGTTGTTAGTGTAGCTTCTCATCTTGTCGGTCGGCGTATCAAGGAAATGATCGAAGCTTTTGTTCAAGGTAAAGTTAGCACAGCCGCCCTTATTCACACGGAACTGCTTCCACTCATGAAGGCTCTTTTTGTTACCACCAATCCCGTGCCGGTGAAACATGCATTAGAGCTTGTGGATTACCCTGTTGGTGGGGTAAGGCTGCCTTTGGTTGGAGCAACTGAGACAGAAAGCGCTTTGCTTAAAAAGACGTTGGAAAACCTACACTTAATCTAGAAGATCATAAAAATAAACAGAAAAAGCCGCCGGCCCGCGGGCCGGCATTAAGGAAGTAGAGGTGTTTTGTGTTTGGGAAATGCAGAAAAATCCATCTCCCTTGTACCTTTAGGTGGGTTGGGAGAAATCGGCAAGAATATGATGGTTTTGAAATATGAAGATGATTTGATTGTCATCGATGCCGGTGTCATGTTCCCGGAAGAGGACATGTTGGGCATCGATCTTGTCATACCGGATATTACGTATTTGAAAGAGAACAAAGAACGTGTTAAGGCCATATTTTTATCCCACGGTCATGAAGACCACATTGGAGCTGTACCTTATGTACTTCAACAACTAAATGCTCCGATTTATGGGACCCGGTTAACGCTTGGATTGCTTCGGGGCAAACTCCAAGAGCACGGGCTGTTGTCTGAGACAGAACTTAAAGAGATCAAAGCCGGCGACCGCATTAAAGTGGGTGCCTTGGAAATAGAATGCATCCATGTCAATCACAGCATAGCGGATGTTGTTGCGCTGGCTGTGCACACTCCTTTGGGGGTAGTTATTTACTGCAGCGATTTCAAGCTTGATCAGACGCCTATCGATGGCCGGGTCATGGATCTGCACAGATTCGCGGAGCTCGGTAAAAAGGGTGTATTGCTGCTTATGTCCGATAGTACCAATGCGGAAAGACCCGGATATACCCTGTCGGAGCGGGTTGTGGGTAAGGCCCTTGATGAGGCCTTTGCCGAGGCTGAAGGACGGGTTCTTGTTGCGACTTTTGCATCCAATATCCATCGTATACAGCAAATAATAGATGCCGCGGCGGCATATGGCCGCAAAATAGCAGTTATCGGTAGAAGCATGGTGAACAACGTTGGCATTGCTGCCGAACTTGGCTATCTGGAAATCCCGGAGGGCATTATGATCGAGGTCGATGCCCTGGATCGGTATCCATCTGAACAGGTCGTGATTATCACCACCGGCAGTCAAGGTGAACCAATGGCTGCTCTTACCCGTATGGCTATGTCAGAGCACCGCAGAATCGATATTGTTCCCGGTGATACTGTTATTATTTCGGCCATGCCGATCCCGGGCAACGAGAAATTGGTCGGTAAGACTATTAATCACCTCTTCCGGCAAGGGGCCAAGGTGATTTATCAGGCTGTTTCCGGGGTGCATGTTTCCGGACATGCAAGCCAAGAGGAGTTGAAACTGCTTCTCAATATCTGCAGACCAAGATATTTTATGCCTATCCATGGCGAATATCGCATGCTGGTTCGCCACGCTGAGCTAGCTGAGGAAGTTGGTATTCCAAGGGAACGTATCATGCTTTGTGACATCGGCGATATCCTTGAGCTATCACCCAAAAAGGCAGCTAAAACAGGTAGAGTACCGTCTGGACAAGTCTTAGTTGATGGCCTTGGTGTGGGTGATGTAGGCAACATTGTGCTTCGGGATCGCCGTCAGCTTGCACAAGATGGGATATTGATTGTCGTGATTACCATGGACAAGCAAAATGGCACAGTTATAGCGGGTCCTGATATTATTTCTCGCGGATTTGTCTATATGCGGGAATCGGAGCAGTTGATTGAAGAAGCAAAAGAGAACGCTAGAAAAGTACTGCACATTTGTGAGGCAGAAAATGTTACTGAGTGGGGAGTTTTAAAAAGCAGTGTCAAAGAGAGCCTGACTCAGTTGCTTTATGAGAGGACAAGACGCCGTCCTATGATTATGCCCATCATCATGGAAGTCTGATCATAATTCCCTTATGTGATTGTTATACTAGTGTAGAGCATCAACCGGAGTATTCACTACGGCACTGGTATAAGGGAAGGATGACAGAGGTGGACAATGGTTTAGGTACTGTTGGGGGGAGTAAGGTGCCCCGAGCCGAAGGCTTTTATCCGGGGGTAGAAGGTCCGGCAGAAGAGCCGCTGATGCCTTTTGAGGAGCCCAATCATGACCCCCAGGAACAAGATCCTGCAGCACAGCAGGCGGCTTTGGAAAACATCAAGGAACTTGGACAAACCGAAGTACCCGGGCCTATGGTATCCCGTATTCACTGCATCAATATCGTAGGCCAGGTAGAAGGGCATGTTCTGCTGCCCCCAAGAAACAAAACCACCAAATACGAGCATATTATTCCCCAGCTGGTAGCTGTGGAACAAAATCCCCGAATTCAAGGGGTACTGGTAATTTTAAATACTGTCGGTGGTGACATTGAAGCAGGCCTGGCCATCGCCGAAATGATCAAAGGTCTATCAAAGCCCAGTGTGTCATTGGTGTTGGGGGGCGGTCACTCTATCGGGGCACCAATAGCAGTCGCTGCTAGGCATAGTTTCATTGCAGATTCGGCCACTGTTACTGTTCATCCCATTCGCCTTACCGGTTTAGTCGTTGGGGTACCGCAGACCTATGAGTACCTGGATAAGATGCAGGATAGGGTGATTCGCTTTATAACGGAAAACAGCCGGATTACTCCCGAGCGACTGAGAGAGTTGATGTTTCGAACGGGCGATTTGATGCGAGATATTGGAACCGTATTGATAGGCAAAGAAGCTGTTGCTGCTGGGCTGATCGATGAGTTGGGCGGTTTGCATAAGGCAGTTACCAAGTTGGAGAAACTGATTGAGGAACAAAAATCGCAGTCAAATGAGCCTTTAGATGGCCCTTTGTGGCAGGCCGAAAATGCCGAGATACTGCCTGTTAAGGACATTCCTTTAGGATCACCTGGGGGTGTTGATCATTGATGTGGACGATTGTGCCTCCAGAACTTGTATGGGAAGGTGTTGAGCGGGAACCAAAAAAACTGCAGCAAATCCAGTGGCACAATGCCCAGGTTTTGATAGAACCCATCGATTTTGGGCGAGGTCGAGTTGTCCAAGTTTTGAGCACTGAGCCCAATGACTTTCTCAGGCCTGATCTGGCCCCTGGGGCTATTATTAATCTTGGTTCTTAGGCTGCTGATAAAAATAGAAGCAATTGCTGTTTGAGGAGGACGGCGCCGGCCGTCCTTTTTTACATTGTATACCTGGATTTAGACCTGTGGTCTATCAGCCCCCAAGCTGTGCATAAGATCGGCAGAGGGGGTGATGGGGTGGTTTTAGTCATTGTTGGTGCTGTTTTGGGTATGATGATTTTCCTTACAGGACTCCGTACCATGACTTTCGCTCTTAGGACAATGTCAGGACAGCGTATAGAGTGGGTGTTGAGGCACTTCACCACACATCCCTTGGCGGCACTGGCAACCGGGGCCGCTGTCACTGCTCTCACTCAAAGCAGCAGTGGAACAGCCGCGGCAGCCGTAGGACTAGTGGATGCGGGATTGCTTGGCCTTGAGCAAGCATTTGCAGTTATTCTCGGGGCAAATGTAGGCACAACTTTAACTGGGCAGTTGCTCTCCCTTAAGTGGCAGCCTTTTGCCCCTTTTGCCATCTGTTTAGGCGGGCTTTTGTTTTGCGCTAAGAGAGATTCCTCCTTAGGCCGAGCCGGAGCAATCTTGGCAGGAGTGGGCGGCCTGCTTTGGGGAATAGAACTTGTCGGACTCGCTTTACGGCCTTTGGTGGCGCTTCCCTTTTTGACTGCCCTCGTTTTGCGGTGGGAAACGGATCTTTATTCTGGTATACTTGCAGGGATAGTACTTACAGCAACAGTTCAAAGCAGCAGTGCCGCCATTGGTTTGGTTTTGGCGTTGGCCAAAGAGGGCTTGGTGGGCCTATACGGCGGTATGGCCGTTGTGCTGGGAAGCAACGTAGGCACGGTTCTGACAACCCTTGCAGCCAGCATTGGGACAAAAAAGGAGGCCCGCCAGACGGCAGGAGGGGATTTGTTTTTTAATGCCCTGGGTGTCTTAGTTTTCGCACCACTTTTTCCATATTTCTTGCTGCTTTTGCGTCTTACTTCAAAAGATCCGATGCATCAGATTGCGAACGGTCACACAATCTTTAATATCATATCTGCTGTAATTGCGCTGCCTTGTATTCCATTTTTGGCAGGGTTGATGAGACGTATAGTTCAGCGCTAGGATGATCTTTTCCTTTGCATCGGCAGAAAGCCAAGTTTCAGAGAGGGGTGAAGGCGGTGTAAAACCGCCGCAGACTTGACAATTGGACAGGCAATATTATTGGGAATCTTTCAAGGGTTGACTGAGTTTTTACCGATCAGTTCATCAGGGCATCTGGCGCTTTTGGGTCAAGTGGTGGGTCTTAAAGAACCTGACTTGACTTTTAATGTAATGGTGCATTTTGGGACATTGATTGCTGTTGTTTCAGCTTTATGGTCGGAAGTGGTATTGATGTTCCACGGTTTGCAGCGCTTCACAGAAACCAATGTGGAAACAGTTCGAATGGGGCGCAGATTGCTTTCATTGATTGTAATTGGTACCATTCCGGCTGCTGTTGTAGGCCTTTTGGCAAAAGATTTTGTGGAAAAGCTCTTTGGCTCAGTAGTCTTGGTGGGAATCGCCCTTTTACTGACCGGAGGCTTGCTTTGGTGGGCGGAAGGAAGGGCTGACCAAGGAAAAGGCTTAGATGAAATGCTGCCCAAAGATGCCCTGCAAATTGGAGCCTGGCAAGCTGTTGCACTAATTCCCGGAATATCGCGATCGGGGACTACGATCAGTGCCGGCCTGTATCAGGGTTTCAACCGAGTGGACGCCGCCCGATTCTCATTTCTTTTGTCTGTTCCTACTATAGCCGGGGCAGTGATTTTGGAATCCCGAGGGGTGTTTGCCGCCGTATCCGGCGGAACATGGGGGCCAATTGCCGCAGGGACTTTGACCGCGGCGGTAACCGGATTTTTAACTATTAAAGGGATGCTGCAGCTGGTTAAATCCCATTCACTGCGGGTTTTTTCCTATTATACGTGGGTTATAGGCTTAACTGTGTTGATTTTGACACGTTTTTTACGTTAAAAGTATGGAAACCGCCGTAAAACGCTTGACACATGGCGCTTACTAAGCTATAATCGGCATTAAATATTATGCTGGCGGGGCAGGTACAGTTTGTCGGCCCCTTGGAGCAGAGGGAGAGAGATGTGGATGTCAAGAAAACGAATGTTGTCAGCCTTCATGGTCTTGTTTATGGTGCTGGCGGGAGCGGTGGGTGCACTAGCTGCCGATACTTTTAAAGTAGGTGCGGTTGGCCCCACAACCGGTCCGGTCGCTACTTACGGATTGTCGGTGTTGGATGCCGTGACCCTAGCAGTTGAAAAATACAATGCCGAAGGTGGTCTTTTAGGCCGACAAATTGAACTTATTGTTGAAGATAACAAGGCCGATGCGGTAGAGACCAACAATGCGTTTAGGAAACTGGCTTCACGGGATCAGGTGCACGCCATCGTAGGTGCGGTTGTCACTGCAAACAGTATAGTCGGGTCGCAAGTTGCCCAAATGATGAAAGTTCCTATGATTACACCGACTTCCACCGCGGAGAAAGTAACATTGGAAGGGGACTACATTTTCCGTTCCTGTCTGATTGACCCCGTACAAGCCGTTATTATGGCTAACTTTGTTTACGACAGTTTAAATCTTAGGGAAGTTGCCATTCTCACAGCCCAGACCAATGACTACAGCGTCGGGCTCACCGATGTTTTCATCGAGACCTTTGGGAATCTTGGTGGGAAAGTTGTCGCTGCTGAATCCTACAGCGAAGGTGATCAGGATTTCAAAGCCCAGTTGACGAAAATACGTGCCCGCAATCCTGAGGCAGTTTATGTACCGGGATATTACACTGAGGCCGGTTTGATTGCACGCCAGATGAGGCAGCTTGGTATGGAGCAGCCGATTTTGGGCCCAGACGGATTTGACTCTCCTAAGTTGTTTGAAATCGGCGGTGAAGCTATTTTAGGCAGCTATTTCACCAACCATTATTCAAAAGAAACTGAAGATCCTGTATCCAAGCAGTTTGTTGCAGATTACCGGGAGAAGTACGGCGTTGATCCGGATGGATTTGCTGCACTGGCATACGATGCCGCTCTAATCCTGTTTGAAGCCATCGAACGGGCTGGTGAAGATGCTTTGTCCAAGAACATTGCAGCAGCTCGGCAGGCCATCCGTGATGCTATGGCGGAGACAAAGGATCTTGAGGCTGTTACCGGCACCTTGACTTTCGATGAAAATCGCAATCCAGTCAAAAGCGCGGTTATCTTAAAAGTGGTTGAAGATGGCTATGAGTTTGTGGAACGTGTTGAGCCCTAATAGTTTAGTCTAACTAAATTTGGGCATTCGTCCGGCCATGGGCAGACTTTTTCTGCCCATGGCTTTTGGCTGGACACGGGCGGGGTTTTCTAGTATGGTTTTATGTATGGTTGAGATGGTTAAGAAGGAAGGTGAACCAGGTGGCTGCGATAATTCAAGAAATCATCCAGCAGCTGGTCAACGGCATCTCTTTGGGAAGCATCTATGCCTTAATTGCTTTGGGCTACACGATGGTTTACGGCATCATTAAGTTGATTAATTTTGCCCACGGAGATATTTACATGCTCGGTGCATTTATTGGGTTCTTTGCAATTAACATTTTTCAGATGTCCTTTTTCCCGGCCTTGATCGTTGCGATGATTGTGGCTGCTTTTTTCGGTGTTGTGATTGAGCGGCTTGCTTACCGCCCTTTGCGACATTCTACCCGCATTGCCGCTTTGATTACTGCAATTGGAGTTTCAATGTTGATCCAAAATGTAGCGCTCTTGGTTTGGAAGCCCGACCCCAGGTCGTTTCCTGATGTATTCCCTTTTAAAAGCTATAAGATTTGGGGTGTTTACCTAGACAACCGGCAGCTGGTTATTTTGGGTGTCGCTTTATTTTTAATGGTGGTACTCCATTATATTGTTCGCTATACCCGCATGGGTAGGGCCATGAGAGCCGTAGCATTGGATGACGATGCGGCACGGCTCATGGGGATTGACGTTGATCGAGTAATTTCCTTTACTTTTGCCTTAGGGTCCGCTTTGGCAGCCGCGGCGGGAGTATTGGTCGGCATCTATTATAATAGAATTGACCCGATGATGGGTGGTATGCCGGGACTTAAAGCATTTGTGGCCGCAGTTTTAGGTGGTATAGGGGTAATCCCCGGCGCAATGATTGGCGGTCTGGTAATGGGGGTTGCCGAAGTTGCGGTAGTGGCGCTGACTACATCCACGTGGAAAGATGCTGTTGCTTTTGGAATCTTGATCATAATTTTGCTGCTTCGGCCCGCGGGTATCCTTGGTCAGCATGAACGGGAGAAGGTGTAGCGGTGAAAAACGCGGCGGTTAAGTATGGGGCCATAATTGGCGCTCTTATAGCCCTTGCTGGGTTGGTGTTTATCAATTATGGAGTTTACAGCTACTATATAGATTTTTATTTGACAGGTGTTTTGGTAATTGTATGCATCAACATTATCTTGGCAGTAAGCCTGAATTTAATCAATGGATTCACTGGTCAATTTTCCTTGGGACATGCCGGCTTCATGGCTGTAGGGGCCTACATTTCAGCTTTGTTGACCATTCACACAGGTTGGGCTTTTCCTGTGGTTTTGGTTTTAGCGGGGGTGGCATCCGCCTTAATTGGACTTTTGATCGGGCTGCCCACCTTAAGACTGCGGGGAGATTACCTGGCAATTGCTACTTTGGGTTTTGGTGAAATCGTCAGGGTTGTTATCCTCAACCTGAAGATTACAGGCGGACCGAGGGGTCTTGGTGGAATTGCTCCTAAGACGACTTTTTTCTCGGCAGAGTTGGCAGCGATATTGACGATTATAATATTTGTAAATTTGATTCGTTCGTCTCACGGCAGGGCGTTTGTGGCGATACGGGAGGATGAGATTGCAGCTGAGGCCATGGGTATTGACACGACTAAATACAAGGTTTTGGCTTTCAGTTTAGGGGCCGCGTTTGCGGGAATAGCCGGCGGTCTGTTTGCCCACCACCAGATGTTTATAGACCCTCGCTCGTTTACATTTCAACGTTCCATCGAGATTTTGGTGATGGTGGTTTTTGGTGGTTTAGGCAGTATAAGCGGTTCAATAGTTGCTGCAGCGGCACTGACAATTTTGCCCGAGGCGCTGAGGGGCATTGCCCAATATCGCATGATAGTGTATTCAGCGCTTTTAATTATTTTGATGCTGGTTCGGCCGCAGGGATTGTTTGGAACTAAGGAGCTTACCGATTTATTAGGGTTTAAAGCCAAAGATACCGCACACAAGGAAAAAAATCAAGCAGTGGAGACTACCGGAGGTGAGGGTTAATGAGCCTTTTAGAGGTCCGTAATTTGACTATGCAGTTTGGAGGCTTGACGGCGGTTAACCGCTTTTGCCTAGACCTTGGGGAAAACTCCATTGTTGGGTTGATTGGGCCTAACGGTGCCGGCAAGACGACTGTTTTCAACTGTTTGACCGGTATGTATACACCAACAGATGGTGATATTTATGTGAACGGCCAAAAGGTCAATACCTTAAAGCCCAGCCAGATAACTCAACTGGGTCTTGCTCGCACATTCCAAAACATCCGTTTGTTTAGGGATTTGACTGTCTTCGACAATATCAGAATTGCATTCCACTACCAAATCCGCTATGGTTTGTTGAACACAATTTTCCGTTTTGGTGGTTTTGCCCGGGAAGAAGACAACATTAAAGTGCGAACGGATGAGCTGCTGGAGATCTTCAGCCTTTATGATTATCGCAATGAATTGGCCCGGAATTTGCCCTATGGTGAGCAAAGACGGCTTGAGATTGCAAGGGCCCTCGCAGCCAACCCCAAAGTGCTGCTTTTGGATGAACCGGCCGCAGGTATGAATCCATACGAAACCCAGGCTCTTACCGAGTTAATTAAATGGGTGAAAGAGGAGTTTGCACTGACAGTTTTTCTTATAGAACATGACATGCGGCTTGTTATGGGTTTATGTGAGCGCATCTTGGTTTTGGACTATGGCATTACTATTGCTGAGGGTACTCCCCGGGAGGTACAAGATAACCCGGCAGTGATTGAGGCATATCTTGGGGAGGAGGCGCTTTCATGCTGAAAGTTGAGGGCCTAAATGTTTTTTATGGGGGGATCCACGCACTGAAAGGTGTTTCCTTCCACGTTAAAGCCGGTGAGATAGTTACTTTGATAGGGGCCAATGGTGCCGGCAAGTCTACTTCCCTTAAAGCTGTATCCGGGCTTGTTAAGAGTGAAAGCGGCAGCATTCAATACAATGGGAAAGATATCCTGGGCGATGCCGCTCACAAAATCGTTCGACTAGGACTTTCACAGGTACCGGAAGGCCGGCGGATATTTGCAGACATGAGTGTGACAGAAAATTTATCCCTCGGGGCGTACCAACGCAGGGATACCGCTGGTATTAAGGCTGATTTAGAATGGGTGTATGAGCTGTTTCCCCGGCTTAAGGAGCGTCGGCAGCAAATGGCAGGGACTTTAAGTGGGGGTGAACAGCAAATGTTGGCCATTGGGCGAGGATTGATGGCCCACCCAAAACTGCTTCTACTCGATGAACCCTCTATGGGACTGGCCCCGCTGTTGGTTAGTGAGATTTTCGAGATCATCAAAGAGATTAATGCCACCGGGGTGACCATTTTAGTAGTGGAACAAAATGCCCACATGGCCCTGCAGGTGGCACACAGTGCTTATGTAATGGAAACCGGGCGCATTGTGCTGTCTGGGCCGGCAGATGAAATCGCCCGTAATGCCAAAGTTCGGGCGGCTTATCTGGGGGGTTAATCTAGGACAAGCCCCCGCCGAAGGGAGCCTGGGGGATGCTTTCCCATACTGCGGATACTGCGGCTATCAAGCGGATATCAAAATGGGGCTTTATGCTGGCGTCGTGTCTAGTGTTGTTTTGGTTTGCCGGTCCGGTGTTGCTTCGTGTGCCTTTAATCAAAAGGGTTTTCACTTTGACCGTGCAAGAGCCTTTGCGATTGACCCGGGATGGGCAAGGCAGCGCATTAGTTAAGCCGGGCTTAGAGCCTGTCCTTGCTCCTATTGATGGTTTTGTTACGGTTTTAGTGCAGCATGGGCAGTGGGCAGCCGCCGGTGGGGTGGTTGCGGAAATGTCTGCTGGAAAAACGTCTCTACAAGATGAGGTCCAGCTGTTATATGCTCCCCGCGGGGGTTTGGTTACACTGCGTCTAAGCCATTTTCTTGCAATGCCTCCGGATAATCCATACATAATGAGACAAGACGGGGACTACCTAGCTGCTTTTGAACCGGTTCTGGGTCTGAAACAATCATTACCTTTGGTATTGGAATTAATTGATCACCCCTTTAATGATTTGCCATTATTGGATGCGAAGATATTTATCGCGAAAAAAGAGGGCTGTGCTGTAGGCTCTGTTGACCTGGATTGGCAGGAAGGCAGCGGCTTTTTTGATCACACCGGAGCTTTTATAATTGAACTTGTAAAATTCCCTCAAGAGTGGCTTGATGATGTGGTTTTAGACTGCTTTGTACGGGTCGTGGGTGCGGAAGGGTATGTGCTGCCGAAACGAGCACTGTATTCTTTTAAAGGGCTTGATAATGCCGATGTTCTGGTATTTGAACAGGGCAGAATCAAAGAACGCCCGGTTAAGATTATAGATTATACAAAAAACAGTGTGGTTGTCTCAGGCCTTGCTGCCCACGACAAGGTGCTTTCTTATCCTAAAATTTTCCGATATCGGTTTCGGGGAGAAGGGAACCATACGTAAAGCTAGAATGGAACTGATGTAAAGGAGTTGCAGTTGTTGGCAGACATAATAAGTAACTGGCAAAAAGTGCTGGAACGGGTTCAAAAGGCCGCAAACCGTGTCGGACGGCGGCCGGAAGATATACAAGTAGTCGCAGTCAGCAAAGGCGTAAAAATTCACCGCATTGCTCCCTTGATCGAAAGCGGAGTAAGAAGTGTCGGTGAAAACCGTATTCAGGAAGCCTTGCCTAAGTACCGTCAGGCACCTTGGCGCGACCAGGTTGAGTGGCATTTTATCGGTCATTTACAAACTAACAAAGTGCGAGACTGCCTGGAATTTGCTTCTTTAATTCACTCCGTTGATCGGCTTCGCCTTGTTAAAGTGCTTGATCAAAGGGCCCAAGCACTAGGAATTTCTAAAGTGAATATTTTGCTTCAGGTCAATGTAAGCGGTGAAGAGTCTAAGTTTGGACTCGCCCCTGATGCAGTTCCTGATCTGTTGGAGCAGATCGGGCCATATGAACGAGTTTTCGTCCAAGGCCTTATGACCATGGCGCCTTATGAAGAAGAACCGGAAAATACAAGACCATGTTTTAGAAATTTGCGTATTTTGGGAGAAAAGTTGTCCAATGGAGGATTTTCTCGATTTACAATGAAATATCTCTCTATGGGGATGACTAACGATTTTGAAATCGCTGTAGAAGAGGGCGCAAATCTGCTGCGAATCGGCAGTGCTATCTTCAAAAGGTAGATTTTACCGTTTTCAGGAAGGAGGATGCATAATGGCAGTGAGGTTTATGGATAAGATGCTGTCTCTTATGGGTTTTGAAGAGCAGGCCGACGAACCGGAATTTGAGACTGCTTCATCCGATGAAATGGAAGAAATGCCGCTAATGCAAGATGATTTTAGTGCAACAAGGCGCAAGGGGAAATTGGTCAGCATCAACCGCCAAACCCAAACTAGGGTCATGGTTGTGGCACCGACAAGTTATGATGCGGTAGAGGATGTAGCCAATTATCTTAAAAGTGGACGTGCTGTAATCGCTTGCCTTGATGAAATAGACCGTGAGCTTGCCAAAAGAATTGTAGATTTTATGAGTGGTACTGCTTATGCTTTGGATGGGAATATACGGCGCATAGCGGAAGGGATTTTCTTGTTTACTCCGCCCCATATCCTAATTGAGGTCGATCCCACCATTGATTTGAGGGAAGAGAAGATGTCATGGGTAACTGGTAATGTTACTCACATGTAATCCAATGGTTTGACGGATGTATGATGAGAGAAGGTGGGGACTGGCTTTGGACGGATGGGGAAATTTAGGTATCATCGGTGTTGGTGCCATGGGTGGGGCTTTGGTTGAGAGCATAGCAGCTTCCGGGAAAGTAACCGCGGATAAGATAGCCATTTTTGACCAGAGGCGCTCCCACGCTGAGGGATTGGCAAAACGGTTGGGTGTGAGGATGCTGGACATAAAATCACTCGCAGCCTGTGCCGACGCTATTATTGTGGCTGTCAAGCCTCAAGATATGGCACAGGTATTAGTCGATTTGGAGCCTTATTTGACGGCCGAGCATTTGATAATATCCCTTGCGGCAGGCATTTCTTTGGATAAGTTTGCCGATTGGGTTGGTCCTAAACAGCCTGTGGTAAGAGCGATGCCCAATACTCCTTGTTTAGTAGGTGAAGGGGCTATTGCACTGAGTCCCAACCGCTATGTTTGCCCAAAGCAGCTTGAATTCACTAGATTTCTTTTTGAAGCAACCGGGAAAGTTTGGGTGCTGCCGGAACAGATGATGGGTGCGGTTACTGGCGTTTCGGGCAGCGGGCCGGCATATGTTTTTCTGTTTTTGGAAGCCTTTATAGAAGGCGGTGTTGCCGCCGGTTTGAATTATGAAGTTGCCACAGGACTGGCACTGCAAACTTTACTGGGAGCCTGCAAACTGATGATGGAGACCGGAGACCATCCTGCAATCTTAAAAAACAAGGTAACTTCGCCGGCAGGCACCACTGCTGTTGCCTTGCGGGAATTGGAAGCAGGCAAATTGCGCAGTATAGTCGTTGAAGCGGTTTTGAAAGCTAGTGCTTGGCCCGTAGAGCTCGGCAGTGACGAACCTGAGGGGTGAAGAGATTGAAGTGGCTTTTATTTTTCTTGGATTTTGGTATAAGTGTTTACCGATGGATGGTGATAGCCCGTGTTATTATTACCTGGATACCTAGTCTTGATTATTACCATCCTGTGGTTAGATTCATCTATGACTGGACAGAACCGGTTTTGGCACCGCTTCGCCGCCTGATACCACCCTTAGGAGGCTTCGATCTATCACCAATTTTTGTGTTTTTAGGATTGGAATTCATCCGAGGCACGCTTTTGAGAATAGTACTGATGTTTTAGGACGTGAATATTTTTGATTATATTTGATAAAGACAGGTTTCTTGGGCATTTGGACGGCCAAGAAAAAGAAACCGGTAGCCGCATCTTAGATTTGGCAGCACAAGCATATGAAGGCAACAAACCTGCTTACAGTGACTTTCTTAATCCTCGAGAGCAGGAAATCGCAACGGGAATCGTTCGAGGCACTGATTTTTTAGCCTACTATTTCGATGGAGGGTATTCAACAGCTGAACGTCGACGACTGGCGGTCTTCCCCAATTATTTCCCTCGGGAAAGGATTGAGGTTCCTTTAAAGGCCCTGGCTGTTACCGGTACTGCAGAGTTTACAGGAGTAACCCACAGGGACTTTCTCGGTGCAGTGCTTGGCTGTGGGATACGACGGGAAAAAGTCGGAGACATTATTTTGACAGACAGAGGGGCTCAAATTGTGCTGGCTCCGGAAGTAGCAGTTTCAGTTGAAAACACACTTCAATCAGTCCAGAGAGTGCCGGCCATTGCCAATCCCATCGAATTAGAGCAGCTTGATGTTGCACCAAAGCAAATCAAAGAAATAAGGACTACAGTGGCTTCCATGCGGCTTGATGCAGTGGCTGGGGCAGGGTTTGGTACTTCCCGCACCCAAATGGTCAGGGAGATCAAACGGGGAACAGTGCGAGTTAATTGGCAACCTGTGGAAAACCCGGCCCAAGAAATTCAAGAAGGCGATATTTTGTCCATCCGCGGTAGGGGTCGTGTGGAAGTAGCCGAGCAGATGGGTTTGACTCGTAAAGGTCGTATTCATCTATTACTTCAGCGATATATCTAGGGGGCGAATCCATGTTACGGCCGATAGACATTCATCAAATGGATTTTAAGCAGGTTTTCAGGGGATACAATAAAGAACAAGTAGATGATTTTCTCTCCAGGCTTGTTTCAGAATATGAGACATTATATCAGAAGAACCAGGAGCTGGAAGAGCAGATTGAAGAGTTGAAAAGCCAGGTCAAACGCTACACCAGTATGGAGGATACTCTACAGGAGACATTGGCATATGTTAAAGATTCTTCCAGTGAGATCAAAGATAATGCTGAGCTGATAGCAGAGCGCATTATCGATGAGGCAAAGCTGCAGGCTGACGAGATTCTGCTTGATGCAAAGCGCCGAGTTGCAGATGAGATCAGGCAAGCTGAAGAAGCATTGGCTTTTCGCGGGCGAGTGCGTCGACGGCTGGAAACGCAGCTTACACAGCTGTTGGAAGAAGTCAAGCTGTTGTATGATTATGAAGATGAATCCGCGGCTGCAAGTGCAAGCCGCAATAACGACACTAAGACTTTTGAACACAGTGTTTCGGCTCCTCCGCCAGAAACCTCCAAACAGGTCGATTTAGAAGTACAAACAGATGATGATTGACGTATCCAAGGGTGTGCTCTATAATATAATGGTACTGCATTCTTAGACCGATTTATATAATGCTATGACGGGGAAAGCAGTAAGTTGCGGTATGGGCACAGCGAACCGAGGTAGGTGTAAGCTCGGTCCCACAGACTCACTCAAATCACCCCTGAGCTGTCTTGATGAACGGTGAATCCAAGTAATCTAGACCGGGTAGGCCCGTTACAGCCTGTGGAAGTGGGTCATAAGATTTCTTATGGCCAAGTGGGGTGGTACCACGGGTCCTCTCGTCCCTAGGATGAGGGGCTTTTTTTGTAGGGAGGCTTTATGAAATGAGCTATCAGGAGACAGTATTATTACCAAAGACCAAATTCCCCATGCGAGGTAATTTATCCAGGAAAGAGCCTGAAATGCAAAAACAGTGGGAAACAGATGACCTATATGGCAAACTTCGCCAAAAACGGGCAGGCTCGCCCAAGTTTGTTTTGCATGATGGCCCACCTTATGCCAATGGGCATATTCACTTAGGAACTGCTGTTAACAAAGTGCTGAAGGATTTTGTAATTCGCTCCAGGACAATGGCAGGTTTTGATTGTCCGTATGTGCCGGGTTGGGATGTCCACGGGCTGCCCATCGAATATGCCATGATTCGTTCTTTGGAACTTGATCGTCACTCACTCTCACCGGTGGAATTTAGGAAGCGGTGTGAGGAATTTGCTTTGCATTGGCTCGATGTGCAAAGGGAAGAGTTTAAACGCCTTGGCATATGGGGTGAATGGGATAACCCGTATGTTACCATGCGGCCGGAGTTTGAAGCCGTTCAGGTAGAGATATTCGGGACTATGATGGAGAAGGGTTACATCTACAAAGGGCTTAAGCCTGTATATTGGTGCCCTAACTGTGAATCATCCCTGGCAGAAGCCGAAATAGATTATCATGATCATAAGTCTAATTCCATTTATGTGAAATTCGCGATCACTGATGGCAAAGGGCTGATTGCAGTTGATGAGCCTGTTCACATTTTGGTTTGGACGACGACTCCCTGGACTTTGCCTGCCAACGAAGCTGTTGCCCTGCACCCGGCAGTGAAATATGTGGTCGCCGATACCACAAAAGGGAAACTTTTAATGGCAGAGGAGCTGCTGGAGACGGTTCGAGAAACGGCCGATTTTGAGGTGTTGGACACCTTAGGTCCCTGGCAAGGACGGGATTTGGAGGGTATCACATATAAGCACCCGTTTCGTGATCAATCAGCCCCGGTTATCTTAGCCGATCATGTTACCTTGGAACAAGGTTCCGGTTGTGTTCACACTGCACCTGGTCACGGACTCGAGGACTACGCTGTAGGAACCAAATATGGATTGCCTGTTTTTGCCCCTGTAGATTCCCAAGGATGTTTTACCGACGATGCCGGAAAATATGCTGGTATGAAGCTGGATGAGGCAAATCCCGTTATTATCTCTGATCTGCATGACATGGGACTGTTGTTGGATGCCTCAGATCTGACACACCAATATCCTCACTGCTGGCGATGCAAGCATCCCATTGTGTTTCGGGCTACAGAGCAGTGGTTTGTGTCTATTGCAGACTTCCGGCAGGAGGCTTTGGATGCGATTAAACAAGTGGAGTGGATCCCCAGGTGGGGTATTGATCGCATCAGCAATATGGTCAAGGAGCGGGGAGATTGGTGCATATCCCGGCAGCGCCTGTGGGGTGTTCCGATCCCTGTCTTTTACTGTGAGCATTGTGGTGAACCTTATGCTGCAAAAGCAGCAAACAAAGCTGTGGCGGATTTATTCCGCAAAGAGGGGTCTAATGCCTGGTTTATCTATGAAGCCCATGAGATTTTGCCACAAGGGACAACATGCGAAGATTGCGGACATGATAAGTTCGTCAAAGAAACCGATACTATGGATGTTTGGTTTGACTCAGGCTCTACACATATGGCTGTATTAAAACAGCGAGAGGGGCTTAGTTGGCCGGCTGATCTTTATCTTGAGGGCAGTGATCAGCACAGAGGTTGGTTCCAGTCGTCACTGCTTACTTCGGTGGCTACTCAAGGTAGGGCGCCCTATAGGGCTGTTTTGACCCACGGGTTTATTGTAGATGGGGAAGGGCGCAAGATGTCCAAGTCAGTGGGTAATACAGTGGCACCGGAAGAGATCATTGATGTGTATGGTGCTGATGTATTCCGTTTATGGGCAGCATCAGCGGATTATCGCGGTGATATTCGAATTTCCCAAGAGATTCTAAAACAGATGGCAGAAATCTACCGTCGCATCAGAAACACCATGCGGTTTATGTTGGGGAATATTTCTGATTTTGATATACGTCAAGACGCGGTGCCTACTAAACAGCTGCCCGAAATTGAGCAATATATTTTGGATACCTATCATCATTTGGTTGATAGGGTTACAAAGGCCTACAGTGATTATGAGTTCCATGCAGTATACCATGCTGTGCATAATTTCTGTGTTGTGGATCTTGGCGGTTTCTATTTGGATGTAATCAAAGACCGGCTTTATTGTGATGGTATAGATTCTCTCAGTCGCCGCTCTGCCCAGACAGTGCTGGCGAACATCCTACCGGGTTTGGCACGTCTGGTTGCCCCAGTCTTAGTCCACACCGCGGAGGAGATTTGGCGACATTTGCCGGAGGAGCTTAAAGATAATTCCAGTGTGCACTTTTCCCACTGGCCGGAGGCAGGTACTTGGAGTTTACCCGAAGACTTGCAGGTGAAATGGGAGCAGGGCATGCGCATGCGCAGGGAAGTATCCAGGGCCCTTGAGACAGCCAGAATGGAGAAAAGGATCGGCAGTTCCAATGATGCTGCAGTCACCTTATATACCAAAGAAGATGTGGAACGTGCTGTAGGTATGTTCTCAAATGAGGAATTGGAGGCCTTGTTTATCGTGTCAGAGGTGCACATCGCTTCATGGAGTGATGCACCTAAACATGCGATCAATGGTCTGGATGGGAAGCTTAAAGTGCTGGTTCACGAACCAGAAGGTGAGAAGTGTGAGCGGTGCTGGCGGCATACATCTTTTGTAGGAACAAGCGAAAAGCATCCAACGCTTTGCCAACGATGTGATAGTGTAGTTTCCGACCAATAACACGAACAATCTGATTTTATCACATTTGATGCACCCACAGTGCTAACAGCCTCTATATGTAGGGGCAATTGGCACCACGGGTGCATCTTTTTACTATGGGACATGTCGGGTCTTTTAGGGAAAGCTATGTGAGTAGACGAGGTCCAGAGTGGAGAGTCATCGAAATGGCTGAAATCAATAACAAACTCCTGGAAACTTTGATTAAACGGTTGGATGGTCTGCTTGATGTTTTTGGAAAAGCCAGCATTGCCGAGTTTGTGGAGCTGTATAGGAAACCCCGTCGCCTCTTATATTTGAATTTTCTAGCCGGGCTGTTCAGGGGATTCGGCATAGCAGTAGGTTTCACCGCGGCGGGGGCACTGTTTCTCTATTTGCTGGGAAAGTTGGCGGCCCTAAATTTACCGTTTATCGGCAGATTTTTGGCGGAGATCGCCCGTATAGTTGAAGTAGAACTGCATCGGCTGCCGTAGAAATTGAGGAGGTATTAATTTGGGCAAAAAGGGCTTTTATGATGAATTAAGGCACCAGTTGGAATCTGAGCGGGAACGGCTTAAGAAGATAATAGGCGACATAGAGGAAGGACTCAAACAGCGCCTTACAGATTCTGTGGGGGAACTATCTAGTATTGATCAGCATACCGCTGATTTAAGTTCAGAGACTTTGGCCAGAAGCCAAGATATTGCCCTTAAAGACAACAGCCTAAGGATTTTGGAGGATGTGGAAGAAGCATTAAGATTGATGGAGTCTGGTGAATATGGAATCTGCCAAGACTGCGGGCAACCCATTGACGAAGGCCGCCTCAGGGCTTTGCCGTGGGCGACAGAGTGCATGCAGTGCAAAGATGCGCCAGACGCAAAGCAGGACAGATGGCACCGCCCTGTAGAAGAGTTGGTAATCCATTTTGATCTTACCGAGGATGACACAGTGGGGTTTGATCGGGAAGATAGCTGGCAGGCAGTGGCCCGCTTCGGTACATCCAACAGTCCTCAAGATATCCTGGGAGCTGATGACTACGAAGATGCATATATCAATGCCGATGAGGATATTGGAATAGCGGAACCACTGGAAGCCACAGAAGACAGCATGCTGTCGGAGCCTTTTTGGGAAGAGCCCCTTTAAACTTGCCTTAGCAGCGAGGCTGTGCTAATATGGGCCCATAAAGATGAGGAAAAAGGAGCCGGTGTTTTGGGTTTTCTTATGGGCGGCATTCTTCTAGTGATATTGGATCAGGTGTCTAAATGGCTTGCAACCTATTACCTGCACCTGGGTGAGTCAGTTGCCTTGCCCGGGCACCTAGTTTACTTAACCTTAGTTCATAATCCCGGGGCAGCATTTGGGCTGTTTGCAAATGCTACTTCTTTTTTGGTTGCACTGGCCTTGGCACTGTTGTTGGGTGTGTGGTGGTATAGGCATGTAATTGCCCGCCAATCTTTTTTGCTCAAGCTTGGCTTGACACTGAGTATTGGGGGGGCTGTAGGCAATGTAATCGATCGCATCAGATTGGGTTATGTAGTCGACTTTATCGATGTGAGGGTGTGGCCGGTTTTTAATGTTGCTGATTGTGGGATTGTCATCGGCGTAGCTGTACTTTTTTGGCTGCTTATAACGGCTGAGCACCAAAAGTAAGGCTGATTTGGAAGGCAGATGGGGGATATGAGTCAGAATTGGCAAAACGATAGACTTGGTGAGGAGCTTCAGTTTGTGGTTCCGCAACACTGGGCCGGTGGACGGCTGGATCATTTCATCACAAATGAAATTTCCGAGTATTCCCGCTCTTTCCTCCGCAGGCTGCTGGATCAAGGTCTGATTACAGTAAACGGGCACAGTGTAAAGGCGGGATATAAATTAAGGACAGGGGAGAGTGTACATATCATCATTCCCCCCACCAAAGGTCTATCGGTGGAACCGGAGGATATTTTGCTGGATGTCGTCTATGAAGATGCCGATATCATTGTTGTAAACAAACCTGCTGGAATGGTGGTGCACCCTGCTTTCGGCAACCCCGGTGGGACTTTAGTAAACGCACTCAAAGCGCATACTTCAGATTTATCGGATATCGGAGGGGCTCACAGACCCGGGATAATCCACCGCCTTGACAAAGATACCTCAGGGGTTATGGTGACCGCTAAGAATAATTACGCACATATGGCTATTGCCCAGCAAATTAAAGAACGGCAGGCTGAAAGATGGTATCTGGCTTTAGTATTTGGCAATATTGTAAGAAATGAAGGGACTGTTGATGCACCCATAGCCCGCCACCCCGTCAATCGCAAGAAAATGGCTGTTTGTGAAGGAGGGCGAAATGCCCGCACCCATTATTATGTTCGGGAGCGTTTCGGGGATTACACACTGGTGGAGTGCAGACTGGAGACAGGCCGGACTCATCAGATCAGAGTGCATTTATCTTATATCCGACATCCACTAGTTGGTGATTTGGTTTACGGCCCTAAACGCAATAAATTGAACTTAAAAAGACAGGCTCTGCATGCGTATCGCTTGGGATTGTACCACCCCCGCCAACAAAAATTCGTGGAGTTTGAAGCCCCACTGCCCCAAGATATAAATAATGCACTAAAAATGCTCGAAAAACGATAAAGGATAAATTGGCATTTTGGGGATTGACAAAACCCAAAAGACAGTGTTAGACTAAGTGTAAGTTATACGCCTTTAATCTGACCCCGTGAGGTCGGCAAGGTACTTTAGGTAGGACTGTTCCTTGCCGCGTCTGTGGGCAGGGGATTTTTTATGTCCCGGCAAGGAGGGCTTTGAGTTGAAACGTATAGAAAAGGCTCAAATTATGGACGAGGCCGGTATAAGCCGGGCACTGACCAGAATCGCCCATGAGATCTTAGAGCGCAATAAGGGTGTTAAGGACCTGATTTTGGTTGGTATTCGTACCCGAGGTATGCCGCTATCTGAAAGATTGGCTGAGCGCATAGCTGATATTGAAGGTAAACCCGTGCCTGTCGGTATTTTGGATATCACTTTATATCGAGATGATCTGAGCACTATTGCTGAACATCCGATTGTCCATGAGACAACTTTACCGGGCAATATCAACGGTAAAATCATCGTTTTGGTGGACGATGTTCTATACACAGGGCGAACGACCCGGGCGGCCCTTGATGCTTTGGTAGATTATGGTCGTCCCCATCAGATCCAGCTTGCTATTTTGATTGACCGCGGCCACAGAGAACTGCCTATTCGGGCGGATTATGTCGGCAAGAATCTACCGACATCTCGTCGAGAAATTGTTAGTGTGCGTTTGCGGGAGATCGATGGCGAAGATCGAGTTGTAATAGAAGAACCTGTTTAAATAAGATGTGAAAATAATACCGCAATGATCTTTTGACTCTTTAAGGCAGTCCTGAGAGGCTGGAAAGGGCAAGTGGGTTTTTATGCTGCTGTCCTTTTCAAGGCAGTGGTTTTTTTATGTCAAAGCACGCTTTGAAACTGATGGTGGAAGGGGGAAAAAAGCAGTAGTGTTGGCAATTGGGGGTTTTGTGGGGCATTTTTACAACATGGGAGGCAAAAAAAATGGAACAGCCAAAGATCGGTGTTCATGAAAAATTACCTTTAGTGCAGATGATACCCCTTGGTTTTCAGCATTTGTTTGCAATGTTTGGTGCAACTATCTTGGTACCTTTGCTAGTTAACGGCAGTACAGGCATGATGGTGATCCCGCCGGGTGTAGCTTTGCTGACAGCTGGAGCAGGCACATTATTGTTTTTGGCCATAACACAATTTAAAGTACCGGCTTATCTTGGCTCTTCATTTGCATTCATTGCGCCCTTAATAGCTGTTGCCAGTCAATTTGGCCCGGGACATGCATTAGGCGGTGCAGTCGCAGTCGGTATTTTGTATGCACTCATCGCCTTGATTATAAGGCAGGTGGGTGTAGATTGGCTGGATCGGGCACTTCCTCCGGTTGTCATCGGCTCAGTTATTGTGGTAATTGGGCTTGGACTTGCAGGTACCGGCGTGGATATGGCGGGATTGTCGGGTGATGTTGTCAGTCTAGCTAATGTGGATGTAAGGATCTCGCTGTTTACACTGGCTGTCGCTATAGCTGCATCGGTATGGTTCAAGGGATTCCTGGCTGTCATACCCATCCTAATCGGGGTCGTTTCCGGGTATCTGTTTGCACTATTGCAGGGTGCTGTTGACTTGACACCTGTTAAGGAAGCCGCCTGGTTTGCACTGCCTGTCGGCAACAAGGTTGCATTTTCTTGGCCTGCTATTGCAACAATTTTGCCGGTTGGTCTTGTAACTATTGCTGAACACTTAGGCGATGTGCTGGTTCTAAGCAGAGTTGTAGATCGAGATTTTTATAGGGAGCCTGGGCTTCACCGTACGATACTGGGAGATGGGTTGGCAACTTTGCTGGCCGGATTTTTGGGTGGCCCTCCCAACACCACCTATGGCGAAAATATTGGTGTCATGGCTATCACCGGCGTTTATTCGGTGTGGGTAATTGCCACTGCCGCGATTATGGCCGTCTTGCTCTCCTTTATGCAGAAATTCGGTGCTTTAATCCAAACAATTCCAGAGCCGGTAATGGGCGGTATATGTATCATGCTCTTTGGAGTAATCGCGTCCTCAGGTATTAGAACCCTGGTGGAAAGCGGGATTGATTTTGGGGATAAGCGGAATTTGATCATTGCTTCAGTGATTTTGGTCTTGGGAATAGGTGGAGCAAGACTGCAGCTGGGCGCCTTTGCCCTGGAGGGCATGGCTTTGGCGGCTGTAGTGGGCATTTTGTTGAACCTGGTTCTTCCGGGTCTGATAAACTCTAACAATGCGACAACCAAACTAAGCTCAGCCGACAGTAATTCAGTTTAAACTGACGCGGCTGAGGCAGTTGGCTGGGTTTTGGGAAATGTTTAAGGCATGACTTTGCGTCCCGGGTGGCGAGGGGAGTTGTTTACTTGTTTAGTTGCCTCTACAATGGCCTTAAACACATCTAATTGTGCCTGTTTACTTTGAAGCTCAACACCGGTAAGCAGACGACCCTCCCGAGATGCTGTGTACTTTGATGGCAATCTATTGGCGGCAAGTGCTACAATGTCATTGCGGCACTGCTGACATTGGCAAGCCAACACCTCAGGGTTTTGGGAAAGATATGTTTCCAGTTGATGTTTGATTTCGTCTAGAATTTGATTATACACAGTCAATACATCAACACCCTTTCTATCGATTTATAACTTTAGTTCGGCGTTGAGACGGCAATTTCCTTTGTCAATCAATCTGTGGAATGTGATTGACATCTATAGGAAGTAGGCTTACAATAGAACTGTAGCAGTACTGCCGCAAAAATAGATAGCAGCTTCTGCAACTGGCGGATAAAGGTGGACAACCACCGGGGAGCAGAAAAGCGTTATGTTTAGCCGGCCGCCTGGGCATTTTATGCCTGGGCGGCCTTTTGGTATTGCATGACTTTTGAGGAGGTACCGAAGATGACTGTGAAACGTGCTTTGATCAGTGTGTCCAACAAAGATGGAATCGTAGAGTTTGCTTCCGGTCTCGTTGAATTAGGTGTGGAGATTATCTCCACCGGAGGTACTTTGAAAGCTTTAAGAGAGGGAGGAATTGATGCTTGTGCCGTTTCTGATATAACGGGTTTTCCGGAGTGTCTTGATGGCCGGGTAAAAACCCTTCATCCCCATATACATGCGGCTGTTTTGGCCCGAAGAGATCGCCTGACACATATGGATGAATTAAGGCAGCTCGGCATTAAACCAATTGATCTTGTGGTGGTTAATCTTTATCCTTTCCAGCAGACTGCGGCAAGGGCAGACACTTCCCTTCAAGAGGCATTGGATAACATCGATATAGGTGGACCCACCATGATCCGAGCAGCGGCCAAGAACTACATCGATGTTGCGGTTGTGGTCGATCCCCTACGCTACCGTGGGCTTCTTAAAGAGCTTAAGGTTAACAATGGATGCCTTTCATTGGAGGTTCGCCGTGATTTAGCAGTAGAGGCTTTCAATCATACGGCACAATACGATGCAGTAATTCAAAGCTACTTAGCGCATACAGCAGGTGGGAACAATCAGCCCCTAGATGGTCACAGTGCTGGTGATACTGAGCGGGATGCAGTCTTTTCAAACGGCGGTTTTGTGCCCATGATTCTCCATCAAAAACTGCGCTACGGAGAAAACCCCCACCAAAGGGCAGCGTTTTATCGGGAACCTTATCCCGGTGAAGATACATTAGCCATGGCCAAGCAGCTCCACGGCAAAGAGCTGTCCTTTAACAATATCAATGATGGTGCAGCCGCTTTAGAGATGGTAAAGATGCTTGAAGAACCGGCTGTAGTTGCAATTAAACATGCCAACCCCTGCGGCTGGGCAATTGCCAATACTTTGGCCGATGCGTACCAAAAGGCCTATGATGGTGATCCTGTCAGCATTTTTGGCGGAATTGTTGCCTGCAATCGTTCAATTGACGTAGAGACGGCGGGGCTGATGTCAAAAACTTTCCTTGAGGTAATTATAGCGCCTGGTTTTGACGAAGAAGCTTTAGCAATACTTCGTCAAAAAAAGAACCTCCGGCTCTTGGAACTGCCCGGATTAATTCCGGCAGTTAAGGACAAATGGTGGGATTTCAAACGAATTAAAGGTGGCTGGCTTGTACAAGAGGTTGACCCTATGACAGATGACAAGGACAACTGGAGGGTTGTTACTACAGCTCAGCCTACAAACACTATGTTGGCTGATTTAACCTTTGGTTGGCAGGTAGTCAAGTTTGTGAAGTCAAATGCTATAGTTATCGCTAAAGATGGTATGACATTGGGTGTTGGGGCAGGGCAAATGAATCGTGTAGAGGCCGCTTCCATAGCTTTAAAGCAAGCGGGGGAAAAAGCAAAAGGCGCCATCTTGGCCTCAGATGCTTTCTTTCCCTTTGATGATGTAGTAAAACTCGCAGCCGAGTACAACATTGCCGCTATCATTCAGCCGGGTGGTTCAATTCGTGATGAAGATTCAGTTACAGCCTGTGATGAAGCCGGTATTGCAATGATTTTCACCGGTCGCAGACACTTCCGTCACTAAAATAATTTAAAATAGCAGGAAGTCCGGCAAAACAATGCTTTGTGAGCAGGAAGTATCTGGAGAACCACGAATACTTCAGACAAGCTTGAGTGATAAGCGACATTTAGCAGAGGATAGGTGAAGATGTCCGTTCTTGTGTTGGACGGTGGCAGCGGAGAACTCGCCTATTTTCTGAAAGGTAGACAAAACCTCACCCTGATTTGTCAGGGTGAGGTTTTGTCTCTCATATGGTTTTTACTGCCTCCAAAGCTGCCAAGTTCTCTGGGTCGGGGGTGACATATACAGTTGAATGGTTCTGATAGATCACCATACCGGGTTTGGCCCCCTTTGGTTTGCGCACATGTTTACGCAGTGTATAGTCTATAGGAACGTTTTCTCCTTCCCGGGCTTTGCTGTAATAAGCGGCCAAAGCTGCGGCCTCCCTAAGGGTTTGAGCAGGTATATCTTGGCCTTGACTGCGGATGATGACGTGGGAACCGGGTATTTGTTGGGCATGGAGCCACATGTCCTGCGGACGGCCGATTCTAAATGTCACATGATCGTTTTGGTTATTATTGCGCCCCACGTATATATCATAGCCTTCCTCAGATTTAAATCGCATGGCAGAAGACTGTGGTGCTGTCTGTCGCCTCTCGGTCCGCCGCGCCTTCAAATAACCCTGCTCTTTTAGCTCCTTTTGGATGTCTTCTATATCATTTTCATCTTGAGCCAAATCGACAGTTGTCTGTACTTGATCGAGATAATTGTATTCTTGCAAAGAGCGATTGTACTGCCTTAGACCTGCCACTTTCGTCTTTTTTGCCTTATTATATTTGTTGAAAAAAGCCTGGGCATTCTTTGACGGAGATAAGCTCGGATCCAAAGGTATAGTAATCAACTTTTGATCCGGATCATAGAAGTTGGGTACAGAGATCGCCTGCATTCCTTTTTCGATTTTGTAAAGGTTGGCGGTGACTAATTCACCAAGGATTTTGTATTCATCGGCATTTTCCGCTAAATCCAAGGCACGCCTTTGAGCTGCCAATTTGCGTTTCGTCCGCTTAAAATGAACAGCTATCACCCTAGAGAGATTGGCTTTCAACGAAGTCAGTCTATGCTGATTTGCTTTTTGAGTATAGTAGATCTCCAAGGCCCGGGAAATAGATGTAAATTTTTGGCGCTTACTTAAGGGTTGATGAGTTAAAGCGATAGCAGAAACATCTTCAAGCCCCCCTCCAGAGGCGGTCAGAATTTCAGGCATAAACTGTTTTTCCCGGATCTCTTGGGCGAGTTTGACTGTGGCTTCATAGAGAATTTCTAAACCCTCTTCGCCCAGCTCTTGTCTTGTCATA
>JAAYQZ010000061.1 GCA_012519025.1 Bacillota bacterium
ACATAATGTGGCAGTCTCCGGGCACAGCCTGGAACTTACAGGTAAACTACTAACTATGGGGGTGTGTTTTAGAACTGTGGTCTAAGTCTAACTATCATTACTTAATTAATAACTTAGGAATTGTGGGGCGAGAAACTTAGGAGGAGAAAATGAATATATCTCTCAGTTTTAGGCAAAGACTGATTTTCAGCATTGGGGCCGTAGTGATACTGCTGGTCATGACCTTGATATTGTTTAACTACAGTCGGGTAAATCGCACTATACTCAATAACGAATATCGGCACAACCAGACAATAGTTGAAACCTTTGACAAAACCATGGAAAACCAATTGGATGTCTCTCGTTCAGTGATTGTACCTATAGCGAATAACGCGGAAGTGATTGACCACTTTGCCGGTGGGAATCGGGAGGCATTGCTGGAGCTGCTAAATCCGACGTTCCAAGAACTCCGGGAAAGGGGATTTTACAACATTCAATTCAATCTCCCTCCTGCAATTGCTTTCCTGAGATTGAACAACCCAAACGATTTTGGTGATGATATCAGCAGTTTCCGCCCTTCCGCCGTGGCAGCGAATCAGAGCCAGACGGAAGTCATGGGCTTGGAGGGTGGAAAGGCCGGCTATGGTTTTAGGGTTTTAGTTCCAGTATTTGAGGGCAGTCGTTTTGTTGGAACAGTGGAAACTGGTTTGCATTTTAATGACCAGTTCTTGGAAGGTTTTCGGGACATTGTGCCCGGCAATTATTACATATATGATTTTGGGGAAACAGGTAGGCCGGATGATTTGCTGAATCAATCCGCAGATGAGGATGATCACTATAGTATCGATGTTTCTTTGGTCAATGAGGCTAGGCAGTCCGGTACACCGCAATACGGCCGAACTGAAGATAAGATGCACAGTGTGATCATTATTCCATTCCGTGATTATTCCGGTACAACGAGAGGTTATGTGAAGGCTGTTATTCCCAGGGGTGAGATCGTAAGTGAATTGGCAGTAAACAGGCGGGATGCTGCTGTAATCGCCGTCCTAGGCATCCTCTTGGTCCTTGGGGTGGTATATATCGTCACCGGGACATGTATGCGGCCAATTGTGCAGCTCAGCAACGCGGCCGAATCCATCGCAAAGGGGGATTTGACCCAGGAAGTTGCGGTCGCATACTCGAGCGAAGATGAAATAGGGCGCTTGATCACAGCGTTTAGCCAAATGAAGACCCACTTGGAGGAGGCCATCCAAGACATATACCAAAGCATTGCCCAACTCAACATCAACAGTCAGGGGTTGGCCGCATCTAATCAAGAGTTAACAGCTGCTGCCGAGGAGGTAGCCAGTCTGGCAAATCAAGTAGGCTCAACCTCCAGTGAAAGCGCTGATCATGTTGAAAAAGCTGTCCAGGAGTCTGAAGCGATGTACAGCATTGCACAACAAGGCCAAAGTGATGTGGAAACTACACTGGAAAGAATCAATCTCATCGCCAGAAATTCTCAAAACGCATCAGATGCAATTGGCGGGCTTGGGAAACAGTCAGATGAGATAGGAAACATTGTTGGCACTATTACAAGCATTGCAGAGCAGACCAATCTTTTGGCTTTAAACGCTGCCATTGAGGCGGCTCGCGCCGGTGAACATGGTCGAGGCTTTGCAGTTGTTGCCGATGAAGTGCGGGAGCTGGCAGAACAGTCGGCCCGAGCTGCCAACGAAGTCACAAATTTAATCGCAGAAATACAGGTTGGGGTCAGTAATGCTGTTGAAGCAGTCGAAACAAGTCACGAAGAAATCGATGAAAGTGTGAGAATTGCGGGGAATGCAGGCAAGTCACTGCGATCCATCATAGAAACCGTGGAAAGCGTCAGAGGTATTATGCAAAACACTGCCACAGGTTCAATGCAGTCTAGTGAAGGCATTCGTCAAGTCACAGCAGCTACTGAACATATAGCCTCATCGGCGGAACAAATCTCCGGTGCAGCCCTGGAATTAGCCAATATCGCCGAACACTTAGAACAGACTTCTTCTGCTTTTAAACTCGAAACCCGTGCACTTTCCTAACCGGTAAAATCAAATGTAGAACGCATGGAGGAGGGGCCTATTGCCCCTCTTTTTCCTGCAAACAGCTTGCCGCTAATTTCCAATCTTCCACAAAATATTTGTAAAGCACAGGCCTTCTTCTCACCGCCAAAGGGTGATAGGACACAACGGTTTTTATGTGATCGACTTCATAAAGTTGCCCCCTAAAGTTTTTACGGAGGCTTCAGGATCGCTGAAGTATGACTGTACAACTACGTCACCGAGGCAAAAGACAAGTTTAGGCTGATGTTCCTTAATCTGGCTGATCAGGTATTTTCGGGAAAGCAGCCTGGTTCTATGTTTGTCGT
>JAAYQZ010000062.1 GCA_012519025.1 Bacillota bacterium
AAAGATCCCCAACTAGATATGAAGCTTCGAAATATGCCGGTGCCTTTAAATGCCGCACTAGTTGACGATTATATGGGGCCTATTTTGGAGGCTGCCAAGGTAGGCGACTTTAGCTTAATAAGGAATATGGATGATTAGTTTCGAATAAAATTAAACTCCTTGGCGATGTTTTTTTGGCATACAGGGATTAGCTTTGGACAGGGCCCAAGCTTGGGGCAATATCCATATCAAAAAGCAGGCTGACGATCATCAGCCTGCTTTTCACTAACTCCAAACAATACTATCCTTATCCTATGGACTATGCTTTTTCGATGACGGCCTTCAAGTTCTCAAGCCCCACCCGCACGCTGTCGATAGGAGCCATGTTATATCTTTCCGTCTCTATCACATACCATGTCACACCTACGTCTTTTGCAACACCCACAATACCGGCCAGATCAATATCACCGGTTCCCACTTCAGTTTGTTCGCCGTCCTTTTTAAAATCCTTTACATGCAGTAGAGGACATCGGCCCTTGTATTTCTTCAGATACTCCACAGGATCTATCCCGGCGTGGAAGATCCAGCCTGCATCCATCTCCGCGGTGACATTGTCAGGATCTACATTGTCGTAGAATATATCAAGTGCATACTCTCCATCGAAAATCTCAAACTCCAGGGTATGGCAGTGATATGCCAACTTGAGTCCGTGCTTTTTAGCCTCAGCGCCTATATCCGACATCTTAGCCGCAAATGACTTCCAATCATCTGCAGTGGCATTCTCAAGCAGATATCGCGGTGCACTGGGGCATACAAGATAGGGGCTGCCTATCTCTAAATTGTACTCAATCATCTCACTTAGATTCTCATCAAGCTCTTTATAACTGATATGAGAACCAATTGGTGTAAGCCCGAGATCGTTGAGTACTTTCTTCAATTCGGGGGCTGAAACACCATGATAACCGGCAAACTCCACACCCGCATATCCCATTTTTGCTACTTCGTTTAGTACACCGATAAAATCCCTAGCCGCATCCTCCCGCAGGGAGAACAACTGCAGCCCTATAGGAATGTTCACGTAACTTCCTCCTTCGTATGACTAGTAGAACTAGGCTTTATTTAACAGGTTCAATAGCACCTTCGTATAGAAATACCATTGGAGGGAAGTCGCCGCCACCGTTTTTCCAAACGGGGTGATCATGAGCTGGGAAATTGGCCCTAACACCATCTATGGTTGGGCAATTGTATGAACCCTCATACATGGGAATTACCGGCAGTAGGTCATTGAAAATTAACGCTAATTTAGCAACAGTAGCTCTTTGCGCCTCTTCATCAAGACCATCAGCAGTGGCATTGACCATATCGAATAAATCAACAGTGCCAAACTCATCGGTCTCTTGAACAAGCGGGAAATTCATACCAGGTCCCTGTCCCTGGGGATAGTTATATGAAACGAGATTCTGGTAGTATGAGAAATGGGGATGGGGATTAGCCGTACCCCAAGAAAAGACTACCATTTCAAATCGACCGCTCCATATCTCCTGTGGGACCTGTGAGTGGGTTACACCTCTAACAGATACATCGATGCCGAAATCCGAAAGCTGGCTGGCAATGTTCATGGCAGAAGCCGCCCAGTCAAGATATTCTGCTGGGACCACAAGCTCATATTTCATCGGTTTGCCGTTGTCATCCAACCATTTACCTGCTGAGTTTTTCTCAAATCCGATGGATTCCAAAAGAGCCGCCGCCTTTGCAAGATCGTGGCTATAGGGGTTCAATTTTACCCGCTCTTCTTCATCCAACCAAAGGGGAATAAACCGATCACTCATCCCGGTCATTTTCTCCTGGGGATAGCCGGATTTTCTCACTGACACATAGGTGGCTTCTTCTCTGTCTACGGCATAAGCGATAGCCTGTCTAACTTCCTTGCGATTCAAGGGATAAACATCGTGATTGAAATACAGCCCTGCACCCCAATAATATGGTGAACGAGGTGATGAAAGGCCCATTTCCTCAAAACGCTGCTCGGTGGCGGGAGGATAGACGTTTTGGGTAAAGTCTACTTCTTTAGCCATCACAAGCGGCGTAGTTACTAAAGTCTCACCATTGTAGACTGTGACCTTATCAAATTTAATGCTTTCCGGATCCCAATAATCAGCAAAGCGTCTCAGCACCACGACTGCCTCAGTGACATCGTGGGGTTCAATAGTATAAGGACCTGTGCCGATGATGGTTCTGGGCCGGAATTGGCTGAACTCCACCTTAAGCTGTTTCACCTCAGAAGACTCGAGGTCCTTACCTGCATCAGTTAAAGCAAGCAGTCTTTCATAGTACTCACCATAAACCGAATATGGACGGATACGCTCTCTTAAGATATAGCGCAGTACAACCGAAGCAGGCCTGTGCATGTGGAAATCTACAGTATACTCATCAACGGCATCTACGCTGTCAACGTAGTTCCACACCGCCCAATTCATGAGATGCCCCAAGTGGAAAGTAGCGAGCACGTCCTTGGACGTAAGCTGAGAACCATCATGCCATTTTACACCTTCCCGAAGGTACACACGGTAAGTGTTTTCCTCGGCAAGAAGCTCCCAATCAGCGGCTCCCAATTTCATCCAATCGTCAGCCTCCCAATAGTAAAGGGCCAACGGCATTTCTATTAGGTCCCTGGACATCTGACCCAAATCAAGGAAGTTTGTAGCAAAGGTATTGTAATGTCCTTGAGGCGGAACCCGATAAGAAGCAGCAGTGGCGAATTCTGTAGAGGCGGACACGGAACATGAAGCCAACAGAGCGATGCATACAGTAAGTAGTATAGTTGTGAATTTAGCATTTCTAAGCATTATTAATTTCCTCCTCATTTTCAATTTACCTGATCTAAAGTCTCAGTTGGTACCTTTCCGATCCTTTCTTAACAACATCCTCCTCCCGCAGTAAATATATACTGCTTGTTTGCGGGGTTATGAAAAGATACCTTCGGAAGTACTTATCAGGTGTATCGAACTACTTTCCAAAAGTAACCTTTCATCCCACCGTTAGAATTCCCTTCCCAATTCTCTTTCCCTTCAATACAAGCATAAATTTTTGCAGGAAAGCCAATCACAATAACTTCTATAATGACAATTCGGAAATGGGAAATGCGGTTGATGTCAGCAATGCATTCCCTATGTAATAACACGATACACCTTGTTTGATTTGAAAGCCGAGAGGGTTGGAAAAACGCGGAAAGTTAAATAACCAGGTACACTACCCTGCGCCCGCGTTACTTTCTTTGTGGGCAAGAAACAGACGCATCCCACTCCTTTGTCAGCGTGTAGTTACCATAACGCTTTTCAAGATATACTTTGACCTCATCTATATCAGAAAGATCCAGGTATTCCTTTTGGCCCAAAACCAGGTTGATGCCTTCACCAAACATATTTTTGCGAATGCTGAATGACACCCTTCTCTTGTTTGTCTCTTTGTATTCGATTGTGGAGGTAAATAAAGTCTTATATTTATATTTTGCTGTCTCGACACCATCCTTTTGAACAACTACTACATTACTATCGGGAAGTCGATTAAATTCAAGCTGCTCGCCTAAGTCATACATCCCTTTGCCAAGCCAGCAGCCGCAGCCCGATAGAAACTTCTCATGCATACCTTCATTATAAAAATAATCGACCATAATTCTGTCCCCTGTGAAATTCAAAATGGTGTAACCGTTTTCCGCCAGCCTATTTTGAAGCAATTTGTTTCCCTCCAAAGCAATTGTCCTTTATCTGTTGAGAAATTACCGGCATTCTTACTAAAGCTATGTATTAATATTCCTCCAAATGAGGCAGCGTCCTTTCTTTCTTATTAGATTAGAATAAGCCTTTGAAATCTAAAGTTAAATGATTGGAAAGTGTTTGATTAAGCAATATTGTTGCCGGATTGAGGAACATATGCCGATGAAACTACTATTAGTGAAAGTCATGTTTAGTCTTTTCTGTAAGGCTTTCTGGTATGGGCTCATTTATAGGTTGGACTACAAAATAGGGAAAAAGTAACGCTTTTGGCTGTGTTTGTAACATATTCGAGCAGTTCTATAGCATAATACCCTGCATAAGTAACGATTGATTGACTGATGTGTGAATACCGTGGTACCATAATGATATCACGATATCGTGATACTACGTAAAATAGCGGGGTGAAGTTTTGTACACCGAAATCATAAAAATCATTGAAGGCGGTATGGTAGGAAATAGGACAAAAGTACACGACTATGCGCTAGTTTTAGCAGGGAACTTGGAGGAATCCGGCGATACTGACATTGCCGAGGAAATCTACAAAGTGTTGACCTGGCAGAAATCAAAGATGGCAACTCTTGATGGTTTTGTTGCAAGACCCACAGATAAGGAAAGTCGGATGGAAATGGTTGACGTATCATACCCTAGTTTTGATACTGGGAGGCCTATCCTTAGGGACTACATAGAAGATGAGATCAGGGAATTTGTTGCCAGCTACCAGCATAGAGAAGTGTTCTTTAAAGCGGGGATCAGAAATGCCAATACGCTTCTTTTATATGGACCACCGGGCTGTGGCAAAACCACCGTGGCCCGATATGTCTCTTTTATAGCTGAATTGCCGCTAGTAACTGCTAGACTCGATGGATTAGTGTCATCTTTGTTGGGCAGCACAGCAAAAAATATCCGACGAATTTTTGATTATGTTTCCCAGGGCGAATGTATACTTTTCATAGATGAATTTGATGCGGTTGCTAAAATAAGGGATGATAACCACGAATTGGGTGAACTAAAGCGTGTGGTAAACAGCTTGTTGCAGAATATCGATGGTTTTAGCGCGAACAGCATCCTGATAGCTGCAACAAACCATTCCAACTTACTGGATCCTGCAGTTTGGAGAAGATTTAATAAAATAATCGCATTGGATAAACCTAATGAGTCTGAGATTAAAATTCTCCTGGAGCGGTTTCTGCAACCGGTTGAAAGCAATACTATGACTAACAAAAGAAAAATGAATAAAGTTGCTGCTGCATTGGTTGGAATGAGCCATGGTGATATAGAAACCATCGTACAGAATTCAATTAAGAGGGCGATCATCAACGGACGCAACTTGGTGGATAATTGGGAGCTACTCGGGGAGATATATCTTTACAAAAACCATCGAATTGTAAACGATGGGGATTTTATAAGCTTCTTGCTAGCCCATGGTGCAGTCCAAAGGGAGATTAATAAAGGTTTTGGGTATTCACTTAGGAAAATCCGTGAGGAATCTGCAAAAAACGGATGAGCGGGATGGTGATTGGCAGTGGCGGATAAAGAGCAATTACCGAACATTTTTTTCGATCATCGGGAAATCGATAACTTACGAGTACAAGGTGGAGGTTCCCAAACTCCGCCACGGTGGATGCTTGATCAAAAAGATCTAGTGGCCCGATCCGATGCTTTTATCAAGATACTTAATGGCTTCAAGGCAGAAGTTAGGAAAAAGGAAAAGGAAAATTCCCTCATACCATTGGTCATGAAAGCAACGATCATAGAAGATGCAATAGCCAAGACATACCGAAGGGACATTCACCGTTTATTTCAGGTCTCCAGAAAGATTAACGTTCTCGGTTTGGCACAGTCTGATGAACTAATCATTAAACTGGAATCTGGTAAAGAAGTAGATGGTATTGTGGGAAGAATGGGGAACTTTCACTCTTACGGGCGGGCGCTTTCGGCAGTGGAAGGTGTGGATAGATTTGTGCCTTTCGTTTCAAAAAGTGAAACTGTAAGCGATTACAAAGTCAAACTTCTCAACTTTCAAGATTACGAACAAAACCGGACTATCGGAGCATACTTTACGACAGCTATAACCGAACTTGGATTTGAAGTGAGCAGAACAAACTATTCCGATGAACATACAGTTTATACAGTTAAGGCGGTTAGTGTTGATTCACTTGATCGCATTTTGCAAAGTGATGTCTATGAGGCAATCTTTGTAATTGAGCCGATGCCTATCTACCGGGTTGTTTTAGACATTGTTCCGGAAATGCCGGATGTCGATATTTTGGTCCCCAAGGAAGGAAAGGAATATGCTACCATTGGGATTCTTGACACAGGTATAGCAAGCATACCTCATCTGAACCCTTGGGTTGCTCATCGGTGGTCACCTTATCCCCAAACCCTGAATGCAAAGGAACATGGGACGTTTGTATCTGGAATAGCTGTATATGGTGATCTTCTCGAAGGCAAAAGCTGGGTGGGGACAAAAGGTGTAAAGTTGCTCGATGCTTGCATTTTACCTGATGCAAAGAAGGAAGTTATTAGTGAACATGAGCTAGTTGCTAACATCCAAAAAGTTGTGGAGCAATATGCCGATAACGTCAAGATCTGGAACTTGTCAATTAGTATTAACCTGCAAGTAGAGGAGTATACCTTTTCCGATTTTGCTGTTGCCCTTGATGCCTTGCAAGAAAAATATGACATCTTGATCTGTAAGTCTACCGGTAATTGTCAAAGTTTTATTGATGGGCGTCCAAAAGGTAGAATTCTACAGGGTGCAGATTCAGTATGTGCCTTGACAATAGGTTCCATCGCTCATGAAAAGTCAACTAATGACTTTGCGAATGTGGGGAACCCATCGCCCTTCACTCGGATAGGCCGCGGCCCGTCTTACATTATAAAACCCGAAGTGGTGCATTACGGTGGAAATGCTGGTCTTGACGTGAATGGAGGGTTGTCTATTACAGGAGTTAGATCTTTCGGCTTAGACGGCTCTGTAAATCAATCGATTGGTACGAGTTTTTCAACCCCGAGAGTGGCAGCCTTGGCAGCTGGGTTGCATCAGGAGATGGATGAAGATTTCGATCCCTTGCTGATAAAGGGATTGATAATCCATTCGGCAAACTACCCCAAAGGTCTGGCACTCCCGAACCCCGAAAGGGTAAGCCAAATTGGTTTTGGTAGGCCCAGAAAAGTGGAAGACATACTGCATAATACTCCCCACGAAATAACATTAATCCTGCGCTCTAATATATCGCGAGGGGAATATATTGATATCATGGATTTTCCCATGCCGGAATGTCTGGTAGATGGTGACTATTATGGAGGTCAAATAACCGCAACCCTAGTATACAATCCGATACTGGAACCATCACAAAGAGCGGAGTATTGCCAGTCTAATCTGGACGTAAAAATGGGGACATTTGAATACATGGAAAAGCAGGATACTACCCGTCACAATATTTTAAACCCGTGGAAGAGGGAAGGCTCCGAGAACATCTTTCTTAAAAGGCATTATGGTAAAAGGAAAATGCAAAAAGCTACAGGGGAATTTGCTTTAAAGGAAAGACTGCTAATTCAATATGGCAATAAGTACTACCCTTGTAAAAAGTATGCAGTAGATTTATCCGAAATGACCGACGGAAACCAACGAAAACATCTGACGAAAAACAAACACTGGTATCTATCCCTGCGGGCTCTTTTCAGGCATCACATCGAGTCAAGAGCTTCCTTGGAAGAAGTTGAGCTGACTCAGGAGTTTTGCTTACTTATCACTATCAAGGACCCATCTGGAACTAAACCAGTATATGATCAAGTTACCCAAAAACTAGAAGAACGTCAGTTTTGGCACAGTGCCATGTCACTACGCAGCCAAGTTAGATTACGGACATGAGCGGCCCGAAACAAGTTAGGGCTTGCCATTGACGTAAAACCACCCCAACCAACAAGGATATTTCCTTAATATGCGTAATATTGCGTCAGACTCACATGTTTGAGTCCGCCATTTGAAACGCTGAGCATCTATTAAGGAGGTACCTGATTTGAATACAGTCAACGT
>JAAYQZ010000063.1 GCA_012519025.1 Bacillota bacterium
ATCGGTGCGTCAACCCATTGTCCAATCGCCTTACACTCATTTCCCAATTGTCGAATGGATTTTTCCACATATCCTTCACTTGAACGAATAGGACGCTCGAAGGCACTAACCAAACTTACCGGCCGATCACCTCGAAGGCAAACTAGAAGTGCTTGAGGCAGTGTTTGGTTTGCGAAAGTGTTTATTTTACCAGTGGGCATTGATTTGACAAAAGCTTCAACAAAGAGCTTTAAGGCATTCATCACTGAAGTCTTGTCGCCAATTTGCCTGGAAAACTCATGAACAGCAACATTGGCATAGCGGTAGAGAGTAGATGAATTGTATTCAACTGTACCGAGCATACCGGCCCCAGCATCATCGGTCGAGGAAAAATCATCAGTGGCGGTGAAAAAGTCAAACTCGGTTTGGACCTCATGGGTTGAAATCGCATGTCCGAATTGACTTGAGGCGTCTTCATTTAACTTGGGATCATCTGCCACCATTCTGCCAAATAAAGCAATATCAATAGCCGGATCGTTTTTAAGCAGCTCCTGCAGTTTGCTTTTGCTTTTTTCCCCGGCGATTGCAGCCTGTGCCAATTTTTCTGCCTGCTTGGAGCTAATAAAAAACAAAGCCCGTGCTTTTTGATCTTTAGTAGTACGAACCTTGGCGGAATTAAGTACTTCTTCCGCCATGTTCATGGCCTCATCCATCTCGATAGATGCATCTATGTTCACGATCTTCCCCGCCACATAGCGCACTATTTCCAAACTGCGGACTCCTACGTTGCTCATACCGCCGTGTTCTAGAAAATATTGACGGATTGCCTTTTTCCAAGACTGTGAGCTTACTCGGGCCCTTGTTACTCCACCATATTGCGCAGTTTTTGGACTTCCTGTATCATCCCGATTAATATTTGATGGGGGGACTGTTTGAATAGCATGTACGTCTAGAAAAAGGCGCTGGTTAGTTCTCATCATCATCTTCTCCTTTATCATCATTACGGTACCGGTAGTAAGACCGGGACCATTTCAAGCGAATACTGCTTTGCTGCCCTCTCTGGAACCAAAACAAATCTTCTGCCAACCGCGGATAATTAACCTTTGTGTCAGTTTTGGATTTCAAAAGCTTGATCAAGTGCCGCAGGTGATTTGCCAACTCAGTGAAACTCGTCGCGGTAATCATGGCATTAAACCTGCGGTCAACTGCCTGACTGTTTTCTGCCGCCCTCAAACTGCTGAAGGAAACGCCTATATTATCCACTGATGTTCTGGTCTTTGGGTCGGGTTCAGCATTAACATGCTGTTCTTTTCCCTGTTGATGCAGTGCAAAAAGCTGCAGTGCTAAGATGATGGAACGCTCAGCATTTGTCAGTTCACCGGAGGTTCCTAAGTACTCTGTTGGGATGTTGGAAAATATTACGGGGAAAACGCCTGTTGCTAGGTGAACGTCTTTATTGACAGACTGACGCAGGCTTGCCAAATAGGCCTTCGTCGAGCTTGCCTGCAGATTACTGGCAATCAACTTTATGATCCTTGCTGTTACTGGATAGATGCTAGGATTGGCTGATTCTCTCATTCTGCTCTCCTTTCTAATTTGTGATGAAACCTAAGTTTCTGTTTAACCAATAATTGAACTGGTTGTAAGCTGTAGCGATATTCATAAATGGCTTGTCTTGGCCAAAGACACCTTTATAGTCACGGTGTCCGGCTGCTTGGATTAGGGAATCTGCCTCCCTTAGAATAATGGCCCTTAGATTTACACGCCATTCACGTATACACTCATCTTTGTCTTGGTTTACCTCAAGGGAACCCAACCAGTGCCGAAACGGCAGATCAACCTCATAGTAGGCCTGCATCAGCAGTTTGTTTGTGAACCCATTACCTTCGATGTTCCGGATATGCTTCACTTCATTGACAAACCTACCAAAGGTCTTCTCAATGATTTCCTTTGTTTTTTCTACTTCACCATTTATTCTTACCACCCAACCGTCATCTTGAATGTCGCCTAAGACATATTCACTTATATCAAGGGCATCGAAGTATTCTTCTACCGGCAGCCAAGAGGTGGCGTTGCCATCAGACTCCATTCCATAGCTTTCAATGACGACATTTGTTTCTTGATTATTAGTCGCTTTAATGTTGTAATACCAATCGATGATCCCAGGCCTTTTATCATTTTCATCTTGGAGCAGAAAAACAGTACCAAACGACCGCCAAAACGACGAGTTTATCTGATGTTTCTGCGGTGTGCAAAAATTCCTGTTGGGTCCTTGTGTTCTGTATCTCCAAAGGGTCATCGGCTCTAAAAATTGATTTTGGTGATTAATTTCCGGAAGTTTTACAGTGCTGATAGTGAAATCTCCGTCAAGTTTCGCTTCGGGATCAATGTGTACGGCACGGCTCCAGTTAGTGTAAAGTTCAGCTAAATTATCTACTGGATAACCCAGCACCAATTTGTTAATTATCTCGTCACCAGTCTGCTCCCAGCACGGTCTTTGAATGGTCATTTGGTATTGCTCTTCCGGATGCTGCAGGGCTAAATTTAACACAAGCGTCTTGAAAAGGTTTTCACTTCTGAGGACTATGCCGCCAAGATCATAAATCCAGCCCTTAGAATTTGTTCCTTCAAAATCCTCGTATCTTGCCTTATCACCGGTCCCCACAATCCCTTGATACAAGATCAACCAGCGGACCAGCTCTGCTTCGGTAATCCGGTTTTTGTTGTCATCTGCCTCATATCGTGGCGAAAACAAGGCAGTCTTATTGCCGCTCTCGGAAATTGTCCGATTCATCGTTTTAGGCTGTATTTGAGTAGGATTTACGCCGCGTCCCGCTTTGATTGGCCTTTTCAGCATTTCTTTTTCTGTCACCTGGTAAAATGGATGTTTGCTGTCAAAGAGGTAAAACCGATCTTTCCAACAGCATAGATAATGCATTACAATTTCGGGAAATGCTCCGCGGTTCCACAGGCTTGTCCAAGTGTCGGCCATGTTATCATAATGATCTTCAAAATCATCTTCATCAATTTCCGCAAGTTGTTTAAATCTTTCATCCAAAGTGATATAGGGGTATGGCTTCCCCCTGATGTCGAGCCTCGAAAAAACAGTGTGCAAAACCGCCAACAGCAGGCGCTGGATGGCGAAATTTTGCATTTGTGTTTCACCTGCAAGTCGTTTATATTTATGCGCATTTTGAAATAGTTTGGTCAGCGATACCTCGTTAACTGTGCCGCTGTCATCTGTTATGACCCGAACCCATGGCTCTTCCAGTAAGTTGAAGCGACTCAACTAATCCCCTCCTTCTTTTATGTTAATTTTTCGCAGCTGAGACCCAGCTTTCGGCAGTACTTCAGCTTAAAGCCATTGATGATGAACTCGTCTTTTTCGTTAAAAATAACTCCAAGCATGCCTCTCAACCATGATGACTCTTGCCAGAATGGTAGGTACTTTAGGTTGAATTTTTCCAACTCTGTAATGGTCTGTTCAATATTATAGGGAGCACTGAGTTGTAGGGGAAGTCTTATTGTATGGCGAGAGATATCCCTTTGTACGGATGGATCGTGAATTTCTTGTGATAAATCGCATTCTTGGTGGAAAAACGTGTAGCCTGTTTCGTATTCTTTCAGAGCAATGACTTCAATGGTTTCTTGAGTGTCGCGGACCTGTGCGATGGCTCTTTCATCTGAACTGAAATCCAGTTTAGCGGCAAGCCAACCAATTAGACTTTTGTCGCGCCTAAAACTCGGGTTGTCCAATAGGTAGGCAGCAGCTTTCCGTTTTTTGCGAGCAATTTCACTTTCCTGTTCTTTCCTGATACTTCTATATTTATCCTGCATTTTCTTTTCAATAAAATTGTGATCATCACCATAGACTGCTTGTACCAGTGGGGAGATATCTTCAGGTAAGTGAATTTTATGCGGCAACAACAACTGGGTTCTCATCAAAAGATAATCACCGTAAACCGCTCTGCTGCCCGGTTCAAAGTTAAAATCCTTATCCCCGGCGCCCATCACAAACGTTTTCGGCTTCCTTAGTTTCTCTGGCCTTTCCACAGGTGAATGCCTGTGAAGCCTGCCGATGCGCTGAATCAAAAGATCCATTGGGGCCAAGTCGGTAACGAGCAAGTCGAAGTCTATATCCAATGACTGCTCTATCACCTGCGTCCCAACGATGATTTTTTTAGGAGGTCGCTTAGCCTTTTTCCCTATAATTTCAAGCAGTTCTTTTTCTTTCTCGATACGATCTGTTGCAATAAAGTTTGAGTGGAGCAAGTCGACAGCGTCTTCACCAAAATGGGAGCCGCATGTGCTTGCAATCTCCTGCGCCCTTCTTACAGTGTTGACAATAACGCCGGCAATGCCGCCATCCGCCAACTGCTGATCAAGTGTGCTTATTAGATCTTTTTCCTCCAGCCGAATAATATCTGCCACGGAATGACTCGCCACCTGCATATCACTGAACTGTTTTATGGCCGTGCCGTCAGTATAAGTAATCAGGGGGTAGGCTTGGGATGTTTCCCAACCTTCGGGCTTCACTACATCTCTCCACTTATTCCCGCCGCCCCGCATATAGTTTTCGACTAATTCAATACGGGTCTTGGCCGGAAGGGTAGCCGACAAAACTATTACCGGAACGTTGTAAGCCCCCATCCACCGCAAAGCCGTGTACAAATACTGGTTCATATAGGCGTCATAGGCGTGGACTTCGTCAATTACTATGACCTTTTTACTGAAACCCAAATGTTTGAGAGCTAGATGCTTTTGTTTTAAAGCAGTCATTAGAAATTGATCAACCGTCCCCACTACAAAATCATCTAAAACAGCGGTTTTTCTGCCGGCAAACCATTCATTAACCACTACGCTCTTGTCAGGTTCACCGGAAATATCAGCCTGCGGCAAAGCTGAGTAAATGTCATTCAACGCCGCCTTACCGTGGACAAGCCGGAGTGATTTTGTCTCGTCATCTAGATGCTCAAGCCAGTCTTTTATGCGTCCGAATATTCCATCAGATGTTGCCTGGGTTGGTAAACCAAAAAACATGCCGCTGGCACGTGTTTTCGCTGATAGCTGCTCGACACCGATTAGAGCCGCCTCGGTCTTACCAACCCCCATAGGTGCTTCTACAATGAATATCCCCGGATGAATTGTTTCTTCGATGATTTCAAAGAGCCTTAATTGAAAATCCCGCGGGCCAGATTCAAAACCAAACCGTTGGTTATATCCCAAGAAAATGTCTGTATGTTCTTCTTCAATCCTGGGAGAGGTTCGATACCATTTCAGCCAACCTGTTTCTTTTCTTGTATCCATATCATCAACAGATGTTTCATCAACGGGAATCAACGGGAAATAGTTTTCGTTGCTGGCTATCCAATCCGCCATTATTAAAAGACCGCTCAACAGCACCTGTCCGGGCTGCGTTATACTGGGCAGTTCCTTTACTGATTCAAAGTCATTCATTTCAAGAGCCCAATCAAATATTGTTCTTTGAACTTCCGCCCACATATGGTGAACGGCGGACCCCTCATCCTGGAAATAGTTGTTCGGGTAAGCGCTTAGGTGCAAAGACGTTTCCTCCCCGCTATCAACAGGAGTTCCATGATGGGCTCCGATGATGGAACTAATATCATGGGAAACACCGAAGTACTCTAGAAGGACCTGACCTGCGACGGCGTGATGAGTTTGTCCTGGGTTCATAAGACCACTGTAGCACTCCGCTATACCGGCGAAACCTACCGTTTCCAGTTTTTCCATAAGTGCCCTGTCTAGATCCGGTGATTGGTAAAAGCTTGGTCTGCTTTGAAAAACAGGGGTGGCTTTGCCGAGATCGTGACTTGCAGCTAAAAACCCGGCTAAATTTTTGGCCAGTACTTCATTTGGTTGGCTGAGGGAGTTAATTATGTGCTGTTTTTGCTGCCCGCTTAACCAATGCTCCCAAAGCAGTTTTATTACCTCGGTAACGTCCACTAAATGCTGTTTCAACGGCAACCACTGAAACACAGCGGTTTTATCACTTTTCTTTGCCCAAATTACATCTTCCGGTGATAGATGAATAGAAATCTTATTTGCCCTCCCCTATGGACATTCGACCTTGAAAAACATGAAGTCGCCGGCACTGAGCATCGAGTCGTAATATGCCCACAAGGGCGTGGATATTTCTTCAACAAAAGCTGACTTATGTGTACAAGGGCTCCTACGACCGATACCAAGCTGTTCGGCGGCCGTAGGCAACACTCCTTCCTGAGCGCAAGAGTCAATGTCACCCAAGCCCGGTCTATATCTTTGGAGTTAACACATTTACCGTAAGGGCCCCCGCGCGTGCGGGCAAGACTCGATATATTCCTCCTTCAGCAACATACCAATAGGATCACCCCCGCGCGTGCGGGCAAGACATCCGGCGGAAAAGGTTTTGGAAAGAAACTCAAGGATCACCCCCGCGCGTGCGGGCAAGACTCTATTGTGCAATTCGCTCTTTCTGTTCTTCTGGGATCACCCCCGCGCGTGCGGGCAAGAC
>JAAYQZ010000064.1 GCA_012519025.1 Bacillota bacterium
ATTCGAACCCACGGAGGCTCGCACCTCAGCGGTTTTCAAGACCGCCACAATCGTCCACTCTGACACCCCTCCAAAGATATTGCAGATCATATATTACCACGGCACCGCGGCTATAGTCAACCCCGGATGGCTCCTAACCGCTTTTGTGAATCTTTTATTCATAGCGTAGAGCTTCAACGGGATCCATAATTGCCGCCTTATAAGCTGGATAAATACCGAAAAACAATCCAACAAACGCCGCAAAACCGATCGCGATCATTACAGCCGGAGGTGATATGGAAAAAGGCCACCCCAATTTACTACTCAATAAGTACCCACCGGACCAGGCCGCAGCCAGCCCCAAGAGTCCCCCAAAAACACTAAGCAAAACGGCTTCTAGCAAAAACTGAGCAAGAATATGGTTGCGTTTGGCACCCACAGCCTTACGTATACCGATCTCCCTTGTACGCTCACTGACAGTGACCAGCATGATATTCATTATTCCAATTCCGCCTACCAACAGCGCTATACTGGCAATCGCCCCTAAAAGCATGGTCATCGTACCGGTTGCCTGTGAAACAGCTTCAAGAATTGTATCCTGGCTCATAACCCGAAATCTATTCGGATCACCGAGCATTCTGGTCATAAAAGCCTCAACATCTGCCTCAACTGATTTTGCAACATCTTTAGACGCGGCTTCAATGGAATATCCATCCACAAATTTGCTTTTCAAACCTCTGTTGATCAACATTGTGATTGGCACGTAAATCCGGCTGTCATAATCGGCCATCATAACTTGTCCTTTGGCCTCCATTACCCCCACAATAGTCACAGAATGACGTCGGTCCCCGATCACTATTCTCAGGCTTTGACCCAAAGGATTTTCCGCGTCAAACAGCTCTTGCGCTACTTCAGAACCAAGAACTGCAACTTTTGCACTGGTTTCGACATCTGCCCCTCTTATATATCGGCCAAGCAAGGGGTGATGGTTAATAATATGCTCGTAATCCGGAGTAACACCCACGATGCGGGTGCGAATGTTGTTGCCGCGAAAGACAGCCAGGCCTGTTGTCTCTGAAGTAGGGGCTACGTGAACAATATCAGTGGACACATTTTTGAGGGCATCCGCCATCTGTAAAGTAAACACATCAGCAATATCTTGGCTCACCCGTCCGGCACTGCCCCTTGTAAATCCGGGACTGATGGTGATCAAATTGGAACCCATCGCACCAATCTGACCAGCTACCTGCTCCTGAGCGCCTGTTCCCAAGGCCACCATAGTGATAACGGAAGCTACACCAATAACAATACCCAGTAAAGACAAAGCTGTACGGAGCTTGTTTGAGGTTAGACTAGCTGATGCGATGCGGATAAATTCTGTAATTTTCATGCTTCCACTGCCTCCCACACCGTGTGGCCCGATGTTTGTCTCCGCACCTCGGTCCCTTCAATCTCGCCATCCTTTATGAACACTATCCGGGTTGCATGTTCGGCAATTTCACGTTCATGGGTCACCAAAATTATGGTATTCCCCTCGGCATTCAACTCATCGAAGAGCTCCATGATTTCTTTACCGGTAGTGGTATCAAGATTGCCGGTGGGTTCATCAGCAAGCAAAATAGCCGGATTATTTACAAGTGCCCTAGCAGTGGCCGCCCTTTGCCTTTGGCCACCGGATATCTCACTTGGTTTGTGGTGCATGCGATCACCAAGCCCAACTGTTTCCAAAGCGTCCACAGCCTTGGCCCGCCGTTCTTTGGCCCGCATGCCGGCATAAAGCAGGGGCAGCTCCACGTTTTCTAAAACGCTCATACTGGGCAGCAGATTAAAACTTTGAAACACAAAACCAATGTCCCTGTTGCGAATCTCTGCAAGCTCACTGTCTGAGAGGGAGTCGATGGCCTTATCCCTTAGATATAAAGTACCGGTGCTGGGCCTGTCCAAACAACCCATGATATGCATAAGAGTGGATTTACCGGAGCCCGATGGTCCCATGATGGCCAGATACTCACCCTGCTGGATGGTCAAGGACACATTTCGCAAAGCTTCTACAACTACATCGCCCATGAAGTAGGTTTTTCCAATCCCTTCCGCTACAAACACACGGTGACCGTTTTTCATCGGCGTACCCCTCCCACGAAACCAGAGCCCAGGGGGGCCTGTCGACCCTGTGACGAACCACCCTGCAAAGTGCGGTAAAGTCCGGGGTTACCCACTAAAATTTCATCACCTTCATTGAGACCTTCAACAATTTCTACCGAAAATCCGTCTGTTAGACCGGTGATGACTTGGATGGTTTCATAATCATCACCTTTGACCACATTAACTGAACTTGTACCTTGTTCCTCTACTACAGCCTCAAAAGGTATTATAATAGCGTTTTCCGCCTTTTGGATTACAATTTCAGCCTCTCCGCTCATTCCCACCCTCACCCTTGGATCGGGGTCAACTATTTCAATCTTCACGGGAAAGACAACAATTTGTCCTTGCGATTCCGGGACTATTCCGATTTCAACGACACGCCCAAGGAGCTGCACTTCAGGATAAGCATCAATACTAACTAGGGCGCTTTGTTCTATGTCCACATAGCGCACATCAATTTCATCGACACTTACATTTAGAAACAATCGGGAGGTATCTAATAAACGCATAATCGGTGTACCGGAGCTAACCCACTCATCTTCCTGCACACTGCTTTCAGCAATCAATCCAGTGAAAGGGGCTGAAAGAGTGGCGGCTTCTAGATCGGCTTTTGCCACCTGTAGGGCTAACTCCTTTTCTTTGAGCACGGTGGGGGCAGCGTCAAATTTTGCTAGTTCGTATTCCCGTTTGGCACTGAGATATGCAAGTTCCTGTCGGGTTTGATCCAACTCCACCAATACAGTACCTTCTTCGACAGTTTGAGTTTTTGCAGCATTAACCCATTTGACTTTGCCGCCGACATCGAAGGTTAATTCAAGATCACGGTTTGCAGTCACAATACCTGTGCTGCTTACATACTGAAAAAGATCGCCCCTCTCTACCTTAACAATGCTGTGTCTTGGGATAGCATGTGCCGGGGGATCGGACTTTTTCACTGAATAATAGCGGTATCCTGCACCCGCGACCAGTAACACAATGCCCAGCACCACAATCCAGCGTTTTGTCAGAACTCGCTTTGTCAAAAGTTGTTCACCTCTTTCCCACTTAAGGTTTGACCGGTCGCAACTAATAGTTCCAAGTAAGCTACGTGGTATGCCAAGACTGCTTCATGCCACTCAAGCCATGCCTGCTTTAAAGCCCTCTCACCGGCAAGCACATCAGCATCTACGATCAGCCCTTCTGCAGCTTGTTTTCGTTTAACAATCTGCTCCAACTGTACTCCTTGATGGCGGGATGCAGCTATTTGGGCCTGGTCCCTCAGCCATTCGAGATCTGAGAGCATTTTTCCCACATCTAACTTAATCTGTTTTTGTCGGTCCCTAAGCTCTATTTTTGCTAGTTGTACAGCCAAGTCTGCTTCTTTCAGCTCAATATTTCGCTTGCCCCCATCCAATAAAGGATAGGTAAGGCCCACATACGCCTCCCAACCAAGATTAGACGATGGAGTCCCCCAAAGTCCGGTGCTTCCTTTAAGTTCAAGATTGCCATCAGCCTGTAGGGCCTTTGCTTCCCGCTCTGCCGCCAATAAAGCTTGGTGGGCTTTGGCGACTGCAATATCGTGTTCCACAGCAGCATCTACAGTGTCGTTAGGATCAAAATAGGACTCCTGGGGCCTGGGATCATTTGCCAATGTCTCCGGCATCCACTGGCCTTCTACGGACAAATCGTAGAGAAACGCATTCCATTCTCGCTGGTAATCTCGTAAGGCTCGCTGGTAGTTTGCCTGTGCTTCAGCTTCATCTTGCTCGGCTCTTAGAACCTCCAACATCGAAGCATGACCTTCCTTTGCCTTGGCTTGCAGCCTGGCTTGAGCCATCTTCTTAGCTTCGAATTCCATACCGTAAAGAGCCAATCTTTCCCGGCTTATCTGCAGTGCACGATAGCGACGGAAAGTTTCGATAACCAGCCCTTGGGCTACGTTCATTTCTTCTCTTCTTGCCAAAGACAGTGATTCTTCCGCCCCTAACAAACCCAGCACTTCAGCAGAATGCCTAGGCCTAGGCCATAAAGCAAAATCTGCCCGCAGGCTTATCCCTTTCGTTTCCCGATTTTCAGTTTGTATCTGATTAGAGAGGGAGACCTCCCAACCGCTCAAACCATGCAGTTCAGCCTTGAGATTAAGGCCCTCTAACCATCCAGCTTCAATTCTTGAATCTTTACCCGTTAATACTACTGGCCTAAGGGCCGCAGTTGCTTTAGGTCGATAAGCGGTAAGCCGCTTATCTAATGCCAATTCACTAGATAACCGCCCCAGCACTGCTTTTTCAGCGGACGAAGAATTTGATAACGCAAACTCCACTGCTGCCGATAAACTTAAGATTTGCTCTGGGCCTTCACCAACCAGTTCAGCCGGGGCACTGCTAAAGGCTCTTATAGGTGAAAACACTATGAGCATTGCCAAAAACGCGGCCGTTGTCCGCAGATACAAAACCCGGCCCACTGTCATTCCCCCCTCAGTCGTCACTTGCTTCTGTCATGTTGTTTAAGCGCTGCTTTACATCTCCACCACTGACTTCATCTAGCTGAAGACACGCAGTGATATAGCCGCTTAATGTTTCGTATATAGAACGTTCAGCCTCCAAGAGAGCGATCTTCGCACCCAGCAAATCATCCTCAGTTTTGAGTCCTGCAGCAACTTGGCCTTCCATTACGCCAAATTGCTTGAATTGTAATTCATATGCGCTTTCACTAGCCTCAAATGAACCAAGGGCATTAGTGACACCGTTATATGCCGCCAAAATCTCCTGGGTAATATTTCCGCGAGTCTGTTCCAACCGTAATTTGGCCAAATCAACTTTATTTTGTGCCTCACTCAACACCAATTTAGGCGTTTCATCCAAAAGCAATCTATCTAAATCCATTACGGCGATCTCCAAATTGTCCTCCGCTTCTTGGATAGCTGGGCTTGATTCCAATACTGTATTCAAAACATCGGAAAGTTTTATATCTGATGACACAAAGTGGAGCTTACCATCGCCAATATATTTCTCTGATGCAAGCATTATATTTAAGGCCTGCACTTGTTCTGCAAGACTATCTTTTGAACGCTGTAAATCAAATTGGCTTTTCGCTAAATTGACTTTTGCCTCTAAAACATCGAACTCGCTGGCACTTCGGGCAGCTGCCTTTCTTAGGACAAGTTCCTCTGCCTTTGAGCTCTGTTGAAGCCGCAGCTCCTTAATGCAAATATCCTGCCGCGCCAGTTCCACATCACTAAAACGGCGCACAGCATTAATTACAACCCCTGCCATACTTTTCTTGTAGGCACCCTCGGCCTTCATTAAGTTGAGTTCAGCCAAGCGTTGATTGTATGCGGATTGAGTAAGTAAATTATCAGCCAAGGCTTTTTCATAACTCAGCTGTGCCTGTTGCCATTCTAAGTGAGCGATCTTAAAATCAATGCTTTCCTCCAAGGCCAGTCCTACCATTTCTTCCAGACTGATTTCAATGGTTTCGGCATTAACTTGCATCCCAGAAAGAAGTAAAAGTGTTGTAATCAGAAGCACATAGATGACCCTTCTCTTCACTCAACAGTCCCCCATTCTTGACCAATAGTCTGCTTAAAGTCTGTTCATGTCTATTATTATTAGCTGAACCCTGCCATTCACCTTCTATCCATCTGTACTTGGTAAATCATAACACACCTTGGTAAAATAAAAGACACTTCCCCGCTGTGGGAAAGCGCCTTTTGAAAAACCAGCTCAATAAAGTAAAGGAGATTGCATTAGGCCTTGGCGGCAATTCGCTCAATACCACCCATATAAGGTCTTAGCACTTCCGGTATTGTTACACTACCATCGGCCTCTTGATAGTTCTCCAAGATTGCTGCAACAGTCCTGCCTACAGCTAGACCAGAGCCATTCAGTGTGTGAACATACTCCGGACGTGCCCCCGGCTCCGGTCGGAACCGAATGTCTGCCCTGCGGGCCTGGAAATCTTCAAAGTTGCTGCAGGAAGAGATTTCAACATAGCGAGCGTAACTTGGCATCCAAACCTCGGGATCATAAGTTTTAGCTGCAGCAAACCCTAAATCTCCTGTACTTAAATTTAGAACCCTGTATGGGAGCCCCAACTTCTGCAAAACAACCTCAGCATTACCTAACAGTTTCTCCAGCTCTTCATAGGACTTGTCAGGGTGAACAAACTTGACCAATTCCACTTTGTTGAACTGGTGCATGCGAACTAAGCCCCTGGTGTCTCTACCGGCTGATCCGGCTTCAGCCCTAAAGCAGGCTGAAAATGCTACCATGTAGATCGGCAGTTCAGCAGCGGTTAGTATTTCACCCCGGTAATAGTTGGTTACAGGTACTTCAGCGGTGGGGATAAGGTAGTAGTCTTCATTTTCGCATTTGAACATGTCTTCAACAAACTTTGGCAGTTGACCTGTGCCCTGCATACTTTGTTCGTTTGCGAGGTAAGGAGGTAGAATTTCCTCATACCCATGTTCAGACACATGAAGATCCAGCATGAAGTTGAACACTGCCCGTTCAAGGCGCGCACCCAAACCTTTCATGAAAGCAAACCTTGTCCCAGTTACTTTACCGCCTCGCTCAAAATCAATGATATCTAGACTGGTTCCCAAGTCCCAGTGGGGTTTGGGATCAAAATCGAATTGGCGGGGTGTGCCCCAACGACTAACTTCGACATTGTCGGTTTCATCTTTACCAAAAGGCACTGTACTGTGGGGTATGTTTGGCATGGCAAGCATTATGTCCCCAATTTGCTGTTCCAAAAGGCGCTGTTTGTCATCGCCTTTTTTTATGGCCTCTGAAAGCGTTTTCATGCTTTTGATCAGCTCATCGGCATCTTGTCCGGCCTTACGCAGATGGCCAATGCGCTCCGAAACAGTATTCCGCTCCGCTTTCATCTGCTCCAACTCTGTTAAGAGGCCTCGCCTTTCAGTATCCAGCTGAAGTAATTGGTCTATAGACACATCGGCACCCCGTCTAGCTACTGCCTCTTTTACTAAATCCGGATTTTGGCGAATCAGCCTCAAATCAAGCATCTATCTCATCCTCCTCTAAAGTCATCAAAAGCAAATAAAATAACCCCTGTCCTGAAAGGGACGAGAGGTTTCCCGCGTTGCCACCCAATTTAAGTCCTACCGGCATGTCAAGCGATCCGGCCCAGACTTCACTCACAAGCTGTAACGGGCTCACCCGCAGCCCTTCAGATGGTACATATGCTTCCTGCCATCTTTGAGGCCCGCTCCGGAGGGGATTTGCTTCACCTTTCCATCGGTTTTCACCAGCCACCGACTCTCTACAGTGAAAAACAAAGCTACTAGTCTCCATCATCGTTTTTGTTAATCTTACTTGTTGGCATTTCAATTATACCCTGAGTGCAAACCAAATGCAATGCCTCAAGTCTTTAATCATCTTCTGGGGTACCATCAAGCGCCTGAAATTTTTGCCCCAACCTCAACTCCTGCCCAAACGGGAGAAAGTCACTCCATTGAAAGCGTTTCGCCCTTTGGCCCGGCACTTTTTTCATAAAGACAAAATACGCAACCCAACGCAGCACTCCTGAGATGATGATCACGGGCACAAGACCGTATGCATCAGCAAAGAACCCACCCATCAAGGGACCGACGGCAGTAGCCAGCCCGGCCAAGGTGTTGTATACCCCAATATAGGTGGTCCGCTCATCATCTGGAGTGAGTTCCAGGATCAGATTAAATGCCGCCAGATTGTAGCCACTCCAGGCAAAACCGCTGCCAAACTCGGCCAAAACCGCAAGCTCCGGCCGGGGCAAAACCAACCACATAAATGGAACTGCAGAGGCTCCAATACCGCCCAGCAGCATCACGTTCTTTTGTCCATATCTGTCCGCTAATCTCCCCCAGTAGCGATGGCCTAAAATTCCCGCTCCTAGGCCAACGGCCATCACAACACCCCAAAAACCCGGATCTCCGCCCAGATTTTCCCGGTAAAAAACCGCATAGAAAGAACCAGAAAATGTAACCGCAAAGTTCCACAATACGGAAGTAAAACAATAATTGCGAAATGCTGACGGTTTCATTAAAAGCTGCCATGGTGCCCTTAAATCAAAGGCTCTTCCCGAAGACCGCCGCGGTGCCGCTTTGGGTACTGGAATGGTTGAAAAGAAATAAGTGGCCATTAGACCGAAGCCTAAAGCTATATAAAAGCATATTTTATAACCTAATGGAAATCCATACCGATTGATAAACCAACCGGCAACCAAAGTACTAACCAAGGCCGCTAAATTACACATGACATTGCGGTAGCCAAAATAGCTTCCCCGGCTGTGCCGAGGAGTTATATCTGCCATTATGGCTGTCCAAGCGGGTACACCGATACTGTTTGTCAATCCTCTCAGTGTCACCAATGCAATAAAAACGTATATAGCCAGATCACCGTTGAGTAAAATCGGCACCAAAGCTATAGGTAAAATCGTCAACCGAGAAATAGCAGATGTAACAACTACCAACCTCTGCCTTTCTCCCCATCTGTCAGCGAGCTGTGCAGCGGGAATTTGCAGGGCATTGCTCAAAAAGGCTGGCAGTGCAGCCAAAAGACCTATCTGACCTTTTGTCGCACCGAGGGCTAAAGCAAACAGGGCTAAAAACGGCCCGATGAAATTTTCACCGGCAGTTCCAAACATCCCATCAACAACACTTACACGCATAGCTCGCTGCATTTTGGCATGGCTCAGTTTTGGAGTAGGCTCTACTGTTTTCATTTTTCTCCTTTCCCTTCGACCCGGTTTTCACGCCTCCAAGCAAAACCTTGAATTGGCCGCACTTTGGTATCTCTATCAGAGGGTACCTTGCGCTTGAAGGCAAAATATCCAGACCAGCGCAGTATCCCTGACACTACAATTACTGCCCTCAGCCCGTAAATATCGGCCAAAAAGCCGCCTATTAATGGCCCAAGAGAGCTGGAAAGGCCGGCCACAGTATTATACGCACCTACAAAAGTGGTTCTTCTTGTATCGGGAGTGAGTTCCAAAATCAGATTAAAGGCCGCTAAGTTATATCCACCCCAAAAAAAGCTGCCAATAAAATTCGCCACAACTGCCAATTCCCAGCGGGGAACCAACCACCACATAAAGGGCAGCGAAGCTGCCCCGATTCCACCCAAAAGCATGACATTTTTTTGGCCGTATTCATCAGCCATACGACCCCAGAACCTTTGCCCCACCAAAGTGGCAATCACGCCTGCGGCACTTACGACCCCCCAAAATCCCGGCGAACCACCCAATTCTTCCCGATAATAAACAGCAAAAAGCGGTCCGGCGAAATTAACGCCAAAATTCCACAATATTGATGTCAAGCAGTAGTTTCTAAAGGCGGGATATTGTGAAATAGCCTGCCACAGATCCTGAAGTCTTTCCGAATTAGAAAGAAGGCGATCCTTTCTGGCAGTGGCAGGAATAGGCATTGTAGAAAAGGCATAACTGGCCGCAAAACCCAATCCGACAGCTGCTGCAAAAGAGATTTGATAACCCGAAGGGAAACCATAGACCTTAACCAGCCAGCCGGCAATCAAGGTTCCGATCAAAGCGGCGATGTTGCACATTATATTCCTGTATCCGAAGTAGCTACCTCTACCTTCCCTTGGGGTTATATCCGCCATGATTGACGTCCACCCCGGCACTCCTATGCTGGAGAAAAAGCCTCGTAGTGTGACTAAAAGAATGAAAACAAAAATAGCCACATCGCCTTCCAACCAAAAAGGCAAAATAATTATGGCCAAAACAGTAAATCTGGATATGATCGATGTGATAACAACCAACTGCCGACGGTCGCCCCAAAATTCCGTCAATCTAGCTGAAGGGATTTGAAGTAAATTAGACAGAAACGCCGGCAAAGCGGACAAAAGCCCTATCTGCCCTTTTGTGGCACCTAAAGCAAGGGCAAACAGAGCAAGATAGGGTCCGATCATGTTTTCACTAGCGCTGGCGAAGACGCCATCGGTAACTCCAACACGCATCGCCCGCCGCATAGACGCATGGTCCAGTTTGGTTAATGAACGGTCAGCCATTTCGCCCCACCTATCCGACGATTTCCATCCGCTCACCTCAATTGTACCATGCTTAGTCAGATAAACAAGTTAAATGTCTAGAGCTTTTGTATCTTTTATGTTTCCGCTGAACAGCGTCGCACTAGTTCTTCCCATTTGGCATCGACTTGCGATTGTATCTCTTCTATAAAAGTTTCGTTTTTCTGGGGATTAAACAAGTGTCTAAAGCGACCCTGCATGCTCATCCACTTTTCAACGGGGTAATGCCGCCTTGGTTTCAGTGAAAGCTTCCATTTACCTTTTTCGATCTCATACAGGGGCCACAATCTCGACTGCACTGCGCCATCTGCCACATCCACAGTATCCTCAGGAGCTGTCCCCCAGCCCAACCGACACGTGCTCAACACGTTTAAAAACGCGGGCCCATCGGCGGCAAAAGCCTTTTTAGCTTTGCGGTAAAGATCATTCCAATGGCTCATGGATGATTGGGCTGCATAGGGAATTCCGTGGGCGGCCACGATTGCCGTTAGATCCTTTGGATACTGCTGTTTACCGGGGACTTTTTTGCCGGCCGGGGAAGTTGTAGTGTTCGCACCTCTTGGTGTGGCACTTGAGCGCTGAATTCCAGTATTCATGTAGCCCTGGTTGTCATAACAAACATAGACCATTTTATGACCTCGCTCAAGTGCTCCAGATAAAGCCTGCAGCCCAATATCATAGGTGCCTCCATCACCACCAAAGGCGATAAAAGTGATGTCTTTGTCAATCCTTCCCTGCCGTTTCAAACTGGTGTAAGCCGCTTCTATGCCGCTCACGGTAGCAGCAACGTTTTCAAATGCGCTGTGGATAAAACTACATTCCCAAGATGTGTAGGGATAAATCGTACTTGTGACTTCCATACAACCGGTGGCACAACCGACTATTACTGGATTTTCTGCTGCTTGCAAAATAATTTTGATGGTGATGGGAAAACCACAACCTGCACAAGCCCGATGGCCACCTATAAACCGTACGGGCTTTTTTGCCAAGTCAGGCAAAGCCATAAACGTGCCTCCTACTCTCTCACACCTAGATATCTGACTAAACTATCTGATTCACTGCCATCTTTTAAAGATTTTATATCCAACGCAGCACTTCGAATAAGGTCTGGACCGATATCCCTGCCACCCAAGCCGTAAATATAATTAATGCAGTGGGGACGATGAGATACTCCGTAGAGGGCGGCTCTTACTTCAGCGAAAATAGGACCGCCTTCACCCGAGAAGCTGTCTGCGCGATCCATGACTCCAACGGCCGTTACGCGGGAAAGGACTTCCCCCAACCGAACAGCGGGGAAAGGTCGACAAACCCTAATTTTCACTAGGCCGTATTTTTCACCATCCTGCCGCAATTCATCTATCACATACTTTGCCGTACCTGCTGTTGAACCCAAAACTACTAGAGCGTATTCAGCATCTTCCATACGGTAAGATTCGATTAATTCATACGAGCGATCAGTTAGTTGGCCGTATTCCTCGCCCACTTTTAAAATAACGGTTTTCGCCTTTACCACAGCATCAGCTTGGGCTCTTTTGTGTTCAAAATAGAAATCTTGCAGAGTCAAAGGACCAATTGTACGGGGATTTTCAATGTCCAATAAAGCGTAAGGATAACGATACTCCCCTATAAATTCTTCCACAGCCCGGTCGGGCAGAAGCTCCACATTCTCCATGCCGTGGCTGATTATAAAACCATCCATAGTGACCATAACAGGCAACATGATGTCGGGGTTTTCTGCGATCCGCACTGCTTGGATTAGGTTGTCATACATCTCTTGTGCATTTTCTGAGTAAATCTGAATCCACCCTGCATCACGGGCCCCCATAGTATCACTGTGGTCACAGTGAATATTAATGGGACCGCTCAAAGCCCGGTTCACCACAGGCATCACTATGGGCAAACGAAGCCCGGCTGCAATATAAAGCATTTCCCACATGTAGGCAAGACCATTGGAGGAGGTTGCAGTCATAGACCTGGCACCCGCCGCAGCTGCCCCTATAGTGGCACTTAGAGCACTATGCTCACTTTCCACTGCTACATATTCTGTATGGACTATACCATCGTTGACAAAAGTCGAATAAAGCTGCACAATTTCTGTCTGTGGTGTAATCGGGTATGCAGCAACGACATCGGGATGTATCTGTCGCATAGCCTGGGCCGCCGCTTCATTACCTGTCAAAGCCGCTGTTTTAGTCAATTTTTCCTGCAAGGCCATTTTTAATCCTCCCCGGCAGTATGCTCTGTTTTAGTATCTTCAGGGTGCATTTCAATCGCATGTACTTTGGTGGGACAAACATTTGCACATATACCGCAGCCTTTGCAATTTGTTAGATCCACCCCTTGTATTTTCTTGTCCTCAGACACCCAACACATATCAGGACAATACAGCCAACATCTATGGCAGTGAATGCATTTTTCGGGGCTCCATACAGGTCGAATAGTGCGCCAATCCCCAGTAGTAAACTGCCTTGAAGTCCCCCCTTTAGGTATGACCGCTCCTATGGGCAAATCACGCCAACCAGCATTGGGCTCAATGGCTTTATCGATGATCACATGGTCTTTAAGGAGATTTTTTGTTTGACTGCTTTCAGTCACCGACATTCAACCTCCTTATATGCCTGGGTTATCGCAGCCAGATTACCTTGGATAAGCCTCGGTCTGTCGTGAAATTTCTTTTCCAAACGCCTTTCAGTGTCTTGCAGAAGATCATCTAGCTCCATCACCTGGGCAACGGCAACCATGGCTCCAAGCATAGATGTGTTGGGTATCGGACGGCCGATATTTGCCTCAGAAATACCTGTAGCATCAATGGTGTATACTTTTATAGAATCATTTTGCAGCCCAAGTCTTTCCCGCAGTTGCAAAGCGGGTGTGTCCGTGTTGACAAGCAGCGCCCCGTTTTCCGGCATTCCAGCAGTGAAGTCGATAGAACCTATGAAAGTAGGATCTAGTACAGCCACATATCCCGGTGACAAAACTGCACTGTGGAGTGTAATCGGTGTGTCACTTATCCTGTTGTACGACACGACAGGAGCCCCCATTCGTTCCGGACCGTACTCAGGGAATGCCTGCACATGCTTGCCGGCGGCTGCAGCTGCCTCGGCTAAAAGCAGTGCTGCTGTTTTAGCACCTTGACCCCCACGGCCGTGCCAACGAATCTCTAACATATTGGTCAAACCGGGTTCCCCCTTCAACGACAGTCATTTTCCAAATGTTAATATCCCCGGAAATACCAGCAAATACCCGTTAGGAAGTATCTGACAGTAAGCATAAAAAAACGCCCTCTTGGCTAGAAGGCGTTTGGTGGGATCGGTCAGCACATTAAATCAATTAAGATCAGTGTACAAGGGGAAGCGTTTGCAAAGGGCCTCCCGGCGGGCTTTTGCCTCTTGTGCGATTTTATCTGAAGAAGGATTTGCCAAAACATCATGGATGATGTCGGCAATCTCTTCCATCTCTGTAATGCCCATTCCCCTTGTTGTTACAGCCGGAGTACCCAATCGAACACCGCTGGTCACAAATGGACTCTCCGGATCAAAAGGTATAGTGTTTTTGTTGGTGGTAATCCCCACGGCATCCAAGAGCTCTTCCGCAGTCTTACCCGTCAAGCCTAGATTTCGTACATCCAATAAAAGCAAGTGGGTATCAGTACCATTGCTTACCAGCTTCATGTTCCTCTCCATCAACGCCTCAGCTAAGGCCTGTGCATTTTTGACTATGTTCCCTTGGTATTCCTTAAAACCGGGGGTTTGGGCTTCCTTCAAGGCCACGGCCTTGGCAGCGATGATATGCATCAACGGGCCGCCTTGGGTTCCGGGGAATATATTTCTGTCTATCTCTTTAGCGAATTTTTCGCGGCAGAAAATCATCCCTCCCCTTGGGCCTCTAAGTGTCTTATGAGTTGTTGTTGTTATAAAATCTGCATAAGGCACAGGTGAAGGGTGTAGACCAGCTGCAACTAAGCCGGCAATGTGGGCCATATCCACCATAAAATACGCATCCACTTTATCTGCAATGGTCCGCAAGCGCTCAAAATCAATCAGCCTGGGATAAGCACTGGCCCCGGCAACCAACAGTTTTGGGCGATGCTTGAGAGCCAATTTTTCTACCGCATCATAATCAATTTGCTCTGTATCGGGATCGACTCCGTAATGAACAAAGTTGAATAGCTTTCCCGAGAAGTTCACTGGGCTGCCGTGGGTAAGATGACCACCGTGGGCAAGATTCATACCTAATACTGTATCTTGGGGATCCAGAATGGCAAAATAAACGGCCATATTTGCTTGAGAACCGGAATGTGGTTGAACATTAACATGTTCTACGCCAAAGATTTCTTTGGCTCGGCTGATAGCCAACTTTTCCACCACATCCACGTAATGGCATCCCCCGTAGTAACGTCTGTCCGGATATCCTTCTGCGTATTTGTTTGTCAAAACAGAACCCGCCGCCTGCAAAACCGCTGCCGACACAAAATTTTCTGAAGCGATTAGCTCTATATTGTCCTGCTGTCGGCTGAGTTCCTGCCGGAGGGCAATACCGACCTCCGGATCAACTTCATACACTTGCTTGTACATTCTGGTGCCTCCCATATTGCGGGCTCGAGAGCCGCATAACAAAAATCATTGATGGGGAAAGTATACCATGTTTGCGGACTTCTGTCTGCAAGCGCTCCCCAAAAACCCATTATCTCCCTGCCAAGGCCCATCTTCTACACTGTGAACCTCTCTACAAGGCCTTTCAAGTGTTCTCCCATCTCTGCCAAAGCCTGGGCAGTGGCAGCCACCTCTTCAGTTGAAGCGGCCTGCTCTTGGGAAGCAGAGGCTACTGCATTGCAGATTCCGTCCATATCTTCCATCGCATCGGCAAGTGCTCCGATACCTTGTACAGTGACAGTCACTCTTTCTGTAATCTGTTGGAAAGCTTTTTGGGTCTCGTTAAGCATAGTATTTCCGGAAGCAATCTCATTTTCCGTAAGCTCCATAATCTCCGCGGATCTTGAAGCATTCCCAACAAGTTCTGTGATCATAACTGTTATATCTTCGACAGAATCCTGTGTTTGTTCTGCTAGGCCCCGCACTTCTTCGGCGACGACTGCAAAGCCGCGCCCATGGTCACCTGCCCTTGCCGCCTCTATCGCAGCATTAAGAGCAAGCAAATTTGTTTGCTCGGCGACATCGGAAATGATCTGCAGAATCCCTTCCATGTTTCCAGCTTGCTCAAAGAGTTCTGCCAATACTTCCTTGACCTCTTGTGAAGCGGCTACTATTTTCCCCATGGCATTCATAGTCATGCCCATTTGCTCATTGCCGGAAATGGCCAATTCTTCAATGGACCCGGCGTTTTCCATCATTGCCGTAGAGCTTTGCTTGTTGCCGGCAACGTTTTGGCTGAGTTCATTGGCAGATGATGCCACCTCTTCAACAGAAGCAGACGTTTCTTCAGCTGAGGCGGAAAGCTCCTCACTTGTAGCGGCTACATCGTTTGCCATTTCTTGAAGGGACCGAATTAAAGCTGCAACTGCCTGCTGCATTGCTGCCACCGCCTTGGCCATGATGCCGATTTCATCTTGGGCTTCAAGCAGTTTTGCTGCTCCATCGCCCTCATCATAAGTGAAATCCAGCTTTGCCAAGCGCTCCAGCACCAGTGTTAAGCTGATAATAGGTCTGACTATGGAACCGGACATGACAAACACTGCCAATGCAATCAACCCGACTCCAATTAGTGTGATGATAACCAGCTGCCGTGTGAGAGCATTTACCTCAACAAATATTTCATTTCTGGGGACTACAATACTGAATGCCCAAGGGGTATCTATGTCTTCTATTGCTACCGGAGCAAATGCTTTCAAAGTATCGGTTTTTAATCTTTCGGCGTATTCCCAAAGAGAAACCACCTGATCATCTTTGAGATCATTTAGCAGTTGCTGGCCCTGCTCACCCTGGAAGTCTTGGGCTAAGGTGCCGATTAATTCCCGCTCAGGATGGGTTACAATAGTGCCTTGGCCGGATATAAGTCTGCCCAAACCTGACTCATAAATGGTTAGTTCTTCACTTAAAGACTGTAAAACATCAATAGCCAGATCAATGCCGGCAACACCGATCACATTACCGGATGCGTAGATAGGAACAGACAAAGTGATCATGTATGTGCTGCGATCTTTTACTTCATACCAAAAGGGATCTGAAAGTGTTGCTTTCTGTGAATTAAATGGCACAAGATAATAGTCGCCTTCCCCAGGAACATCGTAATACTCAAGTGGTTCCAAAATAATGTTATCTCCATCCCGGGAGTAGTACGGTATGTACCTTCCACTGTGATCATGACCGGGAGTGTCAGCAAACAGAAAGTCATTGCCGTCAAAGGCATAGGATTCGGTTCCCACCCAAACCCCTAAAAATACATCGTTATTTTCCAACATTCTCTGTAAAGAAGCATTGACAGCCGCCCGATTGGCTATCCCCTGCTCTACTAACCCGCTCACCAAATCGGCTATGGCGTTTGCCGCGTTGGAGGCTTTCGTTAGTTCGGAGCGCATTTCATGGGCGTATACTAATGCCAAGTTTTCGGCATGTTCAGTTGCGGATTTAGCTTGCTCCCTATGGAAAACCGTAACAACATAAGCCCCCACCAAAGCAAAGATAAGTAAAACAGGAACCAATATCATTATAAGTGACTTTAACCTAAGACTTTTCACGGCAAAAACCCTCCCAATGAATCCTCCCAAATATCATTCCATTGTCTCACAGCCAGGTATTCTTTACTAAGTTGGACATAAATTTGGATTTTCCTTCCATTTCGTCATATGTCTTTGAATCTAACTCAGGCATGGTCGGGGTTTGGAAGTAATATAAATGAATGAAATGATAATCAAAGGAGAGGGTACAGCACCATGATCAATCAAGTTCAAGTTGTACGAAATATGGCTTTACTTCGAGTTATTGCGGGTACCTTAGAAATAGCGGCAGGGATACTGATGGTTAGATCGGGAAATGTGGCTGTGGCCCTGCAGATAAATAGTATTTTAGGTCTTGTCGGGCCTATGATATTGGCGGCAGTGAGTTTTCTGGGAGTTGCAGGACTTGCTGGTAGGCTGTCTTTAAATAGGTTGGCCATAGTGGGCCTTGGGGTCCTGCTCATCTTGATCGGCACAAGGCAACGATGAACCTGGCCCCAAGGCACCATGTTTTCTAGGGATACAAACGATTGATTAGGCGGGGAAAGGGAATGGTCTCTCGCACGTGGGGCAAACCACATATCCAAGCGACCGTCCGCTCCAATCCAAGGCCAAACCCCGAGTGAGGTACTGATCCATACCGCCTTAGATCTAGATACCAAGCATAAGTCTCCTCGGCAAGATCGTGCTCTATCATCCGTTGTTTGAGAAGTTCAGGCTCATCAATCCTTTGACTGCCCCCAATGATCTCACCATATCCTTCTGGAGCCAACAAATCGTCACATAAAACGACTTCCGGCCTTTCCGGATCCGGTTTCATATAGAAAGCTTTGATGGAGGTCGGGTATCTGTGAACGAACACAGGCCGGTCAAATTGCTCAGCAAGTATTGTTTCGTCACCACCACCAAAATCCGCCCCCCATTCAATTTCAACACCGGCTTTCTGGAGCCTCTCTATGGCCTCATCGTAGCTGATGCGAGGAAACGGCACAACTACTTTTTCCAACCTGCTGATATCCCGCTCCAACATTTGCAGTTCTGCGCGGCGATGCTTTAAGACTCTCTGCACAATAAAACTGACAAGATCTTCCTGGAGGCGCATATTATCTTCATGATCAGCATAGGCAACCTCTGGTTCCAACATCCAAAATTCCATGAGATGCCGCCGGGTTTTGGATTTTTCTGCACGGAAAGTTGGTCCAAAACAATACACTCTTCCAAAGGCCATTGCCGCTGCCTCTAGGTAGAGTTGGCCACTTTGGGCAAGAAATGCCTGGTCATCAAAATAATCTGTTTCAAATAGTGTTGTAGTCCCTTCACAAGCCGCAGGTGTCAAAATGGGGGTATCAATTAGTACAAAATCACGTTCATAAAAGAAGTCCCGGATGGCTTTTATAATCTCGTGACGTACCCGCAAAATTGCATGCTGTCTGCGGGAACGCAGCCAAAGGTGGCGATGATCCATCAAGAATTCTGTGCCATGTTCTTTTGGGGTGATGGGATAATCCTCTGCTAACTGCACCAATTCCAGATCAGTTATAGTCAGCTCATAACCTCCCGGGGCTCGGTCATCAGATCTGACAATACCCTTCACCACAACGGAAGATTCCTGTGTGAGCTCTTCCACCAAAGCAAAAACATCGGGAGTTACTTCGGCTTTTACGACAACTCCTTGCACAATGCCGGTACCGTCTCTGACCATTACAAACTGAATGCGCCCGCTGGATCGTCTATTATAAACCCAGCCTTTTACTGTAACTTCTTTACCTTCGTGTTCGTTGAGATTTTCAATGTAAACTTGAGACAACTATAGACCTCCCTCGCTTCCCCTATGGGTTCTTGCACCTATGTATCGCGACCGGGCACCCACAGCCTGCTTTTAGTCTTTTCGGGAGCAGATTCTGGGGATGATTCATCAGACCCAAGCCCGGCTTCGTCTGATTGTTCGATCCCTACAGCTTCCGTGATAACAGCCCAGATCTCCATGAGCATTTCACTTAAGGCATATTCAGCCTCCATAAGCTCACGGATATAAGGGTTAAAGGAAACCAATTCAACGGTTTTCTGCAGATCTGCCAGCTCACTTTCACTAATGTCTTCGCCACTGGCGTGTTTTTCCCTCAACAGCATCTCTTTTTTCCGGGCGTCTTGAAGCATAATCTTAGCCGCCTGCCTTTCCTCTATTTCCTCTTGGGCGGCCTGCAGGCGGGCATATTCGGGGCTTGCCGCCAAGGCATTCGCTAATTCATGTGCTTTTCGCTGTACAGACATTACATCACCTCATCTGTTTACACATCACAAACCGAGAAGATGCCTAATATAACGCTTTTGGTAATAAAAAAGCCAAGCACTTGAACGGCTTGGCTTTTTTATCTGGATGGCTCCCCGGGTTGGATTCGAACCAACAACCACCCGGTTAACAGCCGGGTGCTCTACCGTTGAGCTACCGAGGACTAAGATAAAAGAGCTGGTGGGCTTAGGTGGAGTCGAACCACCGACCTCACACTTATCAGGCGTGCGCTCTAACCAATCTGAGCTATAAGCCCACATTTGAAAGATGCGTCAAACTGCTAACTATTTTATCATAGACCTCAAAGGGAAGCAATAGGCCATTCAAGCCTGCTTAATTACCAGAACATACTAGGCAGGAAATACCCTTTGCGGTAATACTACTTCTTGGGATGAGTTTTCGACAATCCCTACTCCCC
>JAAYQZ010000065.1 GCA_012519025.1 Bacillota bacterium
GCAAGGGTTTCATCATCGAGCCACAAGGGAAGCAAGCTGTCACTTACACCAGCCATATATTTCTGCGGTACAGAGGAAGCACCAAGAGAAACTGCGGCAACTTCGTCTCTGTTAATGGCATAAGCCATTGCCTGACGAACTTCCTTGCGGTTCAAAGGATATACATCATGGTTGAAGAACAGGGCCGGTCCAGTGCGCAGCGGCAGACGGGCAATTCTAACACCAATCTCCTGCAGCTGTTTCTCCGTTGCCGGCGGGAAAGCGTGAGTAGCATACTCAGCTTCTTTGGCCAAAAACAGCGGAGTGATCGCAGCAGTTTCACCGTTGTAAATGCGGATAGCATCAAACTTCATGTTGTCTACTGCCCAGTAATCATCGAACCGGTGCATGACTGCCACAGCTTCGGTTAAGTCCCTGGGATTGAATGTGTAAGGACCGGTACCGATCATTGTGGGAGGCTGGAACTGACTGAATCTTACCTTAAGCTGCTTGATTTCACTGGAATCAGCATCTTTACCTGAGGCAAGATACCCAGCTAATTCTTCATAGTAATCACCATAGACTGAATATGCTCTTAGCCGTTCTCTCAAGATGTACCTCAGTACAACTGTTGAGGGGCGATGCATATGGAAATCTACGGTATAGTCATCAACAGCCTCAACCTTGTCTACATAATTCCAAATAGCCCAGTTGAATAGGTAGCCAAGATAGAAGGTGCTAAGTACGTCTTGGGAAGTGAAATCAGTACCATCGTGCCATTTAACTCCCTGTCGGAGGTGAATCCGATAGGTATCGGGATTGTCTTCGGGAATTAACTCCCAGTCAACGGCATTTAACGTCAGCCATTCATCTGTTCCCCAATAGTAAAGGGCCATGGGTGATTCGATCATATCCCAATACAGTCCGAAACTGACATAGTTAGTGGCAAAGGTGTTAAAGTGACCCTGGGGTGGCACAAGATACGGCCAGCAGCCGACAAACTCTGACGCGGCAGAGACTGCGAACGAGGACAGGATCAGAATGCTTACTGCAATTAACACCATGCAAAGTCGTTTGCTTCGAAACATTGCTAATTTCCCCCTTATGCGTTAAATTCAACTGATCTGTGAATCGTCTTTCTCACCCGTGTTCTGCAACCTGATTGAAAGTGCTATCACCCCCATTAAAATAATTCCAACAATTAGTGACCCTATATTAATCACAAAAGAAGGTGTTTTCGGTTCCAGTACAAACATCAGCGCGCCGGACACGATAGTAATCCAGACGGCGATTTTGAAAACCGCTTCCTCAACTCCAATCATCAGGCCAAATCCTTCCTGGTTTCAGTATCGCCCCGTCCGTCGGCATACAAGTAGCACGCCACTCGCCGCCCGTCAGGTTGAGACACAAGCCCGGGTACATCCCCATCACAAATTCCCTGCATATAATTGGGACAGCGCGGATGGAATGTGCATCCCGAAGGAAGAGCTGCCAAATCCGGTATATCCAAGCTTCTTAGTGCAACAGGCTCTTTGGCCCGTGTGAGTTCAGGATCCGGCTCCGGCAAAGCCCTCAGTAAAGCCTGGGTGTAGGGGTGCTTTGGTTCACCTATTACCGTCTCAGCAGGACCAAATTCCACAATTTCGCCTAAGTACATGACAGCTAGGTTACCACCGGTGCCAAAATACTTGGCCATTGCCAGGTCATGAGTGATGAACAAGAACGCTACCTGAGTTTCTGCTTGCAGACGGCGCAGCAACCCAACGACTGAAAGTCGAATAGAAACGTCCAACATGGAAACTGGTTCATCGGCCACAATCAGCCTTGGTTCCAAGATCAAAGATCGGGCCACAACAACTCGCTGCCGCTGCCCACCACTTAGTTGGTGGGGGTGTTTGCCAATAAAGTCTTCTACCGGTGTCAAATCCACCGTTTCCAGCAGCTCAGAAACACTCCGTAGAGCTTCCCGCTTATTTTTGACCAACTTGTGGCGAAACATAGGACCGCTTAAGATAGCGTAGATGGTTTGAGTCGGGTTTAGTGCAGCATAAGGATCTTGGTGCACCAGCTGCACGGTTTTGCGGTACGAACTAAAGGCCCTTTTGTCCAATTGTGACAAATTCTGACCTTGATAAATTACTTCTCCCATGGAAGGTGGTAGAAGCCCGGCAATAATCTTACCGGTTGTCGTTTTGCCACACCCACTTTCTCCTACCAAACAGGTGATTTCTCCCGGTTTGATGGTAAGATTGATATTGCGCAAAACATCAATCCGCTGAGGTGTTCCCCCTAACAAACCTCCGCCCCTGGTAAAGGAGCGAGTTACGTTTTTTAGTTCAATTATGGGTTGCTGCATCGTTAATCTCCCTCCAGCGCAGACAGGCTACGGTATGTTCGGTGCTGTTGGATTCAACCGGTTCCATCACAGGCTCCTCGGTTCGGCAAAGATCAGTCACATATTGACAGCGACTTTGAAATTTGCATCCCCGCGGCAAGTCGATCAAATCCGGTGGAGAGCCCGGGATAGAAGCAAGTTCAGCTATCTCCCCTTCAATAGTGGGCACACCAGAGATCAATCCTTGGGTATAGGGGTGACGCGGCTTGTAGAATATGTCGTTAACAGGCCCGACCTCTACAAACTCACCGGCATACATAGTAACCACTCGATCGGCCAATTCCGCAGCTAGTGAAAGATCGTGGGAGACCAAAACCATCGATAAATCAAGTTTGGTCTTTAAATCCCGCAGCAGCTCAATCACAATTCGCTGTGTCAAAATATCAAGTGCAGTTGTTGGTTCATCGAGAATAACCAACTTTGGATCCAGCAAAAGTGCTAAGGCTATCAAAACTCTCTGACGCATACCACCACTCAACTCATGGGGATAAGCATCAAGTACTCTTCTAGGTTCAAGCTGCACTAACTCACAAAGCTCAAGACCCTTTTTTTCTAACAGTGCCCGATCGTAAATCCCGTGGGCACGGGCAGTATCAGCAAACTGATCCCTGATTCTAAGCACGGGGTTGAAAGCGGACAGGGCTGCCTGCATTACAACAGCAACTTCCTTCCAGCGCCACAAACGAAGCGCTTCATCAGAGCAGTTGGCAATGTCGAGAACCCGCCCACCCGGTGGTGTATAGATCAGTTTGTCTGCTGCAGCTACAGCCGAGACAGGCAGCAGCCGGGCCACGGCCAAACCGAATGTGCTTTTCCCGGAACCGCTTTCACCGATAATGGCTACATTTTCCCGTTCCCTGATCTCCAAGTTGACATTGCGGACAGCTTTCAGTGGCCCACGCCTTGTGCGGTAGTGTACATTCAGGTTTTCTATAGCTAACAAAACGTTTTGTTGCTCCTTATTAGTTTCATATGCAACTGCGGCTTCATTCATAATTATTCACCACTTCCTAAGGCGGGATTGAAGATCTCCTCCAAAGAACGAGTGAAGGTGATCATGCTCCACTGAAAAAGCGTAATAGCTAAGACTGGAGACATGACATACCAGAAGCTGTCTTTGAAAAAGATTGCTCCTCTGCTCCAAGCCAGATTGAGCATTATTCCCCAGTTGTTGCCGGAAAGCGGCACTAGTCCAAACAGGATCAAGCCGACTTGAGCGTAAACAGCCGAAGTAGTCGATAATATAAAGTTGATGGTAATATAGCCCATCATGTTTGGGATGATTTCTTTTAAAACAATATGTTTTGTACCCATGTCAAGGCATCGAGCTGCCTCTACGTAATCCTTCTCTTTGATAGACAGCACTTGTGTGCGGACTGCCCTCAGCAGCCCCGGCCATGCCGTAGCACCCAGCAGCAGCGACAGCATATAGATGTTATCAAAACGCATAACAGCCGCCACAACCAAAAGCAAAGGCATCTGTGGGATAGTCAAAATTATGTCGGTTATTGTTGTAATTACGGCGTCTACCCGCCCACCGACAAAGGCACTGACCGCACCCAAAGGCACAGCAATCAAAGTCGTGATCAGGCCCGCCAAAAACGCAACCACCATCACATCTTTACCGCCGTGAACAATTTGGGATAAAATATCCCGTCCTTCGCTGTCAGTCCCAAGAGGATGCGCCCAGGAAGGCGGTTCATATATGCGATCGATCCTGGTTGTCCTATCCAAGGGAACGATATATGGACCTACAAAGGACATTAGAACAATGAATATCAGCACACAGAAACCTACAAAACCACTGCGATTACGGGCAATATACCGAATGGGGTTGATAATGCCGTCAAGCACTATGCTTTTAATAAC
>JAAYQZ010000066.1 GCA_012519025.1 Bacillota bacterium
AAAGCCGCAGCATCGGCTGGCAGATGAAGGGCAAAGGTTTTTCGTCAGGCGGTGATTTGATCTCCCCTTCAGCTTTTGGGCATACAGGTTTTACCGGTACATCGCTTTGGATCGATCCGAAGCTGGGCGCCTATTTCATACTTTTGACAAATCGCGTGCATCCCTGCCGCACTAATGAAGGATTGATGTCGTTTAGACCACGCTTTCACAATGCTGCCATCGCGGAACTAAAAGAAGTAATGGAGGGGTAAATATGAATATTCAAGATTTTATCGAAGCAGTGGCAAATCGCCTTATTGTGTCCTGCCAAGCACTGCCAGGTACCCCGCTTGATGAACCGGAAATTATCAGTGCCATCGCGAAATCTGTGGAATTTGCCGGTGCAGCCGGGCTGCGCATCAATGGAGTCCGGGATATCAAGGCTGTTCGCCGGGAATCGGATTTACCAATTATCGGTATCCAAAAAACAGATGATCGAGACGGAATCTACATTACCCCGAAACTTGAACAAGCCCAGGCCTTATACAAAGCCGGAGCAAGTGTAATTGCTCTGCAAGCCACAGAGCCCAGGATTGGGGACTGCACAGCACTCAGGGAGCTCATTGGAGGTATACATGCCTTAGGATTGGGAGTAATCGCAGATGTTTCAACACTGCAAGAGGCGGAAAATGCCGTGGAAATGGGAGCAGACATAGTCGCGACTACTTTATCCGGGTATACACCCCAAAGCAGGCAGCTTGAAGGCCCTGATCTGGAGTTAGTCAAAGAAATAGCCGCCCAAAAGATACCGGTTATCGCTGAAGGTAGATATCATTCACCACAACAGGTGGTTGAGGCCCTGGAAAGCGGAGCTGTATCGGCAGTTGTCGGTACTATGATTACAATGCCCGATCGCATAGCCGCACACTTTATTCGATATATAGAAACTGCAGCCAAAAAGCTTGATTAAACCACTTTGTTTTCTAACCCTGCCTTTACGCGCCTGGACAGTCCGGAGTCAAGTTCCTTAAGCTGCAGATACTTTTTTGCAGCCAAAAGTGCGGCACCGGCGGCAGGCGGCAAGAGCGGTGGATGCATCTCATAGCGGTATGTTCGATCCAGCTGTTTAAGGTATTCCTCCAGCGGTGCCAAAATGACACTACCGCAGTTGAAGACACCCCCAACAGGTGACCAAGTGATTACATCAGAGGGCCATGTCAATTTATGAGCAGTACCCACAACTTTGCAGGCGAGCATGCGAGCAGAGCTCCGGAATAGCTCGATTGCGGCTCGATTTCCCCGGGCCGCATGTCCTGCCAGCCTTTTCGTCACCAAGGCAAATTGCGCCCGGGTGATGTTTCCGGCGTAAAATGCTTTAGTCAATGATTCAATGGGGATGTGGGGAAATTCCGCTTGAAAAGCGGATTTAAAGCTTTCTAAAGGCTGATTTACATCCAAAGAGTGCAGAGTCATTTTAAGGGCGTCTTTAGCTATGCCGAACCCACTGCCTTCATCGCCAAATATGTAGCCCCATCCACCGGCTCTAGCAGTTTCATCGTTGTGGTTTACCCCAAGGGCAATGGAGCCGCTGCCGGAGATGAGGACAATACCGGGTTTGCATGCCAGCGCCCCCGCCCAGGCGGCAGTGCTGTCACTGGCAATATCAAGGCGCTCACTTTCGAATATGTCTTGGCATACGTTTTTTACAGTCTCTACTTGAAGCCCATCTGGGGTAACACCGGAAAGTCCCAAAAATGCAGCACAAAATTTACGGGGGGTGTGGGATAAAGCCCCTTCAACAGCACTGGATAATGCTTTAGCAAGCGCCGTTTTGCCGCCGGGAGCCAATACGAAATCGATCCCATCTCCTTGGCCGACACCCACAACTTCACCTAGACTGTTTATGATGACGCATCTAGTGCCGCTTTGCCCTCCATCTATACCCATAAACAGTGCATCTTTTTTGGCCATATAAGGTCCCTCCCGGTCCAGCTGAACACTTTTGTCTGATGGTTTTAGGCTATCGTGCTCTTAAAACTGCGATAGCTCTGTTGACCTCGGTTTCTTTACCAGTAAGTGGTGCAGTCAAATCCCAGTTGTTCCACCACCCGATGAACTCGAAACCAACTTTGTGGGAAATCAATAAAAACTCCTGGGGGTAGATAGCTCGCCGGATATTGTTGTGCGTTAAACGCCTGGTTGTGCCGTTATCGTCGATAGTAAGTTCAATAGTTTCATCAACTGTCTGCTCAATGAAATTCAGCGACCGAGTGTGGTAGCGCACATAAATGGCAATATCATCTTGCTCAACCAGCCAGGCGTCTTGAGTATCGGCTAGGCAGGTGAAATCCACACACCAGTCAAGTAAGTAAAGGCCGCCGGGCATAAGATTTGCGTGGGCGCATTCAAAATGTGAAAGCAGC
>JAAYQZ010000067.1 GCA_012519025.1 Bacillota bacterium
CAAAGGCAGTTGGTTCTAGTTACAAACGACTCCTTGCTTCAATCTTTAGCAGATGAGTATGGGATTTTGTGGTATCATGATGAAAAGCAGCTGAGGGAGACCCTAACCGATGCGGCGGTTGGTGTGCCGAGCCGAAAGTTCGAATCTCCAGCAATAGTTCAGGCAAATTCCAAACCACTGGGTTTTCAACGCTGGTTGATTTTGATTACTGCAGTTTTAGCTGTAGGGCTTTTGTATTATGTCCTTACACCAAAGGTTACTGTCACTGTTACCCCCGAGCTTTTGATATATCAAGAACAGGTTGATTTGCTGGGTACACCGGCCGGAACTGCAATTACCATGCATGAGCAGCTGCCCCAATTGATGCTGCAGCCCATCAAAGCCGTGCTGGAAACCGAGGCCACGATTGCTGCCACCGGAAGCGAGATCATTGGTACAAGTGCCGCGGCAGGTGTCGTGGTTTTTATTAATGAAGGTGAGCAAGCCGTTGTGGTTCCCAAAGATACAAAAGTTCAAACAGGTGACAGGATAATGTTTGCCACCGAGGTGGAGATTGAGGTACCTGGGCGCAGCACCCAGTATTTTTTAGATGTAGCCGCGGGGATTAAAGCGGGGCAGCAGGAAGTGACTGTGATAGCTTTGGAAAAAGGGGAACAGGGGAATGTCGCTGCCGGACGCATTAGGGAACTTGTTGATCATGATCTTGGGACAAGCCTGGTTGTGCGCAATCCAGAATCAACATCAGGAGGAGCCAGTCGACAAAGAACAGTCGTCAGTGAAACTGATCTCGAGCGCGGCTTCCAGGTCTGCCGTCGCCAAGCTGAACTAAAGGCAGAAGAAATACTGCAAACCAAGACTTTTGAAGATGAAAGCGTGCTTATCCCTGAATCTGTTTCCCTTAATGATTTGTTTTCTGAACCTTCTTTAGAAGTTGGAAGTGAAGCCCAATCAATTCATATCGTGGCACGCTATGAGGCTCAAGGCCAAGTATTTCGCCGTAAAGATCTGGCAGGATTGCTGCAAAGAGAAATACAGCAAAAACTTCCTTCGGATTTTTTATTGTTTGAGCCAAAGTTCGAGGTCGAGGAGTTGACTGGAACTGCCGATCAAGGGGCTATGCCCATCAATGTCCGTGTGAAAGCACCGATTTATAGAAAGCTTGACGCCGGTGAGGTAGCAAAGCTAATTGCCGGACTTCGCCTCCAGGATCTTACAGAGTTTGCGAAAGTGCTTGATGTTGAATCTGTTCAAGTTGAGCCCACTCGGCGCGAGTATCTGCCTAAATTCACCCATTGGATTAGGGTGCAGATAGATACACCCGGTAACGGCGTGAGAGTTGCAGGCCTAGATAAACCATTTGATTGAGTACGAAAGGAAGTACAAGATTGGAATATAGGCGACTTGGCGCCACGGATATTTGGGTTTCCAGATTGTGTTTTGGCGCTTTGACCATCAGCCCCTTGCAGCGAGACATGACGGCGCTTGCGGGGGCTCAAGTGATTTTAAAGGCTTTTGAACAGGGAGTCAATTTTATCGATACAAGCCAATTCTATAGGGCTTATCCGCCTATCCGAGCGGCACTTAATCAATACGGAAGTAGTGACGAGATAGTCATAGCTACCAAAAGCTACGCTTATGATGAAAAAGGCATGGCCCTTGCATTAAACCAGGCCTTGGATGAACTGGATCGAGAGTGGATCGACATATTCTTGCTGCATGAGCAGGAATCTATGTTAACTATCCGCGGGCATTGGGAAGCAGTGGAATATTTAGTGAAAGCAAAGCATCAGGGCCTTGTAAGAGCTATAGGTATATCGACACACCATATTGAAGGTGTTCGGGCTGCGGCATTGGTGCCGGAAATGGATATTATAAGCCCGCTGCTCAATTACAGGGGGTTGGGAATTATCGGCGGCACTAAAGAGGATATGGTGGAAGCCGTGGAGTTTGCCCACGGGTGTGGGAAGGGTATCTATGCCATGAAACCATTTGGGGGGGGACATTATGTACAAGACCCTGCCCAAGCTCTTCAGTATTTGTTGGACTTGGATGCACTCAGTTCTATCGCGGTGGGAATGAAAAGTTGCGAAGAGGTGGAGATGAACACCAACCTTGTTAAAGGTTTGCCCATTTCTACAAGTTTGCAGGATGCAGTAAAATCTCAACCACGCCGTTTGCATATTGATGATTGGTGTATTGGGTGCGGAATTTGTGTGGAAAAATGCCCTCAAAATGCACTTTGTATAAAAAATGGGCAGGCTAGAGTGGATGCTTCAATTTGTGTGCTTTGCGGCTATTGCGGCGGTCACTGCCCGGAATTTGCGATTAAGGTGATATAAGTTGCGTATTATGGGATTGGATGTTGGTACAAAGACCATTGGAGTCGCAGTGAGCGACCTATTGGGTTTGACTGCCCAAGGGGTGGGGGTTATCCGCCGACAAAATTGGAAAAAGGACTTAGCGGAATTAAGAAAGTTCGCGGAAGAGTACGAAGCAACAAAACTTTTGGTTGGCCTGCCCAGGCGCACTACCGGGGTCCTTGGGCCGGAGGCAGAACGCATCCAAAAAGAAGGCCGGAAAATCGGCAGTGCCCTGGGTTTGGAGATCGTTTATTGGAATGAGTGGTTTTCAACAGTATCAGCTGAACAGGCACTGCTGGAGGCAGATATGAGCCGCAAGAAAAGGCGGCAGGTGATCGATAGGGTGGCTGCCACAATCATTTTGCAAAGCTATTTGGATAGTGCAGCATTCAAAAAACAATAACAATTACTTACAAGGAGGGGCGAGGCGGCGGTGGCTGACCGGCGCCGGATCCTATGGAAGAAGCGATAATTGTTTTACTAGATGAAGATGGCAAAGAGCATGAATTTATTCTCCGGGAAATGCTCGAGATCGACGGGCAGGCCTATGCTCTGCTGTCGCTGGAAGAGGTTCCCGATGAAGTGGTTGTACTGCGTATGGCAAAAGACGAAGACGGCGAAGATGTGTACATGGTGATTGAGGATGATGAGGAATTTGATCTGGTGCAGGAGGTTTTGGAGAGCCTTGATTAAAGGATATGTCCGAATATCTTGCCAAAAGGTTTTTTCCCGGCTATAGTAATAGCGTATACGGATTTTACAGCTTGAGGTGACAATGTATGAGCAAAGCACAAGGACATTCCGGGGTACAGGCTGCGGTGGACAACTCTATTGCGGTTGCAACCGAACTGAGACTGGCTTGGATTAGAAGCCTCAGCCTTTTGAGTGTTTTATTTGGCTTGGCCCTGATTGCAGTCCTGATTGTGGCCTTGGTTGCTTCTTTTGCGATCTTGCCTCCTGAAAGTGCTGAATTTGCCATCGGAACGATTATTAATATCTCTGCCGGTGCTTCCACAGGCGATATAGGGTATTTGCTGGAAGAGGCGGGGATCATTCGGGACCAAAGGGCTTTTGCCTTAACTTCCAGGCTGCTCGGCCTTGATCAGCGCTTACAGGCGGGAGATTATCTTTTAAGTCCGGGCATGGATCTTCTGCAGGTGATCGACCAGCTGAAAAGTGGGCGGGTCACACCAATTCGCGTTACTATCCCAGAGGGGCTTACTGCCGCGGCCATTGCCAAACGGTTGAGCTCCAGTAACCTTGTGGACGAAGAACGCTTCTTAGAGCTAGTGCAGGATGAGACTTTAATCTACGGCAGCAACAGTCCCATAGAAAAACCGATTCCCGGCTTGGAAGGGTATCTATTTCCGGATACTTACTTTTTTGTGCGGGATCTTTCGGAAGAGGATATTATCAAACACATGGTGCAGCGGTTCACTGAAGTTGCAGAAGAACTCACGTCTGCAATGTCGATTCCAGACGGGTATACCCTTCATGATATAGTGACTTTAAGCTCTATCATTGAGAAGGAAGTCATGGTTAAACGGGAAGCACCATTAGTATCTGCGGTGTTTTGGAACAGGTTGAACATAGGCATGCCTTTGCAGTCTGATCCCACTGTACATTATGTGATGGGCGCGGCTCGAAAATTGTATTACTCTGATTTAGAAATGGATTCCCCATATAACACTTATCGATATCGGGGGCTTCCGCCGGGACCCATCGCTTCACCGGGCAAAGCCGCTTTGGAAGCAGCCTTGGATCCCAGTGATGTGGATTATTTGTATTTTGTGGCTAAGGGTGATGGGACCCACGCATTCAGCAAAACGTTTGCTCAGCATCGGCAGGCCCGCAGCCGCTATGGGATCTAGCTCTATAGATATTGGATCCTTGGAGGTGCAGTTTGTAATATGGCCCAAAAACTTGAGTTGCTGGCTCCGGCCGGCAATATGGAAAAAGCTAAAGTAGCTATTGCCTTCGGCGCGGATGCAATCTACGTCGGAGGCAAGGAGTACAGCTTGCGGGCCAGTGCTGGTAATTTCACTTTGGATGAGTTGTCTTCCCTTGTGGAATACGCGCACAACGCCCAAGTCAAAGTATATGTTGCAGTTAACAGTCTGATGCACAACGAGGAACTTGCAGGGTTGCCAAAGTATTTGCGGGCTTTGCAAAAAATCGGGGCAGATGCCGTTATTTTTGCTGATCCCGCTGTATATAGTATTGCTAAAGACGCGGCCCCGGATCTAGCGCTGCATATTTCTACCCAGGCTAGTGTAACTAATTGGAGAACAGTTCAATTTTGGGAATCTGCCGGAATTCAGCGGGTGATTTTAGCAAGGGAGCTTTCTTTGCGGGAGATTAAGGAAATCCGCGCTCGTGTTGATGTTGAGCTGGAAACCTTTGTACATGGAGCCATGTGCATTTCTTACTCAGGGCGCTGCCTGTTATCTAATTATATGACAGGGCGGGATGCAAATCGAGGTCAGTGTGCCCAATCATGCCGCTGGCGCTATGCTTTAGTTGAGGAAAAACGGCCGGGTCACTATTACCCTATCATGGAGGATGCCCAAGGCACTTACATCCTCAATTCTAAGGATTTAAATATGTTGGCCCACATCCCGGCCATGGCCGGGGCGGGAATCGGCAGCCTTAAGATTGAGGGACGTATGAAAAGCGTTTATTATGTAGGTGTAGTCGTTAAAGCGTATAGAGCGGCAATAGATGCTTTCCATGCCGATCCCGTTGGATATCAGGTTCAGGAAGATTGGCTGGATGAGCTGGATAAAGTGAGCCATCGTCCTTACACAACAGGATTCTATTTCGGCCCTCCGGGACCCAAAGGACAGTTTTATGAAAGCGGCGGCTATATCAGGCAATATGATTTTGTGGGTATCCTACCGGAAAATGGTTCCGGAAAGGCTAAAATAGCTGTTCGCAATCGCATACGACAGCACGACAAGTTGGAACTGGTCACTCCGACAGGATGCTTTGAGTTTGCCGTTGAGACCATCTGGGATGGTGATGGTGTGGTTTTATCGGAAGCCCATGCCAACCAAGAGGTGTATATAAAGCTTCCTCATGAGGCTCCTATTTTCTCAATGGTCAGAAGAAAAAAGGATTAAACCAAAGACAGGCACAAACACCGCTTAGGCCACATAACATAGGAAAGACTCCAACTTTCCGGAGGTGGCCTTGTATGTCAGCAATACTTTCGGCATTGGTGATGTTTTTCTTTGACAGTGTTTTGTTTCTTGTGGCCTATGTTGCCGGGGGCAGTGCGTTTCCGATGCCTTTGTCGGAAACAGAGGAAGCGAAGTTTTTGGCACGGCTTGCAGGTGGTGACGGTGAAGCTCGCAATGTGTTGGTCGAGAGAAACCTGCGTCTTGTGGCCCATGTTGTTAAAAAGTTTGACAACACCGGGGAAGATGTCGATGATCTGATTTCCATCGGAACTATCGGATTGATTAAGGCAATAAACACCTTCGATGTCAAACAAAAGACCCGATTGGCCACATATGCTGCACGGTGTATCGAAAACGAAATTCTGATGCACTTGCGCTCAACCAAAAAAACGCGCAAAGATATTCTTTTGTATGATTCCATTGGGGCTGACAAGGAAGGCAACGAGATAACCTTAATAGATATCTTAGGCAGTGATGCTGATGAAGTGCCAGATCAGGTCGAGCTTGCGGTAGAACGGGAAAAATTGAGAGAAATGCTGCAGGGGCTTGGGGCCAGGGAGAAAATGGTTTTAGTGCTGCGCTATGGTCTCGTCGACGGTGTACGCAAGACCCAAAGGGAGATTTCAAAGAAACTGGGAATTTCACGCTCTTATGTTTCTCGTATCGAGAAAAGGGCAATAACCAAGCTGCAGCAAAAAATGCTGCCGCAGGAAATGCAGGGCTGAATAAGGCGGTGACCCCGTTCCAATAGTGGGGGTTGCAAAGCCCCGCTTTGAGTTTATGGGAGGGGGTGCACTATGTTCAAACATCTTTGCCCGGATTTGTGTCTTGGCTCTTTGCTCGATGTGGAGCTTGGTAAATTAAAAAGTCAAGGTTATAGAGGCATCATATTGGATATTGATAATACTGTAGTGCCGTGGTCAGATGAAAACATTGGGCAGGCAGTAATAACATGGGTGGAAGAAGGCAAGGAAATTGGATTTGCATTTTGCCTTGCTTCCAACGCGCTTAAACAGCGAGCAGAACAAGTGGGACATGCTTTGGGAATGCCCGCAGTGTTTCGGGCCATTAAGCCGAGAAAAAGGCCTTTTAAAGAAGCTTTGCGGATTTTGGGTACCGCAGCCTCTGAAACTGTTGTAATTGGCGATCAGCTGTTTACCGATGTTTTAGGCGGCAACCGCATGGGTCTTTACACTATTTTACTCGATCCGCTGGCTTCCAATGAAATGTTTTGGACTAAGCTAGTGCGCAGGGTGGAAAGATGGGTTATTCGCCACCTCATCGAAAAAGGGTATATTTCGGAGGCGGTGACTAGGCGCCGTTTAGCTGAAAAAGAAGCAAGATAAGATGGACAAAAGCGGCCCGGAGAACCCGTTTTGCCAAGGGTTTCCCGGGTTTTTTTATTTCCATTAAGTGGGTTTTCTGAAGGAAAATTCAATTGTTTTATAGAAGAACCAATGATTATGGGCATGAAGTGGGCAAACCATCAAGGAGGGAGCTATTTGCACTTACATAAAGAGGAACTTTTGAAAGTGTTGGAGATAGCGGCAGGACAAGGTGCCGATTTTGCCGATGTTTTTGTTGAATCTACCAGTGCATCCCAAATTTTTTGTGAACAGGATCGAATTGAAAGGGTCATAGGAGGCAAGGACACGGGAGCGGGTATACGGGTTATCATAGGACAAGCCACGGCTTATGCTTATACCAATGATTTGTCAGTGGCTGGATTGATGGAAGCGGCCAAAACAGCCGCAGCTGCGGCTAAAGGCGGCCAGAACAAAGCAGTAATCGATTTAAGAAGCACTGCAGCGGCTTACGATTTGCCAATACTTAAAAGGCCTGACACCGTGGCAGTTCGTGAGAAAGTGGCCCTGGTTGAACAGGTGAACAATGCGGCTAGAAAGTTTGATCACCGAGTAAGACAGGTTACTGTCTCTTATGGTGATACTGTTCAACAAATTGTTGTTGCCAACAGTGAAGGGCTTTGGGTCACTGATGAACGGATCCGGACCAATTTGACCACAAATGTAATCGCAACAGAAGATGGCAAGATTCAAACAGGATATGAATCTCTGGGCGGGATTATAGGGTTTGAATTATTTCAGGAGAACGATGTTGAGGAATTCGCACTGCGGGCCGCGGGCCGTGCGGTGCGTATGCTTGGAGCAAGGCCCGCTCCGGCCGGCCGCATGCCGGTTGTCATGTCTGGAGAAGCAGGTGGGACGATGGTGCATGAAGCCTGCGGCCATGGGTTGGAAGCTGATTTAGTTCAAAAGGGAATTTCGGTGTATGCAAACCGTCTGGGGGAGCAAGTTGCATCTTCATTAGTGACTGTAATCGACGATGCCACTATGCCGGGGAAATTCGGAAGCTACCGGTTTGATGACGAAGGGACAAAAGGTCAGCGGAATGTCTTGATCGAAGGTGGAATTTTAAAGGGCTATATGTATGACTACCTCACAGCCCGCAAGGATGGGGTCAAACCCACCGGCAACGGCAGGCGTGAATCCTACCGACACAGACCTATTCCCCGCATGACAAACACATATATTCTGCCCGGTGACGATGATCCTGAAGCAATTATCGCAAGTACTGATAAAGGACTTTTGGTCACCCGCATGGGTGGGGGCCAGGTAAATACTACAAACGGTGATTTTGTGTTTGAAGTTTCTGATGGATACCTGATTGAAAACGGACAGATTGCTGATCCGGTGCGGGGGGCCACATTAACTGGCAACGGGCCCAAAGCCCTAAGCATTGTCGATGCAGTGGGGAAGGATTTAGGATTTACTATCGGTAGATGCGGCAAAGACGGGCAAGGAGTCCCGGTAAGCGATGCACAGCCCACTATCCGCATACCGGAACTTGTTGTGGGCGGTATCGTGGAGGAGGATTGAATATGACCTTGGATATGCAAAAACTGGCTAAATCAGTGATAGATCTGCCTCTAGCACGGGGCTTGGAAGTGGAAGCCTATGCCACTCGGCAAAGATCGATTCGAGTAGAAGTCAGCGACGGCGAAGTAGAAACACTTAGAGAGGCCGCTCAAACAGGAATTGGGATTCGGGTAATCGATGATGGACGTTTGGGGTTGGCGTTTACTACAAATCTTGGCAAAACCGATTTACTAAACACATTAAAGCAAGCTGTAGTCAATGCTGAAAGTGCTTCTAGTGATCAGCACAATGTTTTGCCCTCAGCCAAACAGACAAAGGCTTTAGAACTTTTGGACCCAAGCATGTTGGATGTATCTATAGAAAGCAAGATAGGATTGGCAAAAGCTGTGGAACAAGCGGCAAGGTCCCGAGATTCCAGAATTACTAAAGTTCGCCAGTCTACCTACAGTGATGGGTTTTATGAGGTGGGTATTGCAAATACCCGCGGTGTCAGCGTCGGGTATGAGGGTGCATATGGTGCAGCGAGTGTGATGGTAATTGCCGAGGCCAACGGCCAGGCAGAAATGGGTTGGTCTTTCGACTTTTCCCGGGTGTTTAATGAACTAGACCCTGGAAAAATCGGAGAGGAAGCAGCCGATAAAGCAGTACAGATGCTTGGTGCCGGACAGGTGGAAACCTGCAGAGTGCCGGTGATCTTTGCCCCGGATATTGCCGCCGACTTTTTGCAGGTATTGGCTCCGGCTTTAACGGGTGAGGCCGTGCAAAAAGACAAATCATTATTTGCCGGCCGATTGGGAGAGCAAGTTGGTTCCCCTGTTTTTACTTTAGTTGACTCAGGACTTTTACCCGATGGTCTGGCAACTGCACCTGTAGATGATGAAGGCACACCATCCCAACGAACCGTTGTGATCGAGCAAGGACAGCTTAAGTGTTATTTGTACAACGCGCAAAGTGCGGCCAGGGATCAAGTGGAATCCACAGGCAACGGCGTGCGCCCGTCTTTCAAAGGTACGGTTGGGACAGGTCCAAGAAACTTTTACCTCGAACCCGGCAATGTCAGTCAAGGGGATATGATAGCCCAGATCGAGCGGGGAATGTTGATTACTCAGGTGATGGGCATGCATACCGCTAACCCTATTTCCGGAGAGTTTTCTGTGGGTGCAAGCGGTCTTTGGATCGAGCAAGGCCAGATAAAACGGCCAGTTAGAGGTGTTGCCATAGCCGGGAACTTGTCGGATTTTCTTAAACATGCGGCTGTTGTGGGCAGTGACCTAAGATTTTTCGGTTCCACCGGCTCTCCAAGTTTGTTAGTAGAGGGCATCACCATTAGCGGAGAGTAGGTGTATTATGACAGTTCTGCGGTTTTTAACGGCAGGTGAGTCTCACGGGCCCACCTTAACTGGCATTATTGAAGGAATGCCAGCTCAGTTGGAGTTGACTGCTGATGACATTAACAAAGATTTGGCCCGTCGCCAACAAGGTTACGGGCGCGGCGGCCGGATGGCCATTGAAACCGATCAAGTGCAGATTCTAGGCGGAGTTCGCCACGGGAAGACTTTGGGAAGCCCCATTTGCTTGGCCATAGGCAACCGGGACTGGGAAAACTGGCAGTCGGAAATGGCCGCAGAACCGCAGGTTCAGCTGAAAGGGCCAGGCGAACTTGCTGTCACCAGGCCAAGGCCGGGACATGGCGATTTGGCCGGTATGCTTAAATACAGGACCAAGGATGCCAGAAATATATTGGAACGGGCCAGTGCTAGAGAGACCGCCATGCGTGTAGCAATAGGGGCGGTTTGCCGCAGGCTGCTTGCCCATTTTGGCATAAGTATCTTTTCCCACGTGGTGCAGATCCAGAATGTCGCTGTACCTAAGCTTGAACTTCCCCTTCATGAGGTGCAGTCCCGAGCCGAAACATCACCTTTGCGCTCCATCCATGAAGAATCAACGGCAAAGATGATAGCCGCCATTGATGATGCCAGGGCCAACGGCGATTCCCTTGGTGGGATCTTTGAAATAATTGTCGATCAAGTTCCTGTGGGATTGGGAAGCCACGTGCACTGGGAGCGCAGGCTGGACGGCCGCCTGGCCCAGGCTTTGATGTCTGTTCCCGCTGTGAAAGCGGTGGAGATTGGGCTTGGACGGGAAAGCGGGACAAAGGTTGGTTCTGAGGTTCACGATGAAATCTTCTATACATCCTCATCCGGTCGCGATGGCTTGCTTTGGCAGGGTAAGTATTGGCCGACTGCCGGTGGATTTTACCGCAAAACAAACCGTGCCGGGGGTATTGAAGGCGGCATAACCAACGGTTCACCCATCGTGCTGACGGTCACCATGAAGCCTATACCCACCCTATATAAGCCTTTAGCATCTGTTGATGTGGAAACTTTAAAGCCCATTGAGGCGGGAATCGAACGGTCTGATATATGTGCCGTGCCGGCTGCAAGCATCGTCGGTGAAGCTGTGGTGGCTTGGGTGCTTGCAGCAAGCTTCTTGGAGAAATTTGGGGGAGATTCCTTAGGGGAAATAGAATCTAGATTCAAGGACCACCTGCACTCCCTTTGCCCTGAGACTTCGAGGGAGGATGATAGGCTGTGACTGTGCATTCGAATTTAATATTGACTGGTATGATGGGTGCCGGCAAAAGCACAGTAGGCAGGCTTTTAGCCGCCGAGTTGGGCAAAGAGTATGTTGATCTAGATGAATTCATCGAACAGCATGCTAAGCTCAAGGTACATGAGATATTTGCCTGTCATGGAGAACCGTATTTTCGCACTTTAGAAAAACAAATGCTTGCGAAAGTATTGGCACAACCAAACAAAGTGATCTCCACTGGTGGCGGAGTAGTGACACAAGCCGATAATCTGGAACTGATGCAAAAACACATTGTTGTTTGGCTTGCGATTGACTCTGAGACTGCTTCAAAACGACTTGTTTTTGATGGAACCAGACCCTTATTAGCCGGGCAAAGTGAACATCTGCAGGCACAGCGCGGGAAAACACGGATTGAGAGTTATGGTGCCGATGGGAAGCCAATTGCCGGAGAATCAGGTAACGGGGAAGCTAAAAAGCCCCTTGCTAATTGGAAAAGGCTTGAACAGGAGCGTCGCAGGGCATATAGTCTTTGCGATTTAGTCGTAGACGGATCTTTGGCGGTGGATGAGTTGGTTGAGGAGATCAGCCATTGGTGGAGGCAGAAATCCAACCTAAAACAGCAAGGGATATCTGGGCATGTTGAACATCTAACTGTGCAGGCACAAAATGCTGTTTACCCCATTCACATAGGCTATGGGGTGTTGGACAATCTCGGCCGGCGCTGTCTCTACCAACATATGATTGAGAAAGTGCTTGTTGTCTCCAATCCGACAGTATACGGATTTTATCAAAACCAGATCGAAGCCTCTTTAAAACAGGCGAATATTGAATTCCAGACTGTTTTGCTTCCCGATGGCGAACAGTTCAAGCATGTTGAGACAGTTCAAGCAATCTATGAAGCAGCCCTAGATATGGGCCTGGATCGTCAATCTGCGATGATTGCTTTCGGAGGAGGAGTGGTTGGGGATATAACCGGTTTTGCTGCTGCCACTTTCATGCGGGGTATTAGGTTGATTCAAGTACCCACGACTCTTTTGGCCCAGGTTGATAGCTCCGTAGGTGGCAAAGTGGGGGTCAACCACCCCAGAGGCAAAAACCTCATCGGAGCGTTTTACCAACCGGTAATGGTTGCAGCTGACTTAGATACTCTTAAAACTTTGCCTCGAAGACAATTTCTGACTGGAATCGCGGAAGTAATTAAATATGGTCTGATTTATGATGCTGTGTTAGTTAAAGAGCTTGAAAAATATGCGGGAAGCGATGTACCTCGGCAAATCCTGCTGCAGTGGGTCAAGCGCTGCTGTGATATCAAAGCCCAAGTGGTGGCTGAAGATGCCCGAGAAATGGGTCTGAGAGAAATATTGAATTTTGGTCATACTGTAGGACACGGTATCGAGCAAGCCGCTGGCTATGGGCAGTATACCCATGGTGAAGCCGTGGCCATAGGTATGGTTACTGCCGCGATTTTATCTAATCGAAGGGGCTACTTGTCTGACCATGATTGCAGGCAGGTAGTAAATTTACTGAAATCTTGGGAGCTTCCCACCATCCCTGACCAGATACCCATAGAGTCTGTGATAATGTCAGCAAAATCCGATAAAAAGGTGCGCCAAGGCAGGCTGCGCTTCATTTTGTTAAACAACTTGGGAGAGGCCAAAAACGCTGAAGTAGTCAATTCCGATGAACTGCGTAAAGCCCTCAAACTGCAAAAGGAGGGCTACTGTGCTGATTAAGGTAATCAACGGGCCAAACCTAAATCTATTGGGCACCCGTGAAAAAGATATCTACGGCAGATTAACACTTGCCGAAATCGAAAACAAAATATCGGTATTGGCAAAAGAGCTTCAATGCAGCGTGAAATTTTTTCAAAGCAACCATGAGGGTGAGTTGATTGAAGCTATTCACGACTGCAGAGGTGGTTATGATGGCATTTTAATTAACCCAGCTGCATTCACCCATTACGCTTACGCCATTAGGGATGCTTTAACTGCTGTAGAGCTTCCTGTAGTGGAAGTCCACATGTCCAACATTTACGCCCGGGAAGCATTTCGGCATAGGTCTGTTATTGCCCCGGTGTGTCTTGGACAGATCGCGGGGTTTGGGTGGGTCGGGTATCTTTTGGGTTTAAAAGGCTTGGTTGAACACATTGACGGGAAATAAAAATGAATAAACTGGGGGTTTTTGTGTGAAAAGGTTACAGGGGTTGCGCCGGAAGCTGGAAGAGAAACAACTGGATTGCTTTTTAGTCACCGGGGCAGAAAATCGCCGCTACATGAGCGGCTTTACAGGTTCTGCGGGTGCGCTGGTGGTGACGGAAAAGGAAGCACTTCTGCTTACGGACTTTCGGTATGTGGAACAGGCCTCCCAACAGGCGTCTGAGTTTACAATTATACGATATGATGACTTAACTAAGACTTTATCAGCAGTTTTTCAAGAACATAATATCTCCAAAGTAGGGTTTGAAAGTGATATTATTACCCACCACCAATTTGCCGGCTGGCAAGAGGGTCTCTCTGCAGTAGAGTGGGTTCCTACCCGGGAAGTTGTAGAAGAACTCCGGATGTTTAAGGATGAGAATGAGATTCGTGCTATGGAAGAAGCGGCGGCGATCGCTGATGCGGCTTGGAGTGAACTACTGGTTAAAATGGTTCCAGGAGCAAGTGAGCGAGAATTAGCTTTAGAGCTGGAATTCATTATGCGCCGACGAGGCGCGGAAGGGCTGGCATTTGATGTCATCTTGGCCAGCGGCCCCAATGGAGCACTGCCCCATGCCAGACCCGGTGACCGGGTTTTAACTGAAGGCGACCTTGTAGTTATGGACTTTGGTGCCCGTTTTGATGGCTACTGCAGCGATATGACCCGTACTGTCTGCATCGGCAAGGCCGATGAGAAAAGCCGCAAAATATATGATATCGTGCTTGAAGCACAGCTCGCATCCTTGTCAGCAGTTGGACCCGGCAAAACTGGCCAGGAAGTTGACGCAATTGCCAGGCGTGTCATTACAGAAGCCGGCTACGGGGAGCAATTTGGACATGGACTGGGTCACGGTGTGGGCCTGGCTATTCACGAGGAACCTCGACTGTCTCCCAAGGGTAATAAGACTCTAAAACCGGGAATGGTGGTCACGGTGGAACCGGGGATTTATCTTCCAGGCTTGCTGGGAGTGAGAATTGAGGATCTGGTCTTAGTGACAGAAGATGGTTATCGAGTTTTAAATCATTCGACAAAGGATTTTTTAGAACTAGGTTAAGATGCGATTGGCGCCGATACCCAAGGAGGAGCAGTTGTGATTTCTGTAAATGACTTGAGAACGGGATTGACATTGGAACTGGATGGGGAAGTTTGGAGTGTAGTTGAATTTCTGCACGTGAAACCTGGTAAAGGTGCGGCATTTGTCCGCACCAAACTGAGGAACGTGCAGACCGGAGCAGTGATGGATAGGACTTTTAGAGGCGGTGAACGGGTCCCCAGAGCATTGGTGGAGACTAAACAGATGCAGTTTCTATACGCTGCCGGTGATGAGTATCATTTTATGGATACTGAAACTTTCGAACAAATGACACTAATGGCCGGCACTTTAGATAATGCTGTGAACTATATTACAGAAGGTCTTGTAATTGGAATACAGCTTCATGAAGGAGCTGCCATCGGCGTTGATTTACCTACTGCCGTAGAATTAGAAGTGGTTCAAACCGAACCGGGTTTTAGGGGCGATACGGCAACCGGCGGCACCAAACCTGCTACTGTTGAAACAGGTTTGGTTGTGCAAGTACCACTTTTTGTTGACCAGGGTACCAGAATTAAAGTAGATACCCGTACAGGGGAATACTTATCTAGGGCCTAGTGGCAAGCTAGTATTAACAACTTCGGAGGGAGTGCTGCTGGTGAAAACTGTACAAGAAAAGATTGCATATTTGCGGGGTCTGTTGGAGGGGGGCAATGCTTACGGGAGTGAACCCAACGCTAAGGCGGTCTGGGAGCAATTGCTCAATATTTTGGATGACTTGGGCAGATCAGTTTCAGTTTTGGGCAACGGGCTCGATGAGTTGACAGAATATGTCGAAGCGGTGGACGGTGATTTAATGGATCTGGAAGATGAGATTTACGGTGAAGAAGATGATGACCACTACGTGGAGATAGAGTGCCCCTCTTGTGGTGAATTGGTTCGCTTTGAAGAAGAGTTCCTTTATGATGATGATGTAGAGATCACCTGTCCGGAATGTGGGGAAGTTGTCTACCAAGGCAGTGAGTTTGAAGAACTTGATGAACTGGAAGAAGACATGGATGAGCTTTAATCCCAATCTTGCTTCCGGTTGATTTCCATAGTTTTTGGACCTTGTTTCCGACACATTGCCTGTGTTGGTAAGCAGGGTCTTTTTTATTTTCCGATTCTAATTCACCCACGCCCACAGTATATATGGACAAGGGGCAATGTCCATGAAATATCCCATTCAAACGTCTAAATCATGTATTGGATTCCATCAGGTGTTAGGTTGTATAGCTGTTTCTTTGCGGAGTGTGTTGATGAATCTTGCTAAAGATGTCCAGGACAGTATTTTAGAAGTACGGATTCGCCAAGGAAGACCACTGTCTGTAGTTAACAGCAAAGGGATATTCTTTGTATCCCCCGCCGGTAGACTGACAGTCTCCGCCCAAACTGCCTATAAAGTCTCTTGGGAAGATTGTCGCATGACTTTGCAGTTGATGACCCGTTCCTCGTTGTACATGGTGCAAGATCAACTGCTCAGTGGATTCATAACCCTACCGGGAGGTCATAGAGTGGGCATCAGCGGCACAGCCTTTGTTGAAGCCGGTGATGCTTTAAATATCCGCCATATGGCGCAATTTAACATTAGAGTCGCCAGGGAGGTTATTGATGCTGCCCAAGATCTGCTCCCATCGCTTTTAGATGAGCAAGGCCGTGTTCGTTCAACATTGATTATATCGCCTCCGGGGTGTGGCAAAACAACGTTGATTCGAGATATTGCCAGACAGCTTTCCAAAGGGCAGGGCGGTGCCTGCAGACACAATGTGGTGGTTGTAGACGAGCGCAGTGAAATTGCCGCTGTCCGCCGGGGGGAACCACAAATGGATCTTGGACCTGCCACAGATGTTTTAGACGGGTATCCGAAAGTGTCAGGATTAATGTTGGCAATTCGGGCGCTGGCCCCAGATGTTTTAATCACAGACGAGCTCGGCACCCGCGAAGAAGCCCAGGCAGTCGTGGAGGCTATGACTGCGGGGATACCCATTGTAGCTACTATTCACGGAAACTCATGGGAGAAAGTTAGACTTCGCCCAGCGGGGGCCTTATTGGCGGACTTTAAGGTGTTCCAATGTGTAGTGATTTTGAGCCGCCGCAATGGGCCCGGGACACTGGAACAAATAAAAAGGCTGGACTGACATCATATGGACATAATTGGGAAACGGCGCCCATATGATGACAAAGAGATCGGGTGATAGGGTTGATAGCCTTGCGCTGGATATTGGGTTTGGTTGTAATGGTATGTACCGGCCTAATGGGCAGGATTCTCGCCGGTTCAGTTCGAGAGCGGCCGAGACAATTGGCCGTTTTGCAAGCATCACTGGCCCGTATGGAAACCAGCATATGCCATGGGATGATGTTTTTACCGGAAGCATTGGAGGAGCTCGCCGGTGTAACTCCCGGACCAGTCAGATATTTGTTCTTAGAAGCAGCTCATCTGCTGGTGCAGGAAGAACTGCCGATGGCTCTTGCTTGGCGGCGGGCCATCTTGGCTGCCCGGGGGTATTTGGTGTTCACGAGGGATGATGAACGGGTTTTATTGATGCTGGGCAATAGTCTTGGTATATCTCCTCGAGATGATCAGATTCGTCATTTGACTGCAGCCAAAAGTCAGCTTGCAAGGCTGGAAGCTGAAGCCAGGGAAAAAGAACAGCATTTGGCTCGATTGTACCATGCTTTAGGATGGGCGGCGGGTGTGATTTTGATTTTAATATTAATATGATCTCGATTTCCATTGATTGTGAGGACAAGGCTGCCTGAGAGGTGGGGAAAGTATGGACCTTAGTCTTATCTACCGTATAGCCGGTGTGGGTATTCTCATATCTATATTGAACATTTTTCTGCAGCAGGCTGAACGGAAAGATCAAGCTGAGATGCTGAGCCTGGCTGGGGTAGTACTTGTCTTAATTTGGTTGGTGCAGTTGATTGCTGAGCTGTTTAACCAAGTTGAAAGCGTTTTCCGCTGGTATTAATGGGGGGACGAGTGTGTCTTATTTGATACCAGTAGTTATAACAGCATTAGTTGTGGCCCTGATTCAAGTGAATCTGCGGGCCTCATATCCCGCTTATGCTGTTGGCGTAGCGGCGTTTTTCGGTGTGGTGGTGCTTTTTAGAATTCTTGCGCCTTTGCGGGATATTACTACAGTGTTTTATCACTTAGAACAAAGCTGGGGAGGCCAAAGCCACTATTTTTCGGTGCTTTTGCGCACAATGGCAGCAGCTTATGTCACCGCATTTGGAGCCGGATTGTGCAAAGATGCTGAAGAAAACACTCTCGCTGTGGCAGTGGAATTGACAGGCAAAATAGTGGTGATGGTTATCGCTTTGCCCATAGTACTCGCTGTTGTAGAGGCTTTGGCAAGGCTTTTGCCTTGAGGGGGATAGCAGTGGTCGGGAGGGTATACATCCTTTTATTAATTGCCTGCTTTACAGTCCTTGCGCCAGCAGCGGAGGCGTCCATTTCTTTAACCAACGTGATGGACGCACAATTGGAGGCTTTGGATATAGGGGAAATGGAAAGACTAATGGCTGGGTTGGATGGTGAAGTGCAGGCGCATTTGCCCGGCCTAGATATTAGACAGTTGATTTTGGGGAGAGGCGGAATTAACTGGAGTGCTCTTTGGCCCCAAATAGCCGGTTACCTATTTAAAGAAATTGCAGCAAACTTCAGTCTGTTAAGCCAACTGGTGGTTTTAGCCACCGCCGCTGCCCTGCTGCAAAACTTGCAGGATGTTTCCCAAAGTGGTGAAGCCTTTGATGTTCCAATGGTAGTTTGTTTGCTTTTGCTTTTGCACGTTGCTTTAAACAGTTTTCAGTTTGCAGTAAACGTGGGCGTGGAAGCCATCAATACTATGACTACTTTAATGTATGTGCTTTTGCCGCTGCTGGCCACAACATTGGCTGCAGTGGGCGCCTTCACCACTGCAGCAGTAATGCACCCGTTGTTAATTGCTTCTGTAGGCTTGATGAGCAGGCTCATACAGCAGGGAGTATTTCCCATCCTTAGGCTTTCCATTGTATTGGGAGTAGCCGGCAACACGTTTACCGGTGTTCCTTTAAAGCGCTTAGCCGCACTCATGGAGCGGACAGCAGGCTTAATACTGGGGGGTGCCTTTGTGGGATTGGCAGCGGTGGTGACAGCCCGGGGCATGCTGGCACCGGTGGCAGATGGTGTGACTATTCGGGCAGCTAGATTTGTGGGAGGCAAGGTAATGCCGGTCTTAGGCAATACTTTCTCTCAAGCCTTGGATGTTGCGGTAGGTGGTTCTCTATTAATTAAAAACGGTCTTGGTGCCCTTGGATTGGGTACGATCTTGCTGATTACCGCCTTTCCCATGGTCAAGATATTGGCAATCATGTTCATCTATCGGACTGTTACAGCTTTGATTGAACCAATTAGCGATCCCAGGTTAGTTGCTGCTATGGCCAGCTGTGCCAGTGTCATCTCAGTCATATTTGTAGCAGTTATGACCGTGACCATAGCATTTATGTTGACCATTACGGTTTTAGTAGGTATGGGCAACTTGACAGCGGTCATCCGCTAACTATGGAGGTTTTGGTGTGCTGCAATTCCTTACCGAATGGGTCAAAAACCTGGTGCTTTATTTGCTGGTAAGCAGCTTTTTACTAATGATGTTGCCTGACAGCAGCCTCAAAGGATTTGTGCGATTTGTGGTCGGACTTTTGCTGATCGCCCTGCTTATTGGTCCTTTTATCGGGGATGGGTTTTTGGCAAGACTGGAACAACTAACTTTTAGTATGGATGATGACTTCAAAAACCTTGAAGTCGAATTCGCCGCAGGACCGGGCTGGGAATTAGAGCAAAAAGCAGAAAACATGCTGGAAAAGGGGAGTCATGTAATGTGGGAACAGACAGAAAAGCATACAGACAGGCAGCTTGGTGTACTTCTGGGCTTGTTGACGGGTGTCGGTGAAGCTGAGGTTGTAAGCCAGTTTGGCAGCCGCGGGGAACCGAAAAACATTATAGTCCAGCTGCGACCGGCGCAGCCGGTTTTATCTGCTGCCTGCGGTGATGGCAATGGTCAAAATCTGCACATCGGGATTGAGCAGATTAAGCCGGTTAGGATTGGAAGCAATCAATCGATGTTGACCCATGAAAATGCAGCACAATCAGTGTGCGATCTCGCGGGAAGGGTGCGATCCTGGGTGGCGGAATTTTACGGGTTAGACCAAGAACAAGTGATGGTAAATATCGTGGAATGAGGTGATGAAGCGTGCAGTGGCCGGATTTGTGGGGGAAATGGTGGCCTCCTAAAGATGAAAACCCTGAGGAAGTGCCCATGGTCACAACAAAAACGGCCGCAGGACGTGAGCGGGAACAGCTCCCTTTAACGAATCGCCAGCGGCAATTGACAGTATACCTAATCAGTCTTGCCATCATCGCCGCCGTGCTGCTGCAGTTCACTAGTAAAAGAGGCGTTGCTCCTATTTTATCCGATGCTGTTGGACCCGGTCAGCCCGATGATGTGATAACTGTCGCCGGCGCAGGTTCGAGTTTGGAGGAAAAGTTTGTCCGGGAATTGGAAGTAGCTTTAGAGAAAACTCTCAGCCAAATAGAAGGAGTAGGCGCAGTTGAAGTGATGATCTCAGTGCTGGTCGGGTCGCGGCTGGAAGTGGCCAAAGACGTAAACGGAGACAAGACAACTACAGTAGAAACTGATAAAGAAGGAGGCCAGCGCCAGGTGATAACAGAGCGCATAAATGAGAAGGTGGTGATTGTAAGAGAAGGGCAGGGTTCAAGTGACAAACCTATAGTCTTGGCTGAGCACCGACCTACTATTGCAGGAGTGTTGGTTGTGGCCGATGGTGCCAAAAATCCCGGTATCAAGCTGCGGATTACCCGGGCGGTGACAACGGCCGTAGACATCCCCGCTCATAGGGTGATGGTTGCAGCAAGGAAAAAATGATATACATGGGGAGGTAGCGGCATGTTTTATGTGATCGATCGCAGCACCTTGCGAAAATGGTTTGTAGGGATACTCCTGGCAGGGGTTGTCTTTTGGCTATTTTGGCAGATTCTCATCAAAACACCGGTGTTTAGAAGTGGGCATGAGAGAATGGTTCTGTGGCGCCAAGTGCAGTCTGGATTAGACAGGTTTAAGCCGTCTCGTGCAAGAAGTTTGTCGATGGAAATTGATGCCCACGGATCTGAAACAGATGAAGCTGACACCGTGCCGGAGTCTGTTTTCGAGGACCATCACATGTTGGAGAGTCTAGGCTGGGAATCCGAAGAACAAGTGATTTCATGGGATGATGTAGATGAATACTTACCGGCACTTCCGCTTTACAGTGAAGATCTGCAGCTTGCCATTCCCACAAGCGGCCAGCTCTTGGTTGCAGTACAGCCTCTGACAAAAGGTGAAACTTTTGCTGAGTTTCGATGGGAGCGGGAAAGAAGCAGGTCCCGTCAGTTGGAAACAATGCAGGGCATTATGGTTGATGGTTCGAGCTCTGAGGAACAAAAGGCGTCTGCCCAGGCGAGGGTTATGGATCTTATGGCAAGCTCAGAGTTGGAAAGTGAACTGGAAGGGCTTTTAATGGCACAGGGACTTCCGGATGCTGTTGTGGTTTTAGGCAGCGCCGGCACCACTGTGATGGTGGACACTGTGTTGACAGAGGAAGAAGCAGCCCGTATCGGCGATACGATCAGCGATATGATTGGGGTTCCACTGGAACAGATTAAGATACTTGATCAAAGAAGTTGATTTTACTGCTTTTCAGGTACTAATCTCCTCCTGCGGCAGGAAATGGGTCCGGAAACGAGAATATAAAGGGAACAGTACAATAGGCCTTTACTGGGATTTTCCGGCGAACGACGTCGAAAAATGTATTACACCTGGTAATTGGTGGGATAACTGAAATGCAGGCTCCGCCAATCCTGGCCTGGAGAAGGATGGTTGACTGTGAATCTAGATGATATACAAATCTTGATCAAAGCGCTTGAGGAAAGCAGCTTGGTTGAGTTGGTGTGGGAAGTTGATGATGCCAAACTGATCTTGAAAAAGGCTGCTGCCTACACCCCTATTTCTGTCCCTACGGCAGTAACGGGTGATGTGGAAAAATCACAGCCGGAAGCAGCTGTCAGTGATGCACCAACTGAGCCGGCCGCGGGGCAAGTGGTAATCGAGGCACCTATGGTAGGTACCTTTTATCGGGCACCGGCCCCAGACGCGGAGCCTTACGTACGCGTAGGTGACATAGTTGAAGTTGGTCAGCCTCTTTGCATTATAGAGGCAATGAAACTTATGAATGAAATTGAATCAGAGGTTCGGGGTAAAGTGCTGGAAATCTTGGCAGATAACGCCCAGCCAGTGGAATACAGCCAGCCTTTGTTCGTGATCGAGCAGATTTAACCGGCTGTCGCGAGCCACTGGGGAGGGTTATACATCGTGTTTCAAAGGATATTAATAGCTAACCGGGGCGAAATCGCCTTGAGGGTGATCCGAGCCTGTAAAGAAATGGGCATAGACACAGTGGCCATTTACTCAGAGGCCGACGCAAGTTCACTGCATGTAAGATTGGCCGATGAGGCAGTGTGTGTGGGATCAGCCAGTTCGGCCGGCAGTTATTTGAACATACCCAATATTATCAGTGCGGCCCTTCTGACTGGTGCCGATGCAATCCATCCCGGGTATGGATATTTAGCAGAAAGGGCCAGATTTGCAGAGATATGTGAAGATCACGGGCTTGTATTTATTGGTCCCACCCCCACAGTGATCGACTCTATGGGTGACAAAGCCAAAGCCAAACGGACTATGGCAAAAGCGGGGGTTCCGGTGATTCCCGGTAGTGATGGCCATGTCGGCACAGATATTGAAGGCATTAAAATAGCTGAAGCAATCGGCTATCCTGTTATTGTCAAGGCATCTGCCGGTGGCGGTGGAAAGGGAATGCGGGTGGTTTATGGACCCGATGACTTGGTACGAGCGCTGAATTTGGCACGTACAGAGGCTGAAGCCGCGTTTGGCAGCAGTGAAGTTTATATCGAAAAATTCGTGGAACATCCCCGCCATATTGAGATCCAAATCATGGCCGATAAATTTGGCAATGTCATTCACTTTGGTGAAAGGGAGTGTTCGCTGCAAAGGCGCCAGCAAAAAGTGTTGGAAGAATCGCCATCTGTCGCTGTTACCGCCAAGATGAGGGAAACTATGGGGGCAATGGCTGTCAAGGGTGCCAAAGCAGTGAATTATGTCAATGCTGGTACTGTAGAGTTTTTGGTAGATGAACAAGGCGATTTCTATTTCATGGAAATGAATACGAGAATTCAGGTGGAGCATCCGGTTACTGAAATGGTTACCGGCATCGACTTGGTAAAAGAACAGATTCGCATCGCCATGGGAGAACCCCTGCGCTATGAGCAAGAAGACATTACCCTAAGGGGACATGCTATTGAATGCCGGATCAATGCCGAGGACCCTGACGCGGATTTTATGCCTTCACCTGGAATAGTGAAATCATACCATGCTCCCGGGGGCATGGGAGTGCGAGTTGACAGTGCACTTTACGGCGGCTGTGAAGTAAGTCCGTTTTACGATCCCATGGTCGGCAAGGTGATCACGTGGGGCCATAATCGTGAAGAGGCTGTCAGCCGCATGAAAATGGCCTTGGAAGAGATGCTGCTTGAAGGAATCAGTACAACAATACCTTTCCATCTTCGTCTTCTTCAAGATGAAGGTTTTAGAAAAGGTGAGTTTCACACAAGATATATCGAAAATGAATTTATGGCACGAAAATAGTGCCTTGTGGATTGCTGTATTTTTGGGATCAGCTGTGAGGTGAATAAAATGCCGGAGCAAAAAGAACGCAGTGAATTAGGGGAATTAAGGATAGCCAACGAAGTGGTTGGTGTTGTCGCGGGCCTTGCTGCCACGGAAGTTGAGGGTGTAGCAGGCATGAGCGGTGGGATAGCCGGCGGGTTTGCCGAGATGCTCGGGCGGCGCAACCTGGCTAAAGGCGTAAAGGTGGAGGTTGGGGAGGAACAAGCAGCAATTGATCTTTTTGTAATTGTCGAGTATGGAGTGCGCATTCCCGATGTGGCCTGGAAGATTCAAGAGAACGTGAAGCGCGCCATAGAAGTGATGACAGGCCTTGAGGTGGTAGAAGTTAATGTACACGTGCAGGGTGTGAATTTTCTGCAGCCTGAGGAACGAGTTGAGGAACAACCCCGGGTAAGATAGGGGGTTGGGGGGTAGTTTGAGACATGAATATGCAGTGGCTTGATAGGTTGATCAAGGCTCTGGTGGCTGTTGTTTTACTGGCCGGTGGAGGCGGGTTGTTTGCCTTTGTTTTAGGTTGGCAGGGAAAACAGTTGTTTGGTTGGTTGACAGGTTTAAGGTATTCTGCCCTAGATGGCTCCGTACTGGCTGCTGTGTTTGTTTTGGCTGCACTCTATCTATTGGCTACACTGATAAAAGAGCGGCAAGATGAAGGTTCCATAATTCAAGAAACAGACTTGGGGCAAGTGGAAGTATCACTTAAAGCCATTGTGACTTTAGTTAAAAGAGCAGCTCGTGATCTGTCCGGAGTGCGGGAGCTTTCTCCCGTGGTGCGGGTTGATCCCAAAGGTTTGGATATCCAGGTTACTGCCCAGGTGGATGCCGGCCTTAACATTCCCGCCTTGGCAACTGAGATTCAACAAAAAATCCAAAACTATTTATTGGAGACTGTGGGGTATCCCGTACACCGGGTTAAGGTGGACATAAAAGACGTCCGCCCGGAACCCAAAGCCCGCATCGATTAGACAGTATTGGCTATTGACAACTGGAGATCAGCCATCACCTGGCCAAGATGGAGTGTGGTACAATGGATGAGCGCATCAGCGTTTTTGTGGCTTGGTTATTGGCCAGTCGCGGTCGCATCGTGGGAACCGGATTAGGTATACTTCTAGGCTTGTTCACCCTTAAGTATGGGTTTTTGAAAGCCGTATTTTTACTTTTCTGTCTAACGGCAGGTTATATGGTGGGTGCTAAGGTAGATAGACAGGGTGGGGCCAGGGCCTTGTTGGATGAGATATTCCCCAGAGGAAGGCGGAAGTAACTGAACAAAAAGCAGCGGAAAACGGAGAAGTGAGTATATGCAAAGAAGGAAGGCGCGGGAGGCTGCCCTACAAGCTTTATTTCAAATAGACGTAGTCCAGGCCGGTGGTGATGAAGCAGTAAACTATGCACTCACTATGCATGATTTGGATAAAGCTGGTGAGGCATTTTGTCGCGCTTTGGTAGATGGTGTGATTGCCAACCGAAGCGAAATAGATCAGACAATTTCTAGTTGGGCCGCAAATTGGCACCTAGATCGTTTAGCAAACGTTGAACGCAATATTTTAAGAATCGCTTTTTATGAGCTGCTTTACCGGACAGATATTCCGGAAGGAGTTGCCATTAGTGAAGCTGTTGAAGTAGCTAAGGACTTTGGTGACGACAATTCCGGCAGGTTTGTCAACGGTATTTTAGGTGAATTCAGCCGCAGCAGGCATAAATAGAAGTATGTTTGCTGAGAAGGAGGAGACGGCAGTTAAAGGCCTTGGGGTAGACACAAGCTGTTATACGTCATCTGTTGCTGTTTTGGATCAAGACGGCAGTGTGATTGACCGCCGCAAGCTTTTGGAAGTGCGCCCCGGACAAAGGGGTCTGCGCCAGGGTGAGGCGGTTTTTCAGCATGTTGGAAATCTGCCCGAACTGCTTGAGGAGGTTGTACCCCTAGATGAGGTTGGTGTGGTGGCTGTCAGCGACAAACCTCGCAGTCTTCCGGATTCATATATGCCTGTGTTCAAAGTTGGTGAGTCTCTTGCGACAAGTCTAGCCCTGGCTTTGAATGTTCCTTGTTATTTCACCAGCCATCAGGCGGGACATATTTGGGCGGGGCTTTATGGATTAAAGCGCGCTTGGTTTGGAAAGTTTTTGGTTTTACATATTTCCGGCGGTACAACGGATTTGCTTAAAGTGTCAATGCCCAAACAGCCCAGTACAGATAAGGGCGATATGGAAATTGAACAAATCGGAGGTACTTTAGATATAAATGCTGGGCAGCTCATCGATCGATTAGGGGTAAAGATGGGATTAAGGTTTCCCGCAGGTCCCAGGTTGGAAGAATTGGCCCAGGCCGGTCGGTCTGCAAATGTTCCACCGGCAAAGCTGCCGGTATCTGTAAAAGGAGCCAGTTTGAACCTCTCCGGACCCGAAGCTGCCGCTGGCAGGATGTGGGAAAAAGGTATCGATGAAAAAGCACTGGCCCAAGGAATTGAAATGTGTTTGGCCGAAAGTCTGGCAAAACTAGTCTACCACGGGGCAAACCATACAAATATAGGACGGATATTAGTGGTAGGTGGTGTTGCATCTAACAAGTTTATTGGTGAATTTTTGAAAGCGTCTTTGCAAAATATCGAGATTGTATTTGCCCCACCCCACCTCAGTACTGATAATGCCGTAGGGACAGCTGCTTTTGGATTGTGGAAAAGAGGATATTTTTGTTATTAGCCGGGGTACTCGGGCATAGACTCCTAATAGGTTGTTGATTACAAGCCTATGATTAGGGGGAGGCGTGCTTTATGTGGTGGAAACTGCTTATCGGCGGTATTCTCGGATTGTTAGTTGGCCACTATGTGGTGCCGGGCTATTGGTTATGGGTAATTGTTGGGCTGATCGTTGGCTATCTCGCTCAGCTTTGGGCTGATAAACAGGCCCGCACCCGACAAAAAGAAGGATAAAATGCCGCCAATTGGCAAAATGTATGTTTTGGGAGGGGGTCGGCATTGTCGGCCCCTTCTAATGTTTAGGGAAGGATATAAAGTTCAAAAGACGAAAAATTACACCAGGTGATGGACAAAATGCAGCAAATTCCATTGGGCTTTGAGCCAGAAAAAACTGTAGGCCCACCGACATATACCGTTACTGAAATCAATCGGATACTCAAGCGGTACCTTGAGGGGGAGCCGCTTTTTCGGCGACTGATCATACATGGAGAGATCTCTAATTTCCGACATCATACATCCGG
>JAAYQZ010000068.1 GCA_012519025.1 Bacillota bacterium
TGACCCTCGATGATATGCAGGCTGAAAGCCGACGCATGGAAGCCCATATGCAGGAAGATCGCTTGTATCTGCAGGGTGATGTCATCATCCGCGATGGAGAACTGACCATTTGGGCAGATGAAGTCATTTATGATCGGACCAAAGAAACCATGTATTTAATCGGGCCCGGTGAGATGGAACTGGTGAGGGATAAAACTTAGATCTAGGGAAGGGATGATCTAGAAATGAAACGAGGCGGCAAAATCATTTTATGCAAGATGCTTTTTATGGCTTTGCTTTTCAGCTTGATGGGGCAGGGTACAGTTTTAGCCAAGGAAGTAGTCAAAATTCGCATTTATACAGATGCACCCCAAGCTCAAGCCGGTACCTTTGATTTAAAAAAGAATATCGCCACCTTAGAGCCGCCGGCAGGGCATGTAGAGATAACTACTAAAGACAGTGTCCTGACAGCCAAAAAAGTTATTTACAACCAAAAAGACGATCTTGCGGAACTTTCCGGTGATGTAGTAATAACACAGCCTGACAGCTATGCCCGGGCCCACGAGATGCAGGCAGACTTAAGTGCTGAAACCTATATCTTAGAGAAAAATGTCTATTTAAAACAGCTGGAGACAACTGAAGATGGTGATGATGAAGTCGACGCCGAGAACAGTCCCTCCTCAGCCAAACTGGAAGTTTGGTCAAACTGGATGGAGATCAAAGATGGCGGCAAAAATGTTTTAGCCCGGGGGGATGTGCATCTTCTTGAGGCAGAGCGAGAAGCTTGGGCAAATGAGCTTTACTATGATGACATCAATGAAACGGCTACTTTGGTAGGAGATGTCCGCATCGAGACAAAAGAGGGCAATTTACTTACCGGTGCCAAAGTTATTATTGATCTGGCATCCGATGAAGCTGTTATGTTTGGCCCCACATATGGTGAATTTAGGCTTGAATCAGACACAGATGGCCAATGATCTACTGAGGACATAATTTCCCGTCAGCCCAATCTTTAGTTAAACCGGCCGAAAACTGCCTCCGGCAGCAGGAATTGCATATGCTTCAACAGATCCCCCCATGTTATAATAAGGCTCGGATGGGGGGGACCAACGACTATGATGGTGCTGTTTAGTGACGGATTCGGTAAAGACTGGTTGGTGCTCGTCATCGCCAGTATCTTAGTAGGAGCCGTGCTGTCGGCGGGTGTTGCTTATGCTGTTGACAGCTACTTTGGGGACACTATCGATGGCTTAGTAGGCGAATTTGGTGAATATGACCTTATCCTGCATCTGCGGGAGGAAACCAAAGATGCCGGCATCCAAGCATTAGTGGATTTGATCGAGAAAGATCTGCCCGGTGCTTCGTTTAAAGAAAGCTTGTCGATCGGTGGCAAAGCCAATATCTTAATGTCGCTGCCTCAAGAACTGCAAACCAAAGAACGGCTGCAGTCTTTGCGGGGTCTTTTGTATGATCTACCGGGCAGCGCGGGCATGACCATGATGATTGAACCCAGTGTTGTCATCCAAAGTGTACATCCGGGATTCAGAAGTCAAATAAGTCAAGACGTAGAGAGATTGCCGGGAGTCCGACTTGTGTTTAGGGACGCCGAAAATCTCTTTGTTTTACTTCAATCTGTGGAAGACAGTCAATCTGTGACTAAGGCTGTTCAGGATATTTTGGCTAAATATCAAATCCTGGAAGTTCGCTTTCCTATGGGCTACAAGCTTGATGACACCAGACAAACAGCCGGTAAAATCATGACCGCCCTAGAAGATCAATACCGACCTCATCTTTTGGAAGATGTCACACTTGACAATGACAGCGATGCATCAAAATCATTTATCAAAACGTTGACAGAGATGAAGGCCTTTCTCTTGGGTTACGCTTCTCGGGTCAGTATCCCGTTGATGGGACTGGAGCCGCTGCATGTAGGCAACAAGGTTGTATTGGGCGCGGCGGTTGATCGAAACTTGAAGCCGGGGGATACCATAGAGAAAGACGATATAATAGTCGAAATAGTGGAAATTGCCAATGGCGCGGCTGCCGGGCTGATCATTCAAGGTGATGTTTCCGATGTCACACCGGCTGTTGTAACCAGCGGTTACAAGGTAGTGGACAACAAAGTCGGCCCTTTAATCGGTGAGGTGAATATCACCAATGAGCGCTATCAACTCATACAAACCATAGATGAGAGTGTTCTCCTACTTCATGAGTTGGAGGGCCTAGCCAGTGCCGCCAATGATACTGTGGCCAATGCTGAAGATACTTTAAAAACCTTTGAAAAAGCACTGGTACAGCTTGATCAACTGCAGCAGCAAATTTCGCAGCTGAACAAAGGTATGGTGGGAGGAGATGGAGCCCCTGGCGGCTTGGTCGTCTCCCTGCTTATGGACAAGCTTTTTAGAAGCTTGGTCGGTACTGAGGAGGACTCCGATGTCACCACTTTGCAGAACTTAGACGTGCAGGCGATGCAAAACAGTCTGCACGATATCGCAGAGCGCATCAACGCGGTTCAGGCCGTAGATATTGAGCTGATTATTGAAGAAGTGCGCAAAGTCAAAGAGAATCTCCCGGAGCTTAGAGACGAAGAAATTGGACAATCCATCAAGCTGATTGATCGCTACATTGCCGGTGAAGTTATTCCCGGAGAGCGGGTGCAGCTGGTCATCGATAAAGCCGCTGTAGACAACAAGGAGGCGGAAACCACAATACGCCAAGCCTTGGGGCATAATTATGCCGCTGTTTTCAGTATGCCGGTGGGGGTAGTGAATCCCGATGCAAGAGCTGAGTTAGTGCGGGTGCTTCGGGAGGTAAGGGCTACCATCGCGGGGCTTTTAGCCATTGTATTTACTTTACTTGTCCTGGTTTTGGACCATGCTGCCGTGTTCAGCATTTTGCGCTCTATACTCAAACAGAAACGGCAATATCGAGGTTGGCAGCGGTGGAGCAAATGGCTTGATCCAGTAAAGCTTTTAGGTACAGCCTTGGGCGCAGTGATGTTGCCCCTCATATACGCCGCGGCTGGGGCACAAATCCCTTTGGTTAATCTCGGCCATATATCATTATTTGGTGCATTGCTTGGCTTGTTTACTGCCACCTTTTCCGATAAGTTTAGTCCTGTGGATACCCATGAAACCGCCGCCGGTCAGGCTTTGGGACTGCCTTATGTGCAGATAATGCGGGAGATAGTAATCCCGGCGGGACGCCCCGGTTTGATGTATTTGCTCAATCGTCACCGTCAAAGATTTAGATAACTACACAGATGAGTGGGGTGAGTAGTGCCATGCTGCAAGTTTACGAACTGATGAAAAGTTACGGCAAGACAACAGCCCTTGACGATGTCAGTCTCAACGTTTCCCAAGGTGAAATATTGGTGGTCATGGGCCCCAGCGGCTGCGGCAAATCCACCTTAATTCGATCCATCAACAGACTTACAGAACCGGACAGTGGGGAGATTTTTTTTGAAGGCTCTTCAGTTATGGATATGGATCACAAACAGCTTTTAGCCTTTAGACGCCGAGTGGGATTTGTATTCCAACACTTCAACTTAGTTAAGCGGCTGAGTGTGAAAGACAATGTCATGCTTGGACTGGTGCTGGGCGGGATGCCAAAATCCAAAGCTGAAGAGAGGGCTTTATCAGCACTGCAAAAGGTAGGACTAGCAAAATACGGCGGCAGTCGGCCGGAAGAACTCTCCGGCGGTCAGCAGCAGCGCGTGGGGATTGCTCGGGCACTGGCCCTAGAGCCGGAAATCGTACTGCTGGATGAGCCTACTGCATCATTGGATCCCATTTTAGTGGGTGAAGTCCTGGATGTCATGGAAGATTTGGTGAGAAGCCGCAAAACTACCATGGTTATCGTTACCCACGAAGTTGCGTTTGCTATGAAAGTAGCTGATCGCATTATTCTCATGGATCATGGCAAAATAGTAGAAGAAGGTGCACCAAGAGAAGTTTTTGCTGAGCCTAAGTCAGATATTGGGCAAAAATATAAGCGTCTTTTGGCAGCATAAAGCAGATGATTAAGTCGGTGCTTTTAGTGGACTATAAGAAGGAAACTAATACCTTCGCCTAGAACGAAGGAGAACCGAGGAATTTATTTTCTTTGTAGGAAGAAGGTGGGCTTTTGCAAGAGCAGCAAACGCTGCGGAAATCCGTGACCCTTTCGGGAATGGGCTTACACTCAGGTACAGCGGTTCACATGCGACTACTGCCGGCCTCTGTGAATACCGGCATTATATTTAGGCGTATGGACTTACCCGGTCAACCGGAGATACCGGCTGCAGTGGAAAGCATTGCGTCAACCAATCGCAACACATCCTTAAGTCGCGGTACCGCCCAAGTCATGACAGTGGAGCACTTGATGGCAGCGCTGAGAGGTCTAGGTGTGGATAACGCCATCATTGAGCTCGACGGCGGGGAACCTCCCATGGGAGATGGAAGTGCCCAAATCTTTGTGGAAATGATCCAAGAGGCAGGGCTTTCAGCCCAAGGTACTCGGCGGCACTTTTGCCAATTAAATACACCGGTGTGGGTCAGCCAAGGAGACAGTCATCTGGTGGCAGTACCGGCCGATGAGTTTACTGTAAGCTATACCTTTGTCAGTGATCACCCTCAAGTGGGCACCCAATATGGTGAATTCGCCATCACTGAGGATGTATTTCTACAGGAATTGGCACCTGCCCGCACATTGATTTTCGCCAAAGACATTGAAGCCTTGCGGCGCCAAGGTCTGGGACTGGGCGGCAATTTGGATTCCGTAGTGATAATTGGAGACAACGGGTATCATAATTCCCTCAGATATCAAGATGAAGTTGTCAGACACAAAATTCTTGATATAGTAGGGGATTTGGGATTGCTTGGTTTCTTGCAGGCCCACGTTATCGGTGTTCGCTCTGGACACAGCCTCAATCGGCAGCTTATGCTGGAAATCTGGGAACAGGCATACTCCGCGATGGGAGTTGGTAATCGGTGAAAGCGATTTTACCTGTGGCAGGTGTAGGCAGCAGGCTGCGCCCTCACACCCACACAACGCCAAAGGCTTTAGTACATGTAGCCGGTAAGCCCATATTAGGTCATATTTTAGACAGCCTACAACCGGCCGGGGTCGATGAAATAGTGCTGATTGTTGGCTATTTGGGTGGACAAATCGTAGATTATGTAAAACGCACCTATGATCTAAAAGTGCATGTTGTAGAACAGGAAGAGCGTTTGGGTTTGGGACATGCTATATATTTAGCAAAAGATTATGTAAAAGCCGATGAACCGGTATTGATCATTTTAGGTGATACAATTGTACAAGCCGATCTTGCCCAGGTCATCCAGCGGGGGATTACGGCTATCGGTGTTAGAGAAGTTGACAACCCCAGTAATTTTGGAGTTGTCCAGATGGCGGGGCAGCAGATTGAAAGGTTGGTAGAAAAACCACAAGATCCTCCCACTAATTTAGCTGTTGTGGGAGTGTATTACATACAAAACAGCAGCAGTCTTTTTGCCGGATTGACGGAAATCGTTGAACAGGATATCAAAACCGGGGGTGAGCTCCAGCTTACCGATGGTTTACAAATGATGATCGACCGCGGTGAACGCATGGAAGTCTTTACAGTAGAAAACTGGCTTGACTGTGGCAATCCCGAGACACTGCTTGCGGCTAATCGCTATTTGCTTGCTTCTAACGGATATACGCCTTTTGATGAACGCCGGGGTGTGATCGTAATACCTCCGGTATATATTGATGCAGATGCAGATTTGGGCAACTGCATCGTGGGCCCTTATGTTTCCATCGCAGCCGATGCCCAAATTTCCAACGCGCTTATTCGCGACAGCATTATCAACGAAGGTGCCTATGTGGCCGACTTGTTGTTGGAGAAATCGTTGGTGGGTCATCGCGCTGTTGTGCAAGGTCGGTTCAGTCAATTGAATATCGGTGATTCTTCAGAAATAACGTCTAAAAAGCTGTGATTTTAGGCTAAATAAGGCTGCCTTGACAGGTATTGACACGGCCTGTAAAATGGAAACCATGAAAGGAGAGGGCTTGATGCTGGATATTAATGCAGTGCAAAATTATCTACCCCACAGATATCCTTTTCTGATGGTAGATCGAATTCTCGAACTGGTACCTGGAAAACGAGCCGTTGCCCTCAAAAACGTTACCGTTAATGAGCCTCATTTTACCGGTCATTATCCAAACTATCCGATTATGCCCGGTGTGCTTATCGTGGAAGCTTTGGCTCAAGTGGGTGGATTGGCAATGCTGTCTGCAGATAAAGCAGATTCCAACGGGGTAGATCCGGATGAGGTAGTGCCCCTACTTACAGGAGTAGATAACGCGCGATTTCGCAGACCTGTCATTCCCGGTGATCAGCTGCGTTTGGAAGTTGATATCATACAACTGCGGCGCACAATAGGCAGATGCCGGGGTACAGCTTTTGTCGGTGATGATAAAGTGGCAGAAGCGGAATTGTTGTTTGTTATTGCACCTCGGGAGCAATAATTCAAACCGCCAAAAAATATAAATTCTAGGGTATGGGGGCCGATGGCGGGGTTGCCCTAGAGGGGGAAAAATCGTGAAACCATCATCAAGAGAAAGTAGAATCGTTCCCATTCGGAGCAAAATACATCCTACAGCTATTGTGGATCCCAATGCAGTGATCGGCCCAGAAGTGGAAATTGGGCCATTTGCCATTATTGGCCCCGAAGTTGAGATTGGTGCGGGAACTATAATTGGTCCTCGAGCAGTTATAGAGGGATGGACAGTAATCGGCAACAACAATAAGATATACACAGGGGCAGTTGTGGGCAACGACCCACAGGATTTGAAATTCCAAGGAGAAAAGACTCGTTTATTCTTAGGAGACAACAACATTGTCAGGGAATATGCCACCATCAGCCGCGGCACTGCCGGGGGCCTTGGTGAAACCCGTATCGGCAGCAATAATCTAATCATGTCTTATGTCCACATAGCACACGATTGTCAGGTTGGGGATCACGCCGTGATTGCACATGCAAGCGGTATAGCCGGGCACGTAGTCATAGAGGACAGAGTTGTCATCGGCGGACTGGCCGGAATACATCAATTCACAAAAATAGGGCGCATGTCAATGGTAGGGGCCCATACTATGGTGGTAAAGGATGTTCCCCCGTTTATCATCGTAGATGGCAATCCAGCTAAACCTTACGGAATCAACATAGTCGGACTCAGACGCAATGGGCTCAGTCCCGAGCTGCGCACAGAGATAAAACGTGCATACAAAATCCTCTACCGTTCAAATCTCAGCGTAGCCCAGGCTGTGGAACAAATGGAACAGGAACTGCCGGGAAATGCGGAAATCGATCACCTTTTGAGATTTCTGCGCAGTTCTGATAGGGGGATTTGTAGGTAGGGATATCATGTCAAAAAAGAGCATAGTATTGCGATCCCGAGGTTTTGTGGACTCCCGCCAAGCAGTGAAACTTTCTCACTATCGACTGAGTGTCATTATTGGGATGCCGATTGGGTTGTTAATCGCCCTTTGGTCCAACCCGACGGCGGTATCTCTTTGGCGGGGTGGGATTTTTCTAATCTTCGGGGAAGCGGTTCGTTTTTGGAGTGCAGGGTATATAAACGCCTGGCACAAAGCATTAATCGATAGGCGCCTTCCTGTTTTGGGCCCATACGGATTAATGCGCAACCCATGTCATATGGGGAGCTTTCTTATCGGCTTGGGTGTCGCCATGATGAGCGGTTTGCGCTCGGCTTATTTTATATTGGTTGGGTTCACCTTAATAGGCCTGGTCTATTTCATACCGCAAGAAGAGAAGTTTCTAAAAGAAAAGTTTGGAGCAGCATATGAAGCAAACAGCCGGCTTTTGGCTCGTTATCTGCCTAATTGGCGGCAGCTTGCCAGGTGGTGGAAAGCCAGAAGGGAGCCCCATGCCCATGAGGGATTTCAAAGCATGGAAGCGTGGCTGTTTGAACGTCATATAATTATATTCTTAATAGGAATTATATCGGCAATGATTGTTCGATGGAGATTTTAGTTTAATCTGTGCCCGCAAGCCCAACGGAAGCGGGATTTTGTTTTAACAAAGCAGTTTTATTGTTTACAACGGGAGGGCAAGCCGGTGGCGAAAGTAGCCGTATTAGCAGGCGAAGGTAATTTACCGAAGTTTTTCACAAATAGAGCATTGAAAATGGGACATGAAGTACTGGTGATAGATTTGACAGGGCAGCCTAGAGCCGATTTAGCTGAAGTGGCTTCAAGCATCCACCCTGTCTCCATCGGACAGTGGCAGACAGTCATCGACATACTCAAAACCGAAGAGGTATTTGATGTGTATTTCCTGGGAAATGTTTCCAGGGGATTGCTGTTTACCAATTTAGAACTCGATAGGCGGCTGCAGGGCCTTTTGGCAAACTTGCGTCAAAGGGAAAACCACGCCATGATCGAAGCATTTGTAGAGGACTTAGCCAAAGAGGGGATTACTGTCAAGCCTCAAACAGATTTCCTGCAGGATGCACTTATGGGTCCCGGGGTGCTTACGGAAACGGTTCCGACCAAAGGCATTTGGCAGGACATTGAACACGGTGTTAAAATTGCCAAAACCTTGGCTGAGCTGGATGTTGGCCAAACAGTGGTTGTCAAAGATTGCGCTGTGCTGGCAGTCGAGGCTATTGACGGGACAGACGCTACCATCAACCGCGGTGGTACCTTAGCCAAAGGCGGTGGTGTGGCCGTGAAAATAGCTAAACCCAATCAAGATCCGCGCTTTGATGTGCCTACAGTTGGCCCTGAAACTATTAAAACTGTGATTGCCGGCGGGCTTGATGCACTTGCACTGGAAGCAGGCAAAACGATTGTTGTTAATGTAGCTGAGGTTATCAGGCAGGCAGATGAAAACAAAGTAAGCATTGTTTTGGTGGATCCCGGAAAATAGGGATAATCGGGAGCGCATTCGGCTGCGGCCGGCTCTAAATCGGAGGCGATAAATAATGCATGCTCCGAAAATAATGTTGGTAGCCGGGGAAGCCTCAGGCGATTTAAACGGCGCTTACCTGGCCAAAGAAATCTTACGGAAGCGGCCCCAGGCCCGTTTGTTCGGTATGGGTGGGGACCTAATGAAAGAGGCCAATGTGCGCCTGTTATACAACCCCACATCCATCAGCACACTGGGATTTATCGAAGCCCTAAAAAGCGCACAGATTTTGCGCCGGGTGCTTTTGCGTTTGGGAGAAATCGTCGATCGGCAGCAGCCTGATGTAGTGGTACTAATTGATTTTCCCGGCTTTAATATGCGGTTTGCTGAAATTCTCAAGCGCAAGGGCATCCCCTGTGTGTACTATTTCAGTCCTTCGGCTTGGGCGTGGGGCAAAGACAGGGCCAACAAAGTCGCCGAAACAGTTAACAAAGTAATCTCCATTTTCCCTTTTGAATACGAAGTTTACAAAGAAGCTGGAGCAGATGTGGAGTATGTTGGACATCCGCTTTTGGATATAGTGCCTGCAAGGCTGGCGATCGAAACAGCTAAAGCCAACCTTGGACTTGATGAGGCACAACCTATAGTTGCCGTTTTGCCCGGCAGTCGCCGCCAAGAAATTAAGGGCTTGCTGCCCATTATGTTGAAATCTGTGCGCATCTTACAAAAGGCTGTTCCTGATATAAAAGCTGTGATCCCGGCAGCCCACGCTTCTGCTCTGGAGGAGATCAAACGCATTACCTCAGACAGTGATATAGACACAATGGTGGTGTCGGGCCAAGCACACGAGGTGCTCAACGCCGCCGAAGTGGCATTGATAGCCAACGGGACAGCCGTTTTGGAAGCGGCACTTTTGGATGTGCCTCAAGTTGTAATTTACCGCACATCTTACTCCACATATTTTGCTGCCAAGATGATTCTTAAAATACCCCGTGTGGCTTTGCCTAATATCATATGTGACGATGAAATTGTACCTGAACTTCTGCAAAACGAGGCAGTGCCGGAAAAAATCGGAGCGGAACTGACTAAACTTTGGCAGCCGGAAGCAAGGAAACGCATGCTGAGGGACTATACAGCCATGCGGGAGCGGCTGGGTGAAAGTGGAGCTATATCTAGGGCGGCTCAGCTTGTAATCGAAGCGGCAGAAGCAGAAATGCGGCTTAAGAAGGCCGGGAGTTAAAATCCAAAGGAGTTCTAATACAGTTGAACGACGGAAAGCTCGATATCATTATTACTGCCAACAGTCCGGGCGAAGTAGCAGCATGGCTGACTCCGTCCCTAAAGGCACTCAACGAGATACTGCCACAAGCCGAATTTACGGTCTTCATACCTCCATGCCCTTTTGCCAGCGGCCGGGAGGAAGCAATTGTTGCGGCATTACCCGGTGTGCGACGCATTTTTGACCGCAAACAATTGCTTTTATTTATTTTGGCCGGCAGAAACCTTCCGGACTTCACACCGGGATCGAAAGGTGCAGTGCTTTTTTTAGGCGGAGATTTGATCTACGCTGTTCTTTTGGCCCGCAGATTAGGCTATCCTGCTTTTGCCTATACAGAGGGCCGGGTGCAGTGGCAAAATCACTTTTCTGGATTTTTCCTGCCCCACGAACAAGCAAAAAACCAGGCGGTGAAAGCCGGCGGTGAAAGTGAGAAACTTCATGTGGTGGGAAACCTAATGCTTGATGCTGTTAATTTGAAATGGCCCAGAAAGAGCTTTCTAAACACACTCCGGCTCGATGAACACCAACCGTTGATCGGACTATTTGCCGGCAGCCGCCCCTACGAAATCAAGCATATTTTGCCTATGCTGCTCGGCAGTGCAGAGATTATCGCCCGCGATCTTAAAACTGTCCAATTTGCAGTTGGGCTTTCGCCATTTGTAACAGAAGAGCAGCTTACGGAAAGCCTAGAAAGTGCCAGCGATATTTTAGGAGGCGTTGGCGGGGAACTTAAAGACATAACCCCCGACAATGTATTGGGGCGCATTTGGAATCTAAAAACTTGGAGCGGACTGGAACTTTCGTGTGTACAGGGCTGGCAGTACGATCTTATGGCAGCCGCCAGATTGGCCATCACCATCCCCGGCAGCAACACAGCAGAAATGGCAGCTCTTGGTTTACCGATGGTAGTTATCACCCCTTTAAATAAGCCTGAACTTATTCCCCTCCAGGGGATTCCAGGTTTGGTGGGGAGTTTGCCTTTGATTGGCAAACAGCTCAAACGCAAGGCGGTTTTAGCTTATGCTGAACGTATTCAGTTTACTTCACAGCCCAATAGGTGGGCACAAAAAGAAATCGTACCGGAACTAAGAGGGGAGCTCAGGCCGGAGGATGTAGCTGTGGCTGTGGGAGATTTGATGCGAAAACCGGAAAAATTGGAAAGTATGTCAAGACATTTAAAACAGATTATGGGGAAACCGGGAGCTACCCGCACTATGGCCTTAATCATCAAAACGGCCCTAGAACAGCATCCGGTTTAGTGTTATTGAGAAAATGGGATGGGGGGAAAGAGAGGCGGGCTCGGGCAGCGAAGGAGAGGATAGATAGGTGAACAACACCAAACGATTAATTGGCTACCTTCGGCCTTATCGACTTATACTCGGCGCGGGGCTCGCAAGTATCCTGATACTTGCCTCCGTACAGGTTGCACTGCCCCTTGTGCTTGGCAGAGGCTTATTTGACCACCTGCTTTTAGAAGAAGCGTCTTTGAAATATTTAACTTACTTTGCTTTTCTGGTATTTTTACTTTTCCTGATTAAAGGCGGTTTCACTTATACAGCAGTCTATTCAATGGCATTTGTTTCCCAAAGAGTCGCAGTTGACTTGCGCAACGACATCTTTGAACAGCTGCACAGCCTAACGTTGGCCTATCACCAAAAACACAGAACCGGGGAAGCAGTCAGCCGCGTTATTAGTGATGTTGGCTTAATTCAAGCAAGCCTCCCCAACGGACTCGGCGACATTTGGCGAGACGGCCTGATTGCCGGCGGCATTACTGTGATGCTGTTAATACTCCATTGGAAACTTGCTTTAGTCACGATGTTTACCTTACCTGTTTTGGTTTGGGCAGCAAATCTCTATGGCACACATCTTCGTCGGCTCAGCCGTGCCATTCAGGAAAGAGTCGCCAATTTGAGCTCTATCCTGCAGGAAAATCTTTTAGGGATCAGGGTGATCCAGGCTTTCAACATGGAAGAACAGGAACAAGCCAGATTTCTCCACGAAAACCACCGCAGCATGGCAGCAGGAATGCGTTCTGCCCGGCTCAATGCCATGGTTTGGCCTGTGGCAGAACTGCTTTTAGTCGGCGGCATGCTGGTTGTTGTATGGTACGGCAGTCGGGAAGTAGTCGGCGGACGTCTCACACCGGGTGAACTAGTCAGTTTCTTAGGATATATAGGTATGATTTCCCAACCCGTCGGTTCTTTAACAAGAGCTTTCGGGGTATGGCAGCAGGCCATGGGGGCAGCTGATCGCATCTTCGAACTCTTAGACGAACAACCGGCAGTACAAGAACCTGTCAAACCAATATATTTGGACGGTGTAAAAGGCCATGTGACATATGAACAGGTCAGCTTTGCATATGTTCACGACCAACCAGTCATTGAAGATATCAACTTAACGGTGGAACCCGGGGAAATCATCGCCTTAGTCGGCCCCAGTGGTGCCGGTAAAACAAGCTTAGTGAATTTATTGCCCAGGTTCTATGATCCCATCAAAGGCACTGTCCGCCTAGATGGCATTGACCTTCGAGAAATCAGTCTAAAAGAGCTGCGCAGCCAAATTGGGCTAGTTCCACAGGAAACCATCTTGTTTGGCGTAAGCGTGCGGGAAAATATCCTACACGGACGTCCCGATGCATCTGATCAGGATATTGTGGCTGCAGCCAAGGCAGCCAATGCACACGACTTCATCATGGGGCTTCCCATGGGTTATGATACACTGATTGGGGAACGGGGAACCAGTTTATCAGGCGGGCAGCGTCAGCGACTGGCCATAGCGAGGGTTGTTTTGAAAGCACCTCGCATATTAATTTTGGATGAGGCTACATCTGCATTGGATACTGAATCTGAACAATTGGTGCAGGACGCGCTCACACGGCTGACTCACAATCGCACCACATTCGTTATAGCGCACCGGCTTTCTACCATCAGAAATGCCCACCGCATCGCCGTAATTGAAGACGGGAGGATTGTGGAAAAAGGATCCCATGAAGAGCTGATGAGACAGCGGGGTCTCTATTGGCGACTTTATACAGCCCAATTTCGTGAAGAGGAGCTTTTAACAGCCGGAAGAGACAACACACATTAAACGGAAATACAATTCACACGGCCTAAATAAACAGCCTGGTATTTGGGGGAAACTGTCAAAATGCCGGATCATAACAAAAAGCGCATACTTCTCATAAGCAATGGCCATGGTGAGGATCTTTTGGGTGGAGTACTTGCCCAAGCATTATATCAACGGACACAGGAGCTGGATATTTTAGCTTTCCCTGTAGTCGGAAAGGGCGATGTTTACCGGCGATTTCCCGTTGAGATCGTAGGTGTGCAAAAAGAAATGCCCTCCGGGGGGTGGGTTCGTCAAAGCTTTAGCGCCGTAAAGGAAGATATCAAAGCCGGGTTTATAAAACTGCTCCGCCAACAGTGGCAGGCCCTAAGGGTACTCAGGCCCCGAATCACATACACCGTAGCGGTCGGGGATATTTACGCTTTGTATTTGGCATTTCGATTCTGTCCCAAACCTTTGGTATTTGTTCCCACAGCTAAATCGGATCATATACGCAGCCATTTGGCCATAGAGCGGTACTTGATGAGAAAGCACTGCCAATTGGTTTTAACAAGGGATCAAATAACAGCGACTAACCTTAGTGCTGCCAGCATCCCGGCTAAGTATGTTGGCAACTTAATGATGGACGCAATTTTCCCAACCGGCCGGGGGTTCCCGACCCTTTCCGGCAGAAAAATAGTCGGGATTTTACCCGGCAGCCGGGAAGAGGCGTATCTGAACTTGCCCCTAATCTCCAAAATGATGGACATCATTGCTGCCGGAAGCCCTGACATAGGTTTAGCAGTGGCGCTGGCCGGCAATATTTCACTGGCCCGGACCGCAGATATCCTGTATGAACAAGGTTGGAGAACAGCCGATGCACCCACCCCGTCGGCTAAAAGTGATCGGGAAATGCTATTTATTAAAGGCTCTGTGCCTTTGCTGCTTGCCCAGGGCAGATTTGGTGATGTCTTAGAGCAGAGTTCCGTGTGTGTGGGACTCGCTGGTACAGCCAATGAGCAGGCAGCAGGTATGGGAAAACCGGTAGTGGCTTTTCCCGGCCCTGGGGCACAATATACGGAAAAATTTATGCTCATGCAGAAACGTCTCCTGGGGAATGCGCTTTGGACGGCCAAAGCACCCGAAGATGCGGGTCGGGCAGTACTTGCCATTTTGTCTGACCCCAAGAAGCATGCAGAAATGGCCCGGGTGGGACAAGAGCGGATGGGTGAGCCCCGGGGGTCTGAACGCATGGCTGATGTGTTATTGGATCTGTGGCAAGAAACAGGTTTGTAAAAGAATAGAGCACAGCTGCTTTTGTAAGTATATTTAGTAAGGGAAAACATCGGCAGAATAAGAATTGGATGGTGGCTGAAGTTACCAAGGCCCAAACCGTGGATCAGCAAAGGGACTTAGAGCATCGCTGCCGAAATGATCTCTTGAAAGTCGGCTAGCAAAGCGGGTGATTTCGTGGCTATAGAAGCTAGGGGATTGGCCAAAACCTACAGCGGCAGGAAGGTAGTGGACAATGTCAGCTTAAAGGTTGAGCAAGGTGAGGTCGTAGGCCTGTTGGGGCCCAACGGAGCAGGTAAAACCACCACTTTTTATATGATAGTTGGACTGGAACGGCCTGATGAAGGCAGCATTTTTTTTAATGGGCAAAATATTACTTCACTTCCCATGCATATTCGCGCCCGACAGGGAATCGGCTATTTACCCCAAGAAGCATCGGTGTTTCGCAAACTGACGGTGGAAGACAATCTCAAAGCCGTACTTGAGCTTATGGATCTTTCCCGCGGGGAAAAAGAAAACCGCATGGAAGAACTGTTGGTTGAGTTTGAACTTGAACGGGTGCGTCACAGCAAAGCTTACATGCTTTCCGGTGGAGAACGCAGGCGCACCGAGATCGCGCGGGCGCTTGCAGCAGAACCCAAAATACTGCTTTTAGATGAGCCTTTTGCTGGGGTTGATCCTATTGCAGTAGCTGATCTGCAGTCCATTATTGCCCATTTGCGCACGCGGGAATTGGGAATATTAATCACTGATCACAACGTCAGGGAAACTCTGGCTATTACGGATCGTGCTTACATTATGCACGATGGCAGCATTTTAGTGTCGGGAACTTCCGAGGATGTTGCCACAAACGATATTGCTCGTAAGTTCTACTTGGGAGAGCGGTTCAGCCTATGAGGATCTTGGATCGGTATGTGCTTAAGGAAATGGTTATGCCCATGTTGTTTGGGATCTGTGCTTTTACAAGCCTCTTTATTGGCACAGATCTCTTGCGGGTTGTGACCATAGCAATGGATTTAGGAGCACCATTTAATATGGTTGGCAAGCTTTTTTTATTTCAGCTGCCCCAAATAATTGTCTATACTTTTCCCATGGCTGTGCTGCTTGCAGTGCTTCTGTCTTTAAGTCGGCTGTCTGCTAACAGTGAACTTGTGGCCATGCAGGCCGGAGGTATCGGTTTTATCCGCATTATGGCACCAGTGCTGGTTATCGGTCTTGTAATGAGCAGTTTAACACTTTTGATCAATGAAACGGTAGTGCCTGCCGCCAATGTTGCTTATAAGGTTACTTTTGCCGAGATGCGGGGCCAAACCTTGCCCAGAACCACCAGGAATGTTATTCTAAAAAGGTACAAGAGCAACTTTTTGGAATGGTTTCTATATGCCGCACGTTTTGACAGCGAACTGCAAACTATGGAAGATGTAGCCATAGTTACACTGGATAAAAGCCGTCCCAAGGAAACAACCTACGCCCCCAGGGTGGTGTGGGATGACGATGGTTGGTTTATGGAAAACGGCATCACCCATTTTCACGATGAGGCCGGAGAGACGGTGACCATGCGCTTTGCCGGTGGCAGACAACCGGTGGACATTGGTCAAAAACCGAGAGATATAATTGCCTCTCAAAAAGATCCCGATGAGATGAATATTAAAGAGCTGTCTAAGCATATGGAGATACTGCGCTCCCAAGGTAAAGAGGTGGCGCGTTTGGAAGTTGATTGGCATTTGAAATGGGCAATACCTATGGCCAGTTTAGTTTTTGCCATTGTCGGCGCCCCTTTGGGGATTCAGTCTCACCGCTCGGCATCAAGCGTCGGCTTCGGCCTCAGCATTATCGTTATTTTTATCTACTACCTAATCATGACAGCCGGCAGTGCCCTGGCCCAAGGGGGATATCTACCGCCCGCGGCGGGAGCATGGATACAAAATGTTGTTATGGTTGTCATCGGTTTGAGCCTGATATATAAGACCGCGCGCAAGTAATCTCACTAAAGGAAGGTGGTGTTTTGATGTATGGGCTGAATTTGATCGCCGCCTTAGTATTTATAGGGGGCCTAATCGCCTATCTGGGCGACAAAATCGGCATGAAAATCGGCCGCAAGCGTCTAAGCCTATTTGGGCTGCGCCCCAAACATACATCAATTATTATTACCATCCTAACCGGTGTGATCATTGCCGGAGCATCCATGGCGACACTTACTTTCGTATCGCAAGACGTGCGGACTGCACTTTTTCACATGCGGGAGATTAAAGATGCCTTAACCACCAGCGAAGCATTGTATCAAAGCACCAAAGAACAGCTGCTTACAGTGGAAGATGAGCTTTATGCCCAAGAACAACAAGCCGCCGAGCTTGCGATTCAAACCCAAGAACTGGCCCAGGAATATGAAGCATTGAGCCAAAAACTTCACCAAGCCATCGTTCAGCGGGATGAAGCTGAGCAAGAGATGAATGATGCTAAGGAAGCCTTAGTTGGGATCACAGAGAATTACGAAGCTGCCAAGCAGCAGTATCAAGAGGCTGTTGCTGATCTTGGCCGGGCTAAAGGTGAGTTAAATTCCACAAGAACCGAGCTCAACAATGCAATCGCCCAATTGAGCAGAGAAGAAAAGCGCTATGACAATATGAGGCAAATCAACGAACGTCTAGATCAAAGGATTAAAGAACTGCAGGAAACCGAGGAACAAATGCGAGACCAAATGGCTCTGCTCTCAGAGGAATATGAGTCCTACATTCACCGCCAAGAACAGGTAATTGCGGAGGCCACTAGAAGACTGCAGGAAATTCAGCACGGAGATTTTGCTTTCCAAAGCGGCGAAATATTGCTTTCTACTATTATAGATGGCGGGGAATCCATTGACCGCACGAGGGCTGAAGTCTTGGCCTTTTTAAGACAGGTTGAAATCATAGCCTTGGAGCGAGGCGTGATTATCGACGGTACAACCAGTGCAGTTCAAGTCGAATCTGAAGAGCACTTCAACTATGTATTAGAGACATTGGCCGGTCAAAAAGAGAAATTCGTAGTCAGAGCCGTGTCTATCAGCAACACCCTAGTGGGGGCTCCTGTAATAGTTCGCGTTGCCACATATCCCAACAAATTAATCTATCGGAAAGATGAAGTTGTCGGTTCAATTACCATCGAAACCAAAAACCCATCAGATATCGAAAGGGCACTTTTAGGACTTTTGCAGACTGTCAGTATAACCGGCCTCAATTACGGTATGGTGACTAAAATGGATGGTTCTGTAGGAGATGTGAGTGTAGATGAGTTTCTCAACGCCATTGCCGCTGTAAGAAGCCACCAAGGAAGTGTGAAAGTCAGTGCAGTAGCGGAACACAATATTTGGACAGCAATTGGGCCTTTAAAAGTAAAATTGGTAACAGAGCCCGAATCAGAGTCCGGATCATAAATTTTACATCTTGTGTTCAAGAATCAAGGAGGAATTCCCCGACGTCTTGACTAACACTACAAGGCAGCAAAATACTTCCAAGCAGATCACACTCCCATGGAACAACAGATTGTGCCACCCACCCCACCCTTGTTTATTGTAGATTATACTGCTATAATCTAGATCCAAAAAATGGTTTTTAAAACGTCTGAGTATTTTGTGGATGCAGAGGAAGGACTTTTACAGGTGTTCCCGAAATAATAGTAATACAGGATAAATGTCCTTAATATGCTGGTCTGGAACAGGTGGCCAGGAAGGAGGTGCCCCCCGAACAGACACGACTGTTCAACAGACCGGTGAGAAGAGACTCCGCCTGAAATCCCAATACGCGGTGAGGAAACAAGGTCACTCACCCCCAATCGCGGATTCACTGCGGAAGCTCTATATATAATGAGGAGAAACGCAATTTAAAGGGGGTTAACTTTAATGAAGAGGAAAGGTTTAGCATTGCTGGTTGCTTTACTTATGGTAACTAGCATCGTAATGCCAGTTTTCGCATCAGGCATGCCTTTTGCTGATGTGCCCAAAGATCACTGGGCATATGACAGTGTTGCTGAAATGGCAGCTTCAGGTTTGATTATTGGATATCCCGATGGTTCTTTTAAGGGAGAAAGACAGTTTACCCGATATGAGATGGCCATGGTGTTCGCCAGAGTACTTGGACGTCTCGATACTTTAATAGCCGCTGAGGTTGGTGCCGAGGTAAAAGCCGGTGTTGCCGGTCTATCCGACGACATCTACGCTGAAGTGGCCAAAGCCATGACCGAGGAAATGGCTCGGGTCAAGGCGGAGCTATCTGCCCATGTGGACAGCGAGCTCGCCGGTGTTGAATTGCCGGACGCCAAAGTTGTTGAGCGCGTAGTTGTGGAAAAACCTGTAGAGGTTGACCGCCCCTTCGAGCTCACCGATGAAGCCAAAGCAGTTATCGCTAAGGTCGTAGCGGACATGGTGGCTGAGCAAGTAGCAGGCCTTGAGCCGCAGGTTGTTGACCAACTAGCTGATGAAGCCCTTTCTGCAAAAGATCTGCAGGGTCTCATGGCTGCAGTAGCAAATGCACAATCAAGTGCCGACTTTAATGCTTATGACATAGAGGAACTCCAAGCTGACGTAGCAGCAGCCAGACGGCTTATCGATGACTTAAAATTTGACGCCGAAGTTGCAGCTACCTTGGTGGAAGTGGCTGATCAGAAGGCCGATCGCGCCCTTGCAGTGGCAGATGCTGCCCGCGCCGACGCCGCTGACGTTAAAGCCGCAACCGACGAGGCCCAGGCAACCGCAACTGCCGGTAAAGAGGCAGCCGGTTATGCACTGCAGCTGGCCTTAGGTGCCCAGCGTGAAGCTGAAGATGCCGCCTATGCCGCCGAAGAAAACACCCAGGAAATCCGCAATTTGGCCCTTGCCATTGCAGCTCTGGAAGGCGACGTAGAGTCTGTCCGCATCTTGCTTGAGGCAACCACCCTGGTGCTTGAGACTGAAATCGCCGCGATGAGCGAAGAATTCGGTCCGGAACTCGAGTCCCTAGGTGTTCGCGTTGCTGAATTGGAGACCATTGTTGTCGACAACACAGCTCGCATTGCCGCCTTGGAAGAAGACCTCGCCCAGCACAAGGCAGAGACTGTTGAAGATGTTATCTCTCTCAGAGTCGCTGACCTTTTCATGCAGGAAGAGATCTACGACCTGGCTGATGCCCAGGCTGAAACCACTGAGCATCTCGCAGTAGTTGATGCTGAACAGAAGGCAACAGCTGAAGAATTTGCCGACTTCGTGGCTGACCACGAGAAGGTAAAACTCTCCGGCTCAACCGAAACTCTGTTCCATACAGTTGGTATAGTTGCTAAGGACACGGCTTTTGAGGATCCCGATGATGATGACTGGGTCCTGGAAGTGTGGGAAGATCCCCGTGATCACGACAGGGATGATGACGATGTTTACAAGCGCACAGCCAAGCTTCAGCAAGAATTTAAGCTGAATCTTGAGGCTGCACCCGCTGACGGCGTAACTATCAACGCCGGCATAGCCAGCGTAGTCGACATCTTCGGTTATAAAGAGGATGGTAATGAGCTCAAACTCAAGGATCTCACCCTTGAAGTGGCCACTGACAAAGCTCTCCGGAGCCTGTATGCAGGCAAGCGAGATGAAGAGGACATTGCTGCTCGCTACAACGAGTTCATCATGGACGATGAAGGTGGCGACATGAAGGCTGTTGCTGCCAACGTAGTGCTTGGCAATCTCGATACAGAAATCCAGCTTTTCCGTCCATGGGATGATGAAGATTGGCAGGATGATAAAGACGAATTTGAAAAACAGTACGCCGCCAATTTCGGCAGCCTAGTCAATGCAGCTTACAAAATAAGCGATGCCTTTGTTATCGATCTTCAGTACGGCCGCATGTGGAGAGAGCCTAATGCACAGCCGGATATGAATCTCGATGACGCCGTAGACGATTGGGCATACAGTGTAGGTCTGAGCGGTGAGCTTGCATTAGCTGACTACTCACTCGCCTATGCAACCAACGAAGCCGAGCAGACCGGTTACTTGATCACTGTTGGCAAATCCTATGGCCCTGAGCCTGAGGACGATGAAGATGACCTGCGTCCAACTTGGGACGTAAGTTACAAAAGCGTTGGCGACGATGGCTTTGAGACATTCTTAGCCGGCGACGTCGGCGAACACAAATCAACATTGAAGCTTACTGCCGATAACTTTGAACTGATTGGCCTGACCCTCGGTGGTGCTTATACTGCCAA
>JAAYQZ010000069.1 GCA_012519025.1 Bacillota bacterium
AAAAACCGGGGTTCCCGTGGTACCGCTTAAAGAAGATGATCTTAAGGGGTTTGAATTAACTGAAGCGAAAAAACTTAAGATTGGTCTATTCCAAAGGTATTGGGGCGGTAATGCAGATGAGGGCTGGACAAGGCTGCTTCTGGAAAAGTTCGGCTTTGAGTATCAGACGATCATGGATCAGGACATTCTTTCCGGAGATCTTTCAGACAGAATCGATGTTTTAATTGTGCCAAGTGACCGATATGATTTCATCGTGGATCCCACCGATCCCAAAGATGAAAGGACGAAAAGTATGCTGCAGTGGTTTGGGGATACAGTCCCCGCAGAGTACAAAAGCGGCATAGGCGAGGCTGGTATGGATAAGTTGAAAGCGTTTGTCAACAGCGGCGGCAGGCTCATCACTTTGGACAAGTCCTGTGATTTCGCCATCGATCTTTTCGGCTATAATCTCGAGAACGCCGGCAAAGGCTTAACAGATAATGAGTACAGCACACACGGTTCCACTTTATGGGCAGATATTGATCCCACCCATAAAATTGCTTACGGCATGCCGAAAGAGCTCGCCATTTATAACTATGACAGCCCGATTTTAAAAATTAATGAAAGATTTCGAGCAGAGAAGTACCAAGTGTTTATGAGATATCAAAAGGCTGATGTCTTACAAAGCGGCAGATTAGTTGGTGAGGATCTAATTGTTGATCAACCTGCCGGCATATTAGTCAGCCAAGGTGAAGGTGAAGTCGTTATGTTTGGCACTCCTGTTCAGTTTAGGGCACAAACCCACGGAACCTTCAAACTGCTGTTTAACTGTTTGGTATAAGATAATACAAACACTGCTGCTTGGTAGGCTGCTGGCTGATGCCGGCAGCCATCTGATACTAAGGCAGCAAAAATGAACAGATTAGCTGGAGGGGTGGACATGCAGTTTATTTGCTACACAAGATGCACGACCTGCAAAAGGGCTCGCGTGTGGCTGGATGAGCACGGTTTAACATACGCATCAAGAGATATCAAAGAAGATAATCCCACCGCGGCGGAATTAAAAACATGGTATGAGATGAGCGGTCTGCCGTTAAGTCGTTTCTGGAACACCAGCGGCATGCAGTACAGGGCACATAATCTAAAAGAAAAGCGACCGACTATGGGTGAAGCAGAACAAATAGATTTTTTGGCCACAGATGGTATGCTGGTTAAAAGGCCTGTTTTAGTGGGCGATGATTTTGTCCTAGTGGGATTTAAAGAGGCAGAATGGGCTGCAAAGCTCTTGTAGGACACAAATTCAAATTGAAGTTCCCAACTCCCGGGCCTGTGCACGGGAGTTTTTATACAGCATCTTTAAACACCGAACTCTTTGTTGGAATCCTCGGGTGCTTCATGTCTGTCTGTAAGTGTGTACTGGCGAAGTTTTTCTGTAACGGTAATCGTGTAGCTTTCAAACAAGGAATCTCTACCCTGCCTTTGGCTTAAGCGATGTTTGGCCCGGTTTCTCCATCGGCACACAGCCTCTTCGCTTTCCCACACTGATAGACTGAGCAGTTTCCTGTCATCTTGAATACTTGCGAATCGTTCCGCCCTAATGAATCCCTCACTTGATTCCAAGTCCTCTTTGAGCCCTGTCGCTAAACCCAAGTATTTATTCATATGTTCTTTTTTGATCACTACTTCAAAGATAACACAAAGCACTCGAAGATCACCTTCCTGAAAATCTGTTTTCCTGCTGTGCTTTAATAAATTGATTCTGCTAAAGGGTTATTTCTTGCCCGGGTTCAAGTATCAGGCGACCCGGCACATTGAATTTCTCGGCTCGTTCCCGGCTGAAAAGGGCACCAGGCTTAAGATGGATAGGTATAGTGTGTCTGGCTCCGATAACTAAAGCACATTCCATGGCTTCATCTAGATCCATGTTGTAAACCCCGTCTGCGGGCAGGAGAGCATAATCGAGTTTTCGTGTACGCATTGTTTCCATCTCCCCAGTGCGGGAAGTATCCCCGGCTCCATATATACTGACATCATCAATGGTAAGTATATAGCCGACACACTGGCTGGGGTCATGATTTTCATTGCCCGCTTCTACGGCTTCTACGACTAAGGTGTCGGAACCGTGTTCAAGTGTGAGCGTTTGCTGTTCTCCACCGGCCAACGCGTCCTCCCAAGTGATGACCCTGCAGTTTGAGGTTTTAGGTACCATTGCCACCTGATTGTGATCACTGTGTTGGTGGGTGATGAGGATAAAATGGGCAGGTTTGTCATAACCTTCGCCTGCATATGGATCAAAGTAAATGACTGTGCCTGCTTCTGATTCAACCCTAAAACTGCCGTGACCTTGATACAACAACTTTGCCATTATCTTCCCTCCCATAGGTTGATGTGCCTCGGCCGTCAAGATTATTGAATCCATCGGACCTTGGTCCCTACTTCCGTATTTCACCGGTGTTTCCTAATTTCCCTTTGTCTATTATTTGAACCATTTTGTGGGCTTAGGGAAAATAGGAGTTCCGGCCCATTGCAACCGTCTCTTCAAACCATATAGATGTAAAAAGGGACGCTTGGCGAGGGGTGGTGCTGTGGGTTTTCATAAAACAATTTTAGTCCATGAAGTGCTGTGTGATGAAACTTTTGCAGTGGGAAGAGTAAATAACGACATTTCCATAGGCTCCGTTTCTATCCCTTGTGGAAGCACAATCACCGAAGAAACATGTGTTAACGTGCTCAAATGTGAGCCGATCATTGACATAAAAGCCGATCACATATTGGTGCAAGTAGCATTGATGGTGCAGGAGGAACTCACTGCTACTACACCTGGTGGAGAAACCTACCCACTGGAGTTTGCCTTTCGGATGCAGGCTGTTTTGCATTACACATGTTGTGTCCCCAGCAGTCTTGGTCTTACCTGCTTGGATTCAATTGATACAGTAGAGTGTCGTGCCAAAATAACCTCAATCACCAACCAAATCACTCTACACCCATCATCTCCCAATGAAGCCGCTAACGCCAGCTTTGACCAAACACTTTGTATAAAAATCAATATAAAACTGCTCCGGGAGATCCAGCTGCAGATGTGCATACCCGCCCACCCCTGCAAGTGTCGAACACAAAATTGTCCACTGGGAGTGATCACATTGAATGATCTTACGATGGGGGCCTTAATTGGAATACTGGGCTCCAACGCCTTTGCGGCGATATTATTCCTGGCTTACATGGTGGGGAAACGCAGGGGTGGGGGAGTGTCTGCTATAAAAGATGAGGAAGAAAAAACTGTACCACCAACCACACGGCGAATCCCTACTAAAGGCAGCAGCATCCCTCCAGGTGCGGTGGCCCAAACCCAATTTGTTATATCAGGGTCCAAAACTGCATCTAAGAAGTAAAGTCTAACTGCCAAGGGACCCCTTGGCAGTTTTACAAAAGACAGGGGTTTCCTCTCATTGCACTCTAAAATGAGTGCAATACATATATATCACTCGGCCATAAAGCCGGATAGACCAAAAAGGAGGAAACCGATTATGGTGTTTTGCGAAAAACTTCTAGTACCTCGAGTAATCAGCGATGAAATTTTTTACCTTGAAGATGATGAATTTGCTATTCCAATTGGGGAAATCCCAGTTCCGCCCGACAGCACCATTGACGGCGTTGTCACCGTCAGTGTCCTGCAGTGTACTCCCAGAGTGGATCTTGCATTAAACGAAATATTTGTTGACGTGGTTTTCATGATCCAAAAAGAGCTTACCATCACAACGCCTGAAGGCAGCTTGATACCACTGGAGTTTGGATTCAGGCTGGAACGGACTGTTGGATACCGCAAAGTACTTCCACTGGAGTTAGAGGCGATTAATCCCGACTATCTTTTGGATCTTGAATGTCACATCCTCTATGTCACAGGCACCGACGTTGTCACCCTACACCCATCTACCATAGATCCTGTTACAGGGGCACTGCTTAATGATGCGACTTGTGATGAAGAACTGACAATTCAGATGAAATTGATGCTCATACAAGATCGTCAGATGACTGTATCCGGCTGTGATCCAAGGCACAGGGTTGACATCGGTATCACGGTATAAAGTGTGGACTGTACAAATCCACGGAAGGAGTGGAACAGTTGGCTGTTAACCTAGTTCGCCGTCAGAGAATAGACGGTGAAACAAACAACGATCAATTTGGAGCTTATTCGATTCAGGTCGATGGTACTATTATCGTGGGTGCTACCGGTGAAATAGCGGATGTAAACAACGACGGGATTCTCGATTTGGTCGTAGGAGCCGGATTTGCAGAAAATGGAGAAGATATCGGCAAAGTTTATATCTTCTTCGGTGATGGAACCGGACGCTTCAATGGCACACCGATTTTAGATGCCGCCGATGCCGATATCATCATTGAAGGAGAAGGGGCAGGTGACTTTTTCGGAGCCTCCACTGTCATCACCGATGTCAACGGTGATGGGCTTTTGGATCTTGTGATCGGGGCCCCTGGGGCAGATCACGGTGCTGTCGACACGGGCAGTGCCTATGTGTTTCTCAATCAGGGAGCACCAAGCTATTTCGCCACAGATGCCACCGGCGCAGATCACCGCATTGACGGGAATCAACTGATGGGGAATTTTGGCAGCTTTATAGCGACAGCTGATTTCAACGGCGATGGCCGGGCGGATCTTGTCATAGGCGCACCTTTGGTCGACATCGGTACTATTCAGGATGCCGGTGCAGTCTATGTTTTCTTTAATCAAGGGCCGCCCAACTACTACGCGACAATTGCTACCAATGCCAACCAAACAATAAGTGCCTCCGGTGTAGATGAAGGGTTCGGCATCAATATCCTGCCGGCGGATGTCAATGGCGATGGAAGCGTTGATCTCATAATCGGCTCACCGCTGCACAGCCCCAGCTTGTCTTTGCTCTCAGCCGGTGCTGTATATATTTTCATAAACAACGGTCTTGGCTCATTCCCCACCACGACTGCCGCCGCAAATCAAACCATATTAGGCTCCCAAGCCGGCATGCAGTTTGGTTCCAGTATTGATGCCGGCGATCTTGGGCTCGATGGTGATCTTGACTTAATCGGTGGTGCCCCATTTTTTAACCCCGGCACTGCTCCGGATCAAGGAGCCCTATTTATCTTCTACAACAACGGCAATCTGACTGCTCCGTTTTTCGCTGCAAACACCGGTCTTGCTGACCACATAATAGACGGGGAAAATCCAAACGATCGTTTCGGCCGGACCTGCATCATAGCAGACATGGATCTAACAAACGGACCCGATATTTTCGTGGGGGCACCCCGCCATGATGTGGGGACTGTGGAAAGTGTGGGGGCAGTATACCTTTTCTTAAACAAAGGTTTCGGTGTATTTGCCTTTGACGCCGCCGGTGCCGATCTTAGAATTTTGGGTGAAGAAGCCGGTGACCGCTTCGGTTCCGGGATCAGGACTGGGGATCTGACCAACAACGGTTTACAGGATGTTGTTATCGGTGCCCGTCTCGCCAACTTCGGCGGCGAAGACTCCGGCAGCATTTACTCTTTCATCCAGGAACGCCCGCTGCCACCTCCACCGAGCGGAAGGAGTCCTGCAATGTGTGAAGCAGTGATAATCGATAGAGTAGTCAGTGACGAAATCTTCTACCTTGAAGATGATGAGTTCGATATTCCCATCGGTGAAATCCGGGTACCGCCGGGCAGCACAATAGATGGTGTTGTAACTGTGACTGTGCTCCAATGTGTACCCCGTGTTGAGCTTGCACTCAACAGAATCTTTGCCGATATTGTGTTCATGGTGCAAAAGGAATTGTTAGTTACCACACCTGATGAATTGGTATTTCCCTTGGAATTTGGTTTTAGATTAGAGAGAACGGTGGAATTTAGAAAGTCTTTCCCAGTGGAGCTTGAGTTAATCGATCCGGATTTGCTTCTTGATCTGGAGTGCCGCATTGTAAATATCGCCGGGACCGATGTTGTCACTTTGCACCCTTCAACGTTTGATGAAGGGACCGGACTGTTCAACAAGGATGCCGCATTCGACGAAGAGTTAACGGTTCGGGTCAAAGTAAAGGTGGTACAAGAAAGACAAGTGGTCCTACCATCATGCTCACCTCGGCATCAGATTGATATTGGTGTATCTACAGCCGTCATTCTGCCATAGGCGGCATGGGAATAGTTGAGAAAGGATGGAAAAAATGAGTGCTTGCGATACGTTCAATACTGATGTCGTCGTATGTGATGAAATATTTTATTTCGAGCATGATGAAGTCGATGTTCCCCTTGGATTCGACGCACCGGCAGGAAGTGTATTAGACGGCGTGGTCACAGTGACACTCTCTGCATGCGACATCGATATTCTCGAAAGTGGGGAGTTCATTGTCAATGCATTGTTTATCGTGGGAAAAGAGCTTGCATTAACTACCCCCGATGGAACAGTATTTCCGCTGGAATTCGTAGAGCGGCTTTTGTATACAGGAACATTCAGAAAATGCAGTGCCGAGGTGTTGGGGATTTGGAATCTAAGTCCTGAGCAGCTGCGCTGCTATGTCGTTCGCACCTCAGGCAGAGACGTCATTACGCTGGATACAGACAACAATACCTTTAGTGAAGAACTGACAATCGAGTTAAAAGTGCAGATCATCGGCGAAATCCAAGAGTTTCTCCCCCTTTGCTCCCCAAGGCACAGTGTGGACATTGCTATAACAACCGTGTGAGGGCAATTAATGCAATCCCCCGGAGGGTTTTACTACCCCTCCGGGGGTTGTACCGGCCTCCGGAAAGCAAATCTAGCCCCGGAGCAAAGCAAGTCCGCTCAGCTTAGCTTAAAACGATTCAGCAGACTTTGCAGTTGATTCCCCAATATGGTCAGGTTTTGAGCGGAGCTCGCTACCTGTTCTATGGAAGCCGCCTGTTCTTCGGAGGCGCTTGCGATCTCATGACCTCCGGCGTTTGTTTCCTGCAGCCCAGCGGCGATGGCATCCACGGCTCCTACAATTTCCTCTATACCGTCCAGTATGTCCCGTAAAAGCCTTCCACTTTCTTCTACATTAGCAGTGACTTTTACAGTCTGATCGGAGCTGTCGTTCATTCCCTGAACCGCGATCCCAATCCCTGCTTGAATCTCACCCACCAGGCGAGTAATCCTTGTTGTTGCTTGCGATGATTGCTCTGCCAACTTCCGCACCTCGTCGGCTACTACTGCGAAACCCCGGCCATGTTCTCCTGCCCGCGCCGCCTCGATTGCAGCATTTAGTGCAAGCAGGTTTGTTTGCTCTGCAATCTCGTCTATTACCCCGACAATATCTCCTATCTCATCGGAGAGACCGCCTAGGCTTGCAATATCACGGACCAGTTGGGCAATGTTAGTGCGGAGCAGTTCCACATCGGCAATTATGCCTGCGATCGCCGACTCTCCTTGAGCGGACCTTTGCGATATCCCGCGCACATTGCCAATCATGTCTTGGGTGTTGTTGTTCATCTGATCAATAGTGCTGGAAAACTGGTTTGTGGTAGTTGCGACTTCTTCAATGGAGGCACTCACCTCTTGAGAAGCAGCGGCCATCTCTTGGCCGGCACCGGCCAACTCATTGGCGGTGTCGTTAACTAGGCCCATGGCTTCGCCTATGCTTTGAATTGTTGTATTAAGTGCCTCTGCTACCTGCCCGATTTCATCTTGGGAATTTGTCTCTACCAACGTACTGAAATCCCCCTCAGCCACTCGTTGTATTACCTCCTGTACTGAGTGAAGTGGTCCTGCAATTCGCCGACCAACTACGACTGCAATACCTGAGCCGGCGGTTATGGCAAGGGCTGCAAGCAGGATGACTAGATTTCTAAAAGAGTTTACGCTTTTCAAAACTGTGCTCTCTACAATCCCAAAACCTATGTTCCATTCTTTGGTAGAGAGGGGGAACACACTGGAAATTCGCTTGGTGCCTTCAAGGTTGTAGCGAATCAGGCCGCTTCCCGCTGAACCCAACTCTGATACTGCTCTGCCCACATCTTTTAGTGTCTCATCTTTGAAGAAACTGGCCTGATCGAGGACATAATCTCTGTTGGGGTGGGCCACAAGTGTTCCACTTTGATCATAGACGAAGGCGTAGTAGTTGCTGCCGGCCGTAAGGCTATCAGTGATTTCACTCAATCTTGTTCCATCACTTTTGGCAAGAAGAACACCCACAACTTTACCATTATCTTTAATTGGCACTGCCAGCGTTAAAACCAAACTGTTGTCCACCCTACTGATTAGAAAATCGGAGACGGCCGGCTTGCCGGCAAAGGCCGCGATAACATGGTCACGGTCACCAACATCAGGCGTTGTCCCATCATTGTAGCGGGCGATGCCATCAGATCCGACTACGCCCAGGGCCATAAACTCTTTCAACCGTTTGCCCTCTTCCGTAAGCAGCAGCTGCTGCTCAAAATAGTTCATTCTAGCGATTTCGGGACGAACTGCCAAGGTCTCTAAAACCGCAAGGTCTGCCTGCAGTGCTTGATCAATATAATCGCCGGCACTTTTACCCTGCAAGAGCAGGCTTTGTTCTACCTCGTCCAAAACAGCTTTGGAGCCATTTTGATAGGCCATTACACCGAGGAATACACACACAGCAAGGACCAAAAGACCTGCAAGCGCGGCTATTTTAGTGGCAATACTTTTCAAGATACGCACCTTCTTTACATTTAGTTGTTATGAATTAGTAATATATGGCCATACAAAGGCAAAAAACAAGGGCGCTTCTCGCCCAATAACCATATGTATCACTCCTTGGAACACTCCGATACTCACCATCCCATATGTATGCGAGGAACACTTAGTGGAGATGGCAAAAGTAGGGAAGAGTGGGCGTTTTAATGACACGGCACACTACTTAGGCAAGTAATAGGAGTCCTAATATGCTGACCAATTATTAAATCGGCACTTCTATACCATCTCTTGAATATATTTTTTTGGGAATCAAAAGAGAGGAAAGCTGGTGGGTCTGTCCTTAGGCAAAAGGCTTAGCTAGTGGCAGCGGAGGGAACAAAGGAAACATTTGCATATGTAAAGGTGAAGAAAAACCCGGCCAATGCAAAAAGCAGCGGCCGGGAACTTGATATATAGCTCAGCCTTCCGTTTCTCGGCAATCCAGGCGAGCGCTGACCCCGCAGCAACACCTGCAGACAGATCACGGGCTGCTGCCGCTCCGTGCCGGCAGCCAATAAAATCATCCAAAAATCTCTGCGACACGCTGCAGCTGTTCGATAATATCTATATGCTGGGGGCAGTGGCTTTCACAATTGCCGCAGGCCGTGCAGTCTGCTGGGCTGCCGTGTTCTTTGGTGAGATTGCGATAGGCTTGGGTAGTGGGCCAGGATCTGCCGAATCGGTGCACATCGTTGTACAGTGATAGATACTCCGGTATAGCTATATCTACTAGGCAGCCCGGTTCATGGTTAACACAGTAGCGGCAGTTTGTGCAGGCTACGGCTGTGGCATCATTGATAATGCCTACAGCCTGATCGATGAGGTTGTGTTCCTCACTGTTGATGGGCTTAAGCTCAGCCATAGTTGCGACATTATCCAGCATTTGCTCGAAGTTGCTCATACCGCCCAGCACCATCATCACATTTTCCAATGAGGCGGCGAAGCGAAGCGCCCAACTTGCAGCGGATTTCTCCGGTGCAAAGCCTTTAAACAGCTTTTCCGCCTCTGTTGGGATATTTGCCAAGGTTCCCCCTTTGATGGGCTCCATCACTACAACCGGCTTACCGTGTTTTACGCATACTTCATAATTTCTGCGGGATTGGATTATATCACAGTTCCAATCAACGTAGTTGATCTGCAGCTGGACAAAATCTACCTCCGGGTGGTTGCTCAGGATCTCATCTAAAACATCAGCTGTGTCGTGATAAGAGAACCCTATTTGCTTAACTTTACCCCGGGTCTTCAGCTCTTGGATAAAGTCAAAACCTCCTGTGGTCTCTACTTTGTCAATGCACTGCCGAGTGATGTCGTGAAGCAGGTAATAATCAAAATAGTCTACACCGCATTTTTCCAGCTGTTCATCGAAGAAACGCTGGTAATCCGCGGCAGTTCTAACCATGGCTACCGGCATCTTATCTGCCAAGAGGAAGTCCTCCCGAGGATGCCGTTCCACAAAAGCGCGCTTTACGGCATTTTCGCTCATGAAATCATGGTACATATATGCCGTGTCTATGTATTTAAAACCATTCTCCAAGAAATAATCAGCCATTTTGTTGACTTCGTCTTGGTGTACGGCACTCTGTTTATTGTTCCGAAGTAAAGGTAGGCGCATCATGCCAAAACCAAGTTTTTTCATATCAATTCCTCCGTTAAAAAGTCTCTTAGCTTACATCAGCCCAAGTTACCTATGCTATTAGATGATATTGCCCAAGTGATATAAGAATCCTTTATAGGCCGCCGGTTCACGATAAATGCGTCGGATAGTGCCTAAATGGGGAGTGGTCGACATTATCGGTTCAGGGATACCTTCCAACAGTATCTATAATTCCCGGTCGGATAGGCATACCGCTTTTGTTTGATTTACCGTATATAAAAAAATGGAATAGGCGAAAGGCGCTGCCATTAATGCAGTCCCAATATTGAAACACACTTGCGCTGTGACGTTTCCAATGAGGCCGGCAATTGTGTTGACCACCACTGGTGCTAAAAAAACCTGCGCTATGATCGAAAAGGATCCGCTATTACCATGTCATAGGCTCAATTCCCATTGTCGGTGGTGACCTGTGCCAATTATTTCAAACCTAAGGAGGCAAGCGGCAGAGCCCGGCTGAGCCAGTGACAATCATCCGGCAGCCGCTTTGCAATGTCATTCCCCGAAAATCAGCTCGCGGTTTACAACCCGACTGGCAATTGTGGCCATCACCCCTACACCTAAAGCAGTCAAGATAAATCGTGTGATGGTAAACTTAACACCCATGAACTTGGCCTCCAGCATAAGCTGGGGTATTTTTGCTGATCCCCACGCACCTAAAAACACCGTTACAACCCCGACACCGGCACCTTTTTCAAACAGGCCCCGGGCAATGGGAAAAGCGCCGTAAAGCGGTCCCGTTGGAGCTGTTCCAAACAAAAAGGCCAGCACATAGCCTTTTAAGCCGGAGTCTTCACCCATATGCTTTTCAATCATGGACTTGGGCACCCAAACCTCAAACAGCCCCATAATAATAGATATACCGGGCATAATCAGCATTACTTCCCGAAGCGAAAACCTGAAAGCCTTCAATGAGCGAGCGGCAAGTTCTGCCCACCCAACCCAAAGAACTGCATAAACAACAGCCATCACCAACACCGGTCGAAATGCTCGCAGATCTAAAGCGGTATTTGCGTACTGGGCGGTTTCCCGTCCCCTGGTGGATGTTACTTCATTAGTCATCTTAGAATCGCTCCCATTCCCATGGCAATTAAAAGCGCAAAGACAAAGCTCAACCCGTTGCGCACTAAAGTGTACCGCTTGCCCAACTGCTCCATTTCCAAAGGGGCAGTGACCAATCCCACCATGTTCAGGGTCGTAATAAAAGCGGCAACAGCCGTGGAGCTGGCACCGGCACTGTACACAGAACCGATCAGTGGCAAAGCAACAATACTTGGGATTAAAGTAATAGACCCTACAAATGCTCCAATCACCGCGGCCCAATAGCCTGAATCAGGGCCCATGTAGCGAGATATGGTTTCAGGGGAAATAGCACCGCTGATGATGCCCATCAAACCCGTAACCGCCAGCAGTGTCGGCAGCATTTTGACAAATGAACGCATTCCGATCACCAAAGCATGTTTGGTTTTCCCCGCATCCTTCAGCCAACCAATGATTAGACCTGCTATAGCAATGCTGTAAATCAAACCTGTTGTCATTTGTATTCACATCCTTGTTTTATTGCTCATCTGCTTCATAACGAGCAAGCAGCCTTTTAATGCGGTTCTTGTTACCCCGGATAATCTCCATCCAAGTGGCCAGCGCCTCTTGGCCTTCTTTAGTAATGGTGTACACCCGGCGCCGGGGGCCCCGACCGCTGGACTCCCAATCGGAAGCGGCAAACCCACCTTTCTCCAACCGCCTCAGTGTCCGATAAAGTGTCCCCACATTCAAGGACTCATCTGTGAACCCAAATTCAGCCAATCGATCTACTAAACT
>JAAYQZ010000070.1 GCA_012519025.1 Bacillota bacterium
CGCGGCTTCAGCACGATTGTTGGAACTTGCCCAAACCATAGGGGAATTGGATGTTCTTCTCAACCTTGCTGAGATAGCAGTTGCACGCAACTATAGTCGCCCCACTATTGTGGATGAGCCGATTGTACAGGTTCGCTCCGGTCGCCATCCTGTAGTGGAAGCGATGCTCCCCGCGGGACAATTTGTCCCCAATGACATACGTTTTGATGATGAGGCATCTCAGTTTATCATCCTTACAGGGCCCAATATGGCCGGAAAAAGCACTTACCTGCGCATGGCAGCCTTGATTACCTTGTTGGCTCAAATGGGCTCCTTTGTGCCCGCAGAGAGCGCTACACTCGGACTTGTAGATCGCATTTTCACCCGCATAGGAGCTGCCGATGATTTGGGCACTGGCCAAAGTACGTTTATGGTGGAAATGAATGAGATGAACACAGCGTTGAGCCAAGCAACTGAGCGCTCTTTGATTGTTATTGACGAACTCGGGCGGGGTACTTCAACATTTGACGGAATGGCTTTGGCTCAGTCTGTTGTGGAATATATCCACGATCATGTCCGGGCCCGCACAATTTTCTCCACACATTATCACGAACTTGCCAAATTAGCCCTGACGAAACACCGCATCAGGAATATGCGGATGGAGGTTTGGGAGGAAGGCCGAGAGATTGTTTTTCTCTATAAAATCGGTGAAGGAGCAGCAGATCGAAGTTATGGGATCCATGTCGCCCGTTTGGCCGGACTGCCAAAAGATGTCGTAAATAGGGCCAAAGAGATTCTCCGGGAACTTGAACCTGATTTAACATACCATCAACTTGACTTGGCTCGGTTCTTTTTGACTGAAGAACCCGATGCCATGAGAGTGGTAGGGCTAAAACAGGCTGCTGATAAGCAAAAGCCTTCTCAGGCCGCACCATCAATGCGGGACGCGGCTGCAATGGAAATCCTGCAGGAGATGAAAACGGCAGATATTTCAACTTGGACACCTTTGGAGGCCTTGAATCGATTGGCTGATTGGCAGTCTCGCTTGCGTAAGGATTGACGGCAGACAGTGCAAAGATAGGAGGGAAGCCCCATCAACCCGATAGTTTTGTTGGAGGAAATAACATCTAACCAAATAGCCGCCGGTGAAGTAATCGAACGGCCGGCCTCCGTTGTTAAAGAGCTTGTGGAGAATGCCCTTGATGCTGATGCTTCAACTATCACTATAGAAATTCGTGCAGGTGGTAAGGAGTATATTCGTGTTGTCGACAATGGGAGGGGCATACCGTCGGCAGATGTACCTTTGGCTTTCGAGCGGCACGGAACAAGTAAGATAAGAAATGCAGAGGATCTTTTTCATATTCTTACCTTGGGATTTCGCGGCGAGGCTTTGCCCAGTATAGCCGCTGTGTCCGAACTGGAGATGGCAACAAAGATTGAGGACGAGAAAGCAGGTACATTGATCACTTTCGCCGGCGGAACCAGAACGCGGCTGGAAAGGGTAGGGGCACCGGTAGGGACGTCTGTCACAGTAAGGAATTTATTTTACAACACACCGGCTCGATATAAGTTTCTCAACCAACCTGCCAGTGAACGCCGCTACATCTACGATATTGCGGGCCGAATAGCTTTGGCCAACCCGAAAGTCCGTATACGCTTGGTATCTGATGGTGAGGAAGTTTTACTGACCCCCGGCGACGGTAAGCTGGAGACAGTAATGTGGAATATTTATGGAGCGCAAATAGGGGAGAATCTAATACCTGTCCTGCGCAAGTCCAATTACTTTACAGTCAGCGGCTTAATCTGCCGACCTGAAATCCACCGCGGAAACCGGCAAGCACAAACTTTTATTGTAAACGGCAGAGTAATCGACAGCACGCTTTTGGCCAGTGCTTTGGAAAAAGGTTATCAGACCATGCTGCCAAGACGAAGGTTTCCCATTGCAGTTGTTTGTGTCAATATTGATCCGACCCAGATTGACGTGAATGTGCATCCTGCTAAGCGGGAAGTTAGGTTTAGCGACAACAGCGAGATATATAAACAAGTGATGCTCGCCGTTCGAAGAGCGCTTAGCTCTAGTGATCCTTTTGCACCTTGGACGCTGGAATCGGCCGCATCGCCTGCGGAAGAAGCGGCTGCCCAGGAAGATGGCCCAGCGGATCAAGCAAGATTCCCTTTAACACCCAATCAAACAGGCTATAAAGAACCCGCTGGAACCCATGTTCCGCATATTGAACAATCCCGGGCAAACTATATCACAAGGCAAACCTCCTTGGAACGGACACAAACTGCCGCTGAAGCGGATTCCAACAGATTTTCTGATCAAACCCTAAAGATTACTGCCCCGGAAAGTGCAAAAGCGCCAAACAAAAAAACGGATGCAGAGGAATCTGAAAATAGGATTGCCCACCCGAAGGAAGTGCCGGCTTGGCGTGTAATCGGTCAATACCATCAAACATATATATTAGTTGACGCGGGTGCCGAGCTTTGGTTGATTGATCAGCATGTAGCCCATGAAAGGGTCCTGTATGAACGGTTCCAAAAGGGGCTTTTAGATAAAAATATAGAAGCCCAAGCTTTTTTGATCCCCCGTCGTTTTGAGCTGGGGATAGCCTCTCTGGCTCTTTTAGAGGAATGGAGTCCAAAACTTAAAGAATTGGGATTTGAGGTTGAACAATTTGGTCAAAAGGATTGCCTAGTTAGAACTGTACCCTATGAGTTATCCCAAATCGGAGCATCGGAACTTAAGGACCTTATATTGGGTATTATAGGAACTGATGATGATGAAGATTACCGTCATGAGGCTTTAGTGCTCATGTGCTGTAAGGGGGCTGTCAAGGCGGGAGAGCGTCTGACAAATCAGGTTATGGATCAGCTTTTGCGTGATCTGTTTGCAACTAATAACCCTTATACATGCCCCCACGGTCGACCGGTGATTGTGCGTCTTTGGATCAACGACATCCATAGGAAATTCGGCCGGCTGTAAGTCCCCAAAGGTGAAGAAGCGAATAATGGAGTGATTTGGTGAGACCCATTTTAGTATTGGTTGGTCCTACAGCTGTAGGAAAAACCGGTTTAGCTATAGAACTGGCAACACAGTTGAATGGAGAAATCATATCCGCTGATTCTATGCAGGTATACAAAGGCCTTGACATAGGCACAGCCAAACCCACTGTAGACGAGCGACGGGGGGTGCCCCATCACATGCTCGATGTGGTTGAACCCAGCGATGAATTCAGTGTCGCGGAATATCAAGCTATGGTAGAAAACATTCTAACTGAGCTTGCGGTAAAAGATAAAGTCCCTATTCTCACCGGCGGTACCGGCCTTTATATCAGAGCAGTTTTGCAGGGCTTTTTGCTTGGTGCTGAAGGCAAAGATGCGAGCCTGCGGGCTGAGCTCTACAACACAGCAGAAAAACAGGGTAATGAGGTGCTGCATGCCCGGTTGGAGGAAGTGGATGCGCCAAGTGCAAAAAGATTGCATCCCAACGATTTGCGACGGGTAGTTCGGGCTTTGGAAGTATATGAAACTACCGGCACTCCATTATCTGGTCATTTGGCAATGCAAAAAGAACGACCACCGGTCCATCGGGGAATCAAGTTCGGCTTGATGCGGGAAAGGGAACACCTCTACCAAAGGATCGACGCCCGAGTAGATGAAATGTTGGTCAAAGGCTTAGTGGAAGAAGTCCAAAGACTGCTTAGCAGAGGACTTGCCCACGACTCCACTGCAATGCAGGCTTTGGGATACAAAGAGCTTGTTGGCTACCTGGAAGGCCATTACAGCCTAGAAGAAGCTGTCTATTTATTAAAACGTGATACACGGCGCTACGCCAAACGCCAGTTGACTTGGTTTCGACGGGACAAGGCCATAAAATGGATAAGTCTTGACGATCATACTTCCCAAGAAGCTGTGACACGGATAGTGGAGGATTACAGGTTACAGGCCCAGCTTGACTGAACACATTCTCCTATCTGATTACATATACATATATATGTTAAGGGAGCATTAAGGTCTCCGTGGGGTGTCAGGATGCTTTGGCAAAGTCTTAGGCCTACAAGTGTTGATGAAATATTGGAAGGGCTTGAACTGGGCAGGATTTCGTCGGCTGATGCCTTTGCTTTGCTGCAGCAGACGTCTGAAACAGCTGCCGCAGTTAGGGGCGCCATTACCGATGAAAAGGAAAAGTTAAAGGATGTACTGCATGAGCTTGACCAGCTAATTGGGCTTGCCGAAGTCAAACAATTAGTGAGGGAGATCCAGGCGTTTGTGCAGATTCAAAGACGGCGGGAGGCTGAACAACTTGCCACTGAGCCTTTGGTGTTGCATACCATTTTCCGGGGAAATCCCGGCACAGGCAAAACAACGGTAGCCAGGGTTTTAGGTCGCATGTATCGCCACATGGACGTTTTACCAAAAGGTCATTTGGTGGAAGTGGAGCGTGCCGATCTTGTTGGAGAATATATCGGACACACTGCTCAAAAGACAAGGGAGCAGATAAAGAAGGCCATGGGGGGTATTTTATTTATCGATGAGGCCTACTCTTTGGCCCGCGGCGGTGAAAAAGACTTTGGTAAAGAGGCCATCGATGCTTTAGTCAAGGCTATGGAGGATCATAAACAGGATTTTGTCTTAATCCTGGCCGGATACACTAAGGAAATGGAGTTTTTCCTGCAGAGCAACCCGGGGCTTCGCTCCCGATTTCCCCTACACATTGATTTTCCCGATTACAACGCAGATGAACTTCTCGCAATAGCAGAATCAATGCTGAAACAGCGCCAATATGAGCTAACGCGGCGGGCCAGGCACAGACTTTTATTGCTTATCCAAAAAGGGTTAAGAGATGACGTCTACAGCTTTGGAAACGCACGTACGGTCCGCAACTGGATTGAGCTCGCCATCCGCGGGCAAGCAGTACGTTTGGTGCAAAAGTCTGAGGAGATGACCCGCACTGATTTACTCCATATAGAAGCCGAGGATTTCGGGGAGGGGTGCTGAGATTGAAGCAGTGCGTCCTCATCGGCAAAACTAATGTCGGCAAGACCGTTTTTGCTATTAATTTCGCTGATTTTTTAGGTGTATCAAAGCTGGCCATAGAGTTCACTACACCCAATGGGGAGATTTATGAACGCAATCTGTCTTTGTCTGATGCTCTGCAGGAACTAACGAGCGATACTCCCCACCATACCCTTGGGCTGCAGAAATTCCAAATATCTTTACCGGGGCTGAAGGGTCGCAAGCGATTTACTATAGTAGATACAAGCGGACTGACAGAAGGTATTCATCGGGAAGCTTTTGTGCGCAAAGCCATGGCACAGACTCTCGCCCAGGTCAGGACTGCCGCCGTTATTTTACATTTGATTGATGCCGGCAGTGTTGGTAAGGTGGGCGTGTTGGAGGCCGTGGGGGAAGTGGACTGGCAAGTTGCGCAGTTTGGAGGAATGCGTCGGGGGTATGCTATTTTAGCAAATAAAATGGACTTGATGGGGGCAAAACAAGGATTACTTAAAATCAGGCAAGATTTTCCCGGACATTTGATTATCCCAATTTCCGCTTTAAATAAGACGGGATTTACTGAGGTGAAACAATATGTCTGGCGCCATATTTGAAGGGACCCTTCTCAATTTGCGGCCATTCTTAGCTTGCGTTTTTGCCGGTTTTGCCATTAAGATCATGGATGACTACCTGGATGGTCCCCTAGATGCCCTTGTAGGTAAAATCAGTTGGTCAACCAGGCTGGAAAAAGGGGCTTTACCTTATGCCCTTATGGTATTTTGTCTAGGAGTGGCCGCAGACGACGGATGGGCTGTGACACTTTTTTGGGCCAGCTATGCGTTGGGTATGAGAGGGGATCTGCAAAGAAGCTTGCTTTCAAGGCTCACCGGGTGGCAGGAAATAGTTCTTACCGGGCTATGCATAAGTGCGGTTTACGGTAGCCGCGCCTTGGGGACTTCCTGGCTGGCTGTTTTTATTGTTCAGGCTTGGGATGATCTGCTGGACAAAGACATAGACAAGCTTACCGGAGCCCACAATTGGGCCATACAGTGGGGCAGCACTGAAACAGCAATAAGTTTGGTGATTGCCGTGAGTCTATTATCACTTCTGCACCCGGTTAAACTGCTGTTGGTGCTTATCAGCTACATACTGATCACCCGTTTAATGAGGCTTTTGATCAGCACAGGGGGCCGAGCAGATGTGGATACTGATATTGTGGTTAGCTAGTGTTTTATTGGCTTTTGCCGTCGGGAGAAGACTTGGTTTTAAAAGCGGCTTCAAGTTAGGCACTGCCTTCGCGGGCCTAGATTTGCGCCGTCGGAGTCTTGAACAGGGTAAGTGCCTCATCTGCTCTCAAACAGCCCTACAGGAAACAGATTTGGAAAGTGAATACAAGGATCTAGAGCCTTCTTGCAGTAAAGTCAAAGGTTCGTGTGAAAGGTAAAACGGCAGGATGTTGGCTTTAAATAGGGAATCTTTTATGTGGGTTAAAGTCCAAAAAGACTTGATTAGGAAAAAAAGGGAGGTAGGCGGCTATTTAAAGCAGTTTCCGGTGTTCATATTAGCCGCAAAACAACATGAAAACAGCCCAACGCATTCAAGGATTACCACCGTATTTATTTGCTGAAATAGATAAAAAAATAGCCAAAGCTAAGGCTGCGGGCATCGATGTGATCAATTTAGGCATAGGAGATCCGGATCAGCCCACTCCCCCTCATATCGTGGAGGCCCTTCAAGAGGCTGTAAATGATCCCGCGACTCATCGGTATCCCGTCTATCAGGGTATGCCTGCTTTTCGTCAGTCAGTTGCCAGTTGGTACAACAGGCACAAAGGCGTCGCATTGGATCCCGATAGTGAGATTGTGGCTTTGATTGGTTCCAAAGAAGGATTGGCAAATATATCTCAATGCTATGTTGATTCAGGCGATTACAATCTTGTCCCTGATCCTGGTTACCCTGTCTACAGCATCGGGACAATGCTCGCCGGCGGTGAAGTCTATCGCATGCCCCTGCTTCAGCAAAATGGATTTTTACCGGATTTAGATTCAATACCAACAGAAATAGCGCAAAATGCTAAGCTAATGTTCTTGAATTACCCCAACAACCCCACAGGTGCCGTTGCACCCCGATCATTTTACGAGGATGTAGTAGCCTTTGCTCGGCAGTATGACGTGGTAATTTGCCATGACGCCGCCTACAGTGAAGTGGCTTTTGACAATTACCGGCCTGTAACCTTTCTTGAGATTGAAGGTGCTAAGGATGTAGGGATTGAGTTTCATTCCCTGTCTAAAACCTACAACATGACAGGCTGGCGGCTGGGTTGGGCCGCAGGGAATCAGATAGTAATTGAGGCACTGGCTAGAATCAAAAGCAATGTGGATTCCGGTGTGTTCAGTGCAGTACAGCAAGCAGGTATCACAGCTTTAGAGGGGCCTCAAGACTGCATATTCGCAATGCAGAAGCTTTATGCCGAAAGGCGAGATGTGGTAGTAGAGGGCTTGCATGAGTTGGGCTGGGATCTTGAGCGGCCGAAAGCGGCGATTTATGTCTGGGCACCCGCACCGGAAGGCTGTACTGCCCAGGAATTTGCAGCGCATGTATTAGAGAAAGCCGGTGTAGTAGTAACACCGGGTATAGGTTATGGGCAATATGGTGAAGGCTACTTTAGAATTTCACTTTGCGTAGAAAAAGAACAGCTTATTACATGCTTCCGGCGCTTAAAAGACGCCGGTATTCGATACAGCTGAAGGCAGATTGCCCGGGCGATTTACGATTGACGCCGCGACCGCGGCGTCTTTTCAATGGAGTTATGCACTGGTTCGTTTAACACTCGCTAAGGGGAGACTAGCACATGTATATAGATCAGCCGCAACAAAAATCAGAGCTCTGGCAGAAAGACATCACAGAAGCTAAACGGATTTTGCGGGAAAAGTGGGACGAAATAGAGGCTGTTAAGCTGACCAATCAGCGCCGGGTGCTGAAGGCCTTTCAGCAGCACCAGGTTGGTGAACACCATTTTGCCGGCAGTACTGGTTATGGATACAATGACAGCGGGCGTGAAGTTATCGAGGCACTATATGCACAGGTATTCGGAGCCGAAGATGGTTTAGTAAGACCTCAGTTGGTTTCGGGGACCCATGCTATAGCTACATGTCTTACCGCTTTGCTTGAACCAGGAGATGAATTGGTATCTATCACCGGTGCCCCTTATGATACGCTTCAGCAAGTGATTGGCGTAAAAGGTGAATTGGCTACAAGCCTGTTGAAAGCGGGAATCACCTACAAGGAAGTTGCGTTAGATGAAAAAGGACAGTGGAGTCCTGTAGGCACCAAAGATGCAGTCAGCTCTAAAACAAAAATGGTGCTGATCCAGCGCTCGCGAGGCTACAGCTGGCGGTCGGCGTTCACTATCCAAGAAATTTATGAAATGTGTACTTTGGTTAAAAAAATATCTCCCACCACTATCATATTCGTCGACAATTGCTATGGCGAGTTTGTAGAGGAATGGGAACCCTGCCATGTGGGGGCAGATTTGATGGCAGGCTCACTAATTAAAAACCCGGGTGGAGGATTGGTAGCAGGCGGTGGCTACATAGTAGGCAACGGTGATCTTGTAAAAATCGCTGCCGATCGGGTTACTGCGCCGGGTTTGGGCAAAGAGTTGGGACCAACCTTTGGGCTTAATCGATGGATTTTGCAGGGATTTTGGATGGCGCCACATGCGGTAAGTGAAGCCCTTCAAGGGGCTGTTTTAGTCAGCAAGGTCATGGAAGATTTAGGCTACTCGGTGTCCCCTCAATGGAATGAGGCAAGAGGAGATATTGTGCAGGCAGTCAGACTCCCATCAGAGGCTGCACTTTTAGCTTTCTGCGGAAGCATTCAGTCCGCGTCACCAATAGACAGCTTTGTACAGCTGGTTGCCGGTGCTATGCCGGGTTATGAGGATCTTGTTGTTATGGCCGGAGGGACCTTTATCCAGGGTTCAACCATGGAGCTGAGTGCTGATGGTCCGTTGCGTGCTCCTTATACAGCTTATTTGCAGGGGGGATTGTGTAAAGAACATGTGGAAATAGCGCTATTGGAAGTGTTAGATGCCCTTGATTCGCTACCTTAAGTAAAAAACTGGGTAAGGCTTGTTAAATCGCGCTCTCCTCTCGTTTCTCTTGACAAGAACCTATTATCTGTTAAGATTGGAATCGTAACCCATGTCAGAAAAATGGAGATGTATCGGGAGTGACTAACGAGAGGAGGCGGCGAATGGGATGAAAAATGCTTTGGGCCGTCACATCCTTTGTGAAGCTCACGGATGTGATCCTGAGGTATTAAACAGCACAAGGCTTGTTGAGAAGATTATGGTGGAGGCTGCTGTAGCCTGCGGTGCAGAGGTAAGGGAAGCTGCATTTCACAAATTCAGTCCCCAAGGTATCAGCGGTGTTGTAATAATATCTGAATCTCATTTGTCGATTCACACGTGGCCGGAGTTGGGCTATGCTGCCATTGATGTGTTTACATGCGGAAACACTGTAGACCCCTGGGAGGCAGCTGCGTATTTACTCACGCATTTTAAGGCTAAAAGTAATGCTTGCTCTGAGATTAAGAGAGGTGTGATGCGGCATGAGATGGTTAAAATCTCATGACTTATCAAAAGGAGGCAATGCTGGTATTGTATGAGTTACTATAATATGATTAAAGATTAAGGCCCTGGCAAATAGTTTGGTCTGCCAAGGGCTTTAATCTTTTTTAACCTAAACGAGAGGATATAAGGCTTCTATGTTGAAATGTATATTTTGGTAGATATTCTGAACACGGAAACGTTAATGTGATTCTAAAAGAAGGGGTGGTCGTGTTCATGGGCAGCGTATTACCGCTCAGCTATCAAGTAGACGGATTTAGAGCCTATAGAGATTTGCCGGATGAAGATATTGTCCTGGAGGCCCAGGCCGGTCGGCAAGATGCCACCGACTATCTGCTGTTTAAATACCAAAAGCTGGTGTACATTTGGACAAGGCCGTATTTCTTACAGGGTGCTGAGGACGACGACCTTCTTCAAGAGGGGATGATAGGACTATATAAAGCCATACGAGATTTTACCCCGGGCTCATCATCGTTTTGGTCTTTTGCAAAACTTTGTATAACCCGAAACATTATTAGTGCCATAAAGGGAACTACCAGGCAAAAGCATATCCCCTTAAACTCATACACTTCACTGCACAAACCGATTTATGATGCCGATGGAGATCGAACTTTAATGGAGGTTTTGTCAAATAATCGGATTGATGACCCGGAAACTTTAGTGATAGATCGTGAGCGACTGGAACACACACAGCGCTACATAAAGGAAGTCTTAAGCGATTTTGAATATCGTGTGTTTAGGCTGTATATCAACGGTCTCAGTTACAAAGAAATGGCGGAGGAGCTCGACACTCACACCAAATCCATTGATAACGCTTTATGCAGGATTAAGACTAAAATGGAAAAAGACTTTTGAATAATACACCCAAATGCACCATGGGATCGGCAGGAATTGCGTAGTTTTATCAAGAAATAAATTCAGGCTAACCACAGTAACATACACATCAAAAGACACATTGGAAGTTCGGCTGTATTAGCCGGGGAGGTGGGGGGGGAGAGTGAATTTGGGTGATCAAGCAGTGGGAAATACTGTTGAGGTTGGCCTTGGCAGTAGTGGCAGGGGGATTGATCGGGCTTAATCGGGAAAGGCATGGCCGTGCGGCCGGTTTTCGTACACATATCTTGGTTTGCCTTGGTTCATCATTGATCATGTTGTTGTCTGTTTATGGTTTTCCACCGGATGTTGGTCTTTGGTCAAGAGATCCTGCCAGGCTCGCCGCCCAAGTTGTCAGCGGTATAGGTTTTTTAGGGGCAGGGACCATACTGCGGGAAGGATTGAGTATTAGGGGCCTGACTACTGCCGCGAGTCTGTGGATTGTTGCCGGTATTGGACTTGCTGTTGGTTCAGGATTTTACCTTGGGGCTGTCAGCGCAACTGCTTTTGCGGCCATAACACTTGTTATACGGCCAAGCAGATTCGTTGTGCCCTATAATGCCAATTACCTGCGACTGCAAATCCTGGACAAACCCAACTGTATCGGTATTATTACTGCCTATCTTGGAGAAAGACAGATTAATATACGCTCCATGGAAGTAGACACGACTGATGATGGGGAGTGTTTTGCTGAAATGCGCGTAGAGCTCCCCCCAAACGTAACCATCAAACAGATTGCCGGGGGTTTGGCGGAGTTTAATGAAATCCGGAAAATCAGTTTCCAGTAGGTCTAACGTCTGTGCTTCAGATTTCGAAGGGTGAGGAGAAAGGCTAATTGAGCAACTCCACAGAACCAAAAATCTATCGTCTGTTTGCAGTGTTTTTGGCACTCACCCTTGTATTGCTCTGGTGTCAAACAATACGGGCCTCATCGAATGTCGGATTATCTCAGCATGAAACCATAGATTGGCAGGATGTCATCGAGCAAACAGCGGAAAATATCGATGTGACAAGCCGATTGCTTAGAGGCATTGCCTATGCAAATTTGGGCGAATTACCGAAGTCACTGCAAGAGTTTGAAATCGCCGGCCAGGAGGGCTATATCGATGATGTTGCCCTGTTTGTTCTTGACAAGCTTCGGGAATTAAGGAAGACACCCAATGATCTTCTGCTGCTTAACTGTGCAGCTTTTGGTTCATATGCCTTCGGGGACTTGGCGGCGTCAGCGGAATACTTCGAGCATATTGTCAAGTTAGATTCCCAAAATATATGGGCACGCAATTTCGCTGCAATAGTATACGGATATCTGGACGAATTCGATCACGCATTAAATCACCTGCGGGAAGCAGTGACAATCGATCCAAAAAATCAGTACTCACACCTGCTTTTGAGTGCTGTTTACAAGGAGAAAAGCCAGTACCTTCAAGCGTTTTACCACTATTTGCAGGCCCCTGATGCTGTAAAAGAACTTCGGGATAATGGAATATTATAATACAATTGTTA
>JAAYQZ010000071.1 GCA_012519025.1 Bacillota bacterium
CACGCGAACACGCCCAAAGTGAGTGTCAATCTCTCCGGATCCATCTTGAGAACCGCCGATATCATCATTCACCATCTTCAAACCCTGGGGCAGCTGCACTTCCACATAGGTTTCCAATAGGTCTCTAGTACCTGTGTTGGTTATCTCAATAAAGGCCTCCAAGACATCTCCCACCTCAGCTGCATCTGTTGACAGCCAAAAATCCAATTTCAAGGCCCGGTTCGGTAAAAGTGCCAAACTGATTTGCTTCTCCTCGCCATTGCCCAAGCTGAACATATCTGTCTGCCCCCGCAAATAACCGGGCACAAAAGCTTCGATGTAATACCTGCCTTCAGGAATTTCTGTGAAGCTAAATTCACCGAAACCGTCTGCTAAAACGGTATCTTCTGTGCGCCGCCCTTCGCTGTAAAGCACGACTTCAGCACCAACAGCTTTTCCCCCGCTGTCAGCTTTTGTGATCACGCCTTTTATTGATCCTGCACCCAAGCTGCTCTCCAGTGGGGCAACTTCAATGATTCCTGCGGCAATGGGCTGTCTTTCCGGCAGTTTCACAATCTGATAATGGTAAAACCCTTGGGGGGCAAAATCACCGGTATCCATGAAACCAGTCCAGGTAACATCTCGCCACTCCCCTCCCAGCTGGGCCATGCGGCTTCTGCGTATGACTGCGCCTTCTGCATCGAAAATCACAAGCTCCAACTGCTGCAGCCCGGTGTTCGGAAGCCAAAACCCTATAGTAAGCAGTTCTAGACCATCTGCTTGAAATGGCGTGGGATAAACCCAAGATTGATACAGCTCTAGATCCGAGCTTAATGTAAACAAAAGGTCTGTCATATATTCCCCCGGTAAAGGGGGATCATCGAAAGTGGGAGTGAATCGATAGTCGATTTGTATAGGTTTTCCGTCCTGTGAAGTCGGGGGTTCTTTGAAAAAGATGGTTTCCGGTGTTTTCTTTATAGAAGACCATCTGGGCGGCAAGCTGTCATTGACAGCCCAGGCCAAACGGTCGATGGGGATAGAAATGTCGGGTTTTACAGAATTGACTAGATCACCCAACGCTTCAATAGTTAAAGACCAATTCTCTTGCGGGGAAACCACCAAAAACTGTGACCCACCGGTGACAACCGCCGGCGGTGAGCCGGGAGCAGTTTCACCGCAATGGATGAAAGGTTGACCGCCTAAAAGTCCAATCCACGCTGCCGCGGCCGCAGGTGGTCCTAAAGCCGCCAGAGCAGCCAATATAACAAGAACCCATGCGGCCTTCAGGCAGGTTTTCCTTTGCCCATTACCGGCACACTGTCGCAAAAAGTGCAAAATCGGTCCCCTTTCAAAACTATTGTCGTATTTGTGCCAAAGTGTCTCGGCCGCGCACGTCCAACGCTTGTTCTGCCTCAATTAACCTGCCGCCATCACTGGCAAGGTGCATGCGCATCTTGTAGCGCCCCGGAGGCAAAGGCGGCAAGATACCATCGATCTCCCGGCTGGTTCCCGGAGCCACCTCTTCTGTCGCAAGCACGATTTGGGTTTTGGGCAATCCATCCATTCCCACCACTTCAAGTTTTCCCGATGCTTGCCAAGGCATGGTGCCGCTGTTATGTACTACTGCCCGAAAGTCACTACTGACAAGTGCTTCTGTTTGAGTAGGGACCAAACTGACTAGATCGCCGCGCAGGGTTGCCAATGCATACGGCTTACTCACCTGAAACGCCCACTTATCGCCCTTGACTGGTGTATCCCCGCTAAAGAGCTTAGCCGTAACATCGTATGTACCAACAGGCAGTTCAGGCGGGTGCCACCCGAGTTTTATTCTGCGGCTGAGACCGGGTAAAACTGTCATCGCCTCTACCGGTAACCTTGCTGCAACATCTTTTTCATCGTGCTTTACCTCAATATGCCCATAGACAGCAGCATGGGTATGCCCGTAATTGCTAACCAAAGCATAGACATCCACCGGGGCACCGGGTGCAATTTGTTCGATCTGAACTGTTTCCACGGCAAGCTGGGCTTTGTGGGGTTTCGAACTTGCTATCTCCAGCAAAGTAATGACAGCAACACGACTTATCCCACCTATTGTTTTAGTGTCGTTGGCGGTCATTTCCAAAAAAATCACTGGATATACCCCTCCTTCCGCTGCTGTGGATTCTGCTACTTCAGCTTGAATTATCCCTTGTTCAAAGGGAGCCAGGGTTAATTCCGTTTCTTTCAGTTTCAAGTGTTTTGCTCCCCACTGTCTTTCATTGGGGGAGTCGTAATATATTGGTGAGCCATCCAGTCGGTGCTCACCCCTTCCTACATATGCGGTTAAAACCATATGTTCATTTGTGGTATTTTTGACGCGGATAGGCGGAAGTACGTCCCCTGGCTTAACAGAAGCAGTGATCTTGGCAGGGCTCACCAATAAACCACCCAGGCTGCTTCTTGCCCCTGCCGCATGTGAGAAGCCCATGACTGCAATCAGACTGATCGCGGTGCAGCACATCAACAACCAAACCCCGTTTTTGCATCGCTTCAATATTTCTAACCACCTTTCTAGTTGATATCAATTCGGCGCGGTGCCCTAACCTCATATGTGCGTCTAATAACTAAGTCCAACTGTATAATGCATGGTAATTCTATACTCTTTGCCGTCCCCCACAGGTGGGTCACTGTAGGAGGGGGAAAACCTGAGATACATCGAGACATCGGCCCCTTCATCCCCTGTACAAGGATGACCTGATATCAATGATCGGGGCGAACCTGATAGATCATGCCAAGGACCGTTTAACTCACTGGCCCACTGAAGGGGCTGTTTTACTGAAACCCCACCGGGAACATACTGATCAAGCAAGGGATCGAATTCCTGCAGCCGCCCGTCGGCATGATCTGAATGGATTTCTATGCCCCACGGGCTGTTGGATTTGACACTAAATATCAACTTCGGCGAACGAATCACATCCCCAGGCACTGCATCATGGGACAGTGTCATAAATTCCTCCGGCCACCTCGTTACACTGATGCTTTCCACAATGTTCACAGCTACAGTTGTCTTGCCTTCAAAAGCACTCACTGGACTGTATCCACACACTGCAACCACAGATAAACCCAGACAACAAACCACAACTAACCTTGAGATCAATCGCAACTGCAATAGAACACCTCCCCGCTGTACTCGTGTTGATTCTTCTGCACTGATATCCTTTCGCGCACCAATGATTTATTTCACTAAACCCAGGTTTATCTATACTTTACCCAAAGTCCGTTTCTGTACATGTCGAATATTGTCGAATGCGCCTTACAGTGCTTGATTTTCCTTATTTTGTCTATATAAAAGAAATACCCCTGACGAATAATCAGGGGTAAACTACGTAGATGCCTTAACTTTTAAACAGCAACCTTGAAGCTGTTTCCCAGTTAAGTTTTATTTAATTGCGGCAATACCAGCCTGCAAAGCTTCTACTTTATCTGTCTTCTCCCAGGCGAGGTCCAAATCTGTCCGCCCGAAATGCCCATAGGCGGCTATTTGCCGGTATATTGGCTGATTCAGTTCCATATCACGAATAATGGCGGCCGGTCGTAAATCGAAGATGTCAGTCACCAACTTGCTGATAACTGCGTCAGGATAAGCCCCAGTACCGAATGTATCCACCATTAAAGACACCGGTCTTGCCACTCCGATGGCGTAAGCCACCTGCACTTCACAGCGTTCAGCTAGTTCAGCTGCCACAATATTTTTAGCAACATACCGGGCTGCATAAGCGCCGGACCGATCCACTTTAGAGGGGTCTTTACCTGATAAAGCCCCACCACCGTGGCGACCCATGCCTCCGTAGGTATCTACGATAATCTTTCTACCGGTTAATCCCGAATCACCGGCAGGCCCTCCTACCACAAACCGACCGGTGGGGTTAATATAATATTTGGTCTTATCATCCATTAAGTCAGATTGAATGACAGGATTGACGATCTCTCGCATGATGTCTTCATGGAGCTGCTCTTGTTGGATAGCCGAGTGATGTTGAGCTGCAATAACAACAGTATCAACTCTGGTTGGTTTACCGTTTACATATTCAACCGTAACCTGTGTCTTACCATCAGGCCTCAGATATGGAATGATCTCAGTCTTTCTGACTTCTGCCAGACGTTTGGCCAGTTTATGGGCAAGTGCGATAGGCAGCGGCATCAACTCCGGGGTTTCGTTTGTAGCATAACCAAACATAAGGCCCTGGTCCCCGGCTCCCATAGCTGAGATATGATCGCTGTCACCTTGGCGAGCTTCCCAGCCCATATCGATGCCAAGGGCGATATCCGGGCTTTGTTCATTGATTGCTGTAAGCACAGCGCAAGTATCACCATCAAACCCAAATTTCGCTCTGGTGTAACCAATACCTAGCACAGTTTCCCGTACAATCTGAGGGATATCAACATAACAATTGGTGCTGATTTCCCCCATAACCAAGACGAGCCCGGTGCTCACCGCTGTCTCGACGGCGACCCTCGCTTTGGGATCTTTAGCCAAAATAGCATCCAATACGGCGTCAGACACCTGATCGCAAACTTTATCTGGATGCCCTTCTGTTACTGACTCTGATGTGAACAAATAGCGATTTTCTGTCACTTTTTACCTCCCTCCTTTACATAAAAATATCTTCCCGTCTGGGAAGAGTTGGTAGTTTAGCACATTCCACTCATCTCCCAGATTCAATATCTGGCTGGAATTGGCACCTTGCTCTTTTCGGCAAGCCGGTTGCCGGGCTTCATCGGGCCAGTCCCTCCGCCGCTCTGGATGAGTCATCAAGATTATATATCCCGGGGGGTCTGTCACTATCAACACCGATAGCTCCAGACCCCCGCACAGGCGCTTTCAAACTTAACAGCCCGTACTTGCTGCCTTTCTTATGGGTTGATCCCTTACATAAACAAAGGTGCAAATACTAAGGCTACGATGGTCATTAGTTTGATCAAGATGTTCAAAGAAGGACCTGAAGTATCTTTAAATGGGTCACCTACAGTATCTCCTACGACCGCGGCGTGGTGGGCTTCACTGCCCTTACCTCCGTGGGCGCCTCCTTCAATATATTTCTTGGCGTTATCCCAAGCGCCGCCTGAGTTGGCCATCTGGATCGCCATTGCCACACCGACAATCAATTAACCAGCCAGCATACCGCCAAGGGCTGCTTTACCAAGGATCACTCCGACTAAAATAGGAGAAATAACAGCTATCAGACCCGGGATAATCATTTCTTTTAGGGCTGCCTGGGTGGAAATATCTACACAAGTAGCATAATCCGGCCTGGCTGTGCCTTCCATAATACCGGGGATGCTCTTAAACTGTCTCCGGACTTCCTCAATCATCTCAAAGGCCGCCTTACCAACAGCTTCCATGGTCATGGCGGAAAAGAGATATGGCAAAAGACTGCCAAGGAACAAACCTGCAATAACATAAGGATCGAGAATATCGATGGTGGTAAGACCAACTACCTGGGAATATGAGGCGAACAGCGCCAGTGCTGTCAAAGCCGCGGACCCAATCGCGAAACCTTTACCGATGGCCGCAGTGGTGTTGCCAACAGAGTCCAAGGTGTCGGTGATTTCCCTTACCTCTGGGGGCAGCTCCGCCATTTCTGCGATACCACCGGCATTGTCTGCCACAGGACCATACGCGTCAACGGCAATGGTGATACCGGCTGTAGCCAGCATACCCACAGCTGCCAAAGCAATACCATACAGCCCTTGAATGGTGTCTGTTTTCCCCCCGGAAGCAAAGAAAGCAACCAAGATACCGATGGCAATCAAAAACACCGGAATGGCTACAGAATACATGCCTTGGGCCAAACCACTGATAATGGTGGTTGCAGGGCCGGTTTCAGATTGCTCGGCAATCTTTTGCACAGGCTTGTAGTCTTCAGATGTATAGTACTCAGCTGCACGGCCAATTGCAAGACCGACAACTAAACCGGTGACAACCGCAACAAACGGTGTCAAGGTTCCCAGCATAGATTTGCTTAGGAAAAATGAAGCAACCACTAATACCAAACCAGATGCATAGGTAGCAGATGTCAAAGCAGCTTGAGGATCAGATTTCTCCCCGGTGGTTACAAACTGGGCACCGATGATGGATGCGATAATGCCCAAACCGGAAAGAACCAGTGGAAACAAGGCTCCTGGCGGGAATGCTGTCCCATTTCCTTTAAATGCGATAGCACCCAAAGTGATGGCAGATATAATGGAGCCTACATAGGATTCGAATAGGTCGGCACCCATACCGGCAACGTCACCGACGTTGTCACCGACGTTATCGGCAATAACTGCCGGGTTGCGCGGGTCATCTTCCGGGATACCGGCTTCAACTTTGCCAACCAAGTCAGCGCCTACGTCAGCAGCCTTCGTATAGATTCCACCACCGACACGGGCAAACAAAGCAATAGATGAAGCTCCAAGACCAAAGCCTGTGATTATATTTGGATCACCGTAGATCTTATACATCAGACCTATTCCGAAAAGACCCAAACCTACGACTGACAGACCCATAACGAGACCACCGGAAAAAGCAATGTCTAGTGCATCTTTAAGCCCGCCTTCTCTGGCTGCATTGGCCGTACGTACGTTGGCTCTTGTAGCCACCTGCATTCCCACGTAGCCTGCTGCCAATGAGAACAGTGCACCCAAAAGGAAGCAGATTGCTGTTGCAAAACCAAGTACGAACAGCAAAATGACAAACAAGATTACGATAAAGACGGCTAACGCCCGAAACTCTCGCCTTAGGAAGGCCATGCTCCCTTCTTGAATAAAAGAAGCAATTTCTTCCATGCGGGCAGTTCCTGCCGGTGCAGCGCTAATCTTTGCTGAATACCTCCAGGCGATGATTAATGCTGCTACCGAGGCCACAAAAACAAGCCAAAAACCCATTTTCATTCCTCCCCGTTTCTATTAGCATGGTTGGTACTCCACTATAACCACAGTCTATTGTAGCACACTGAGGTTATCCTTTCAATTGCAGGGTATTTCCTCCTCAAAAGACCAAATCATCTGAAAGTCTAGTCTTTGCCACATAACACGACTTCTGTCCGTTCTAAAGCCTCCTGGATCAATTCGTCAATCGGCATTTTTGCCTCCGCTGTTTCTACATCAATGAGATCCGGTTGAGTTTCCGGATGTCGGGGGACAAAAATCGTGCAGCAATCTTCATAAGGCTGGATAGATATATCATAAGTACCGATCTGTTTTGCTAACTCAATGATTTCCAATTTGTCAAAGCCGATCAAAGGCCTGAAGACCGGAAGCCTTACCACGTGCCCTGTCGCAAGCAGGCTCGCCATGGTCTGGCTGGCTACTTGGCCAAGGCTCTCCCCGGTAATCAGCGCCATAGCACCCTTGCTTTCGGCAATTGCTTCGGCAATCCGAAGCATGAAACGGCGCATGACGGTCATGAGCAGTTTCGGCGGACAGTGAAGGTTCAATGCTTTTTGAATCTCGGTAAAATGTACAACATGAACAGGGATAACCCCTCCCGGACCTGCCAACTGCCTTGCTAAATCCAGTACCTTTTCTCGAGAACGCTCACTGGTAAAGGGCGGACTGTGAAAATGCACGGCTAAAGGTTCGACTCCCCGCTTCATCATGAGGTGACCTGCGGCAGGGCTGTCTATGCCGCCGGATAAGAGTAAAACCGCTTTACCGCTGACTCCCACCGGCAGCCCGCCGGGTCCGGGAATTCTTTCTGTATAAACATAGGCAAATCGATCCCTAATCTCTACTTCTAGACGCAATTCCGGTGTATGGACATCAACAGCCAATTGGGGGAACTCTTTCAAAAGTTCAGCACCTAAATTGCGGCTGACTTCCGGTGAAGTCAAGGGAAAACTCTTATTTGGCCGGTGAGTTTCCACTTTAAATGTCCGCTTACGGCCATTTTGGTCAGTTTGCCTTGCTAAGATATCATCCATGATCTGAACCGCGGCCTCGGTTATGTGGGCTTCATCCAGCCCCACCCGTTTGACCGGGCTCATGGAGGCGATGCCAAACACTTTCTGCAGCCGGGCGATAATATCGCGGGCATCTTGATTCAGCTCCACATAAAAGCGAGTGTGGGCCCTCTCTACTCCAGCAACATCAAGTCCTTGCAGCGCTTTTTCCATGTTGGCTCGAAGGCGCTGTTCAAACATGTGCCGGTTTTTCCCTTTTGTACCTATTTCGCCGTAGCGAATCAATAATAGCTCATACATTTAAGTGCCTCCTGAAGGTGCTAACCGCCTTTGGCGGGCCAATCAGTTTCTTTGAAAAGACCTCAGTTCACCCACGGTTTGTTTTAATAAACCGGCCAAAATATCGATCTCCTCTACGGTGGTTTCGGCTCCAAAACTAATTCTAATACTACCTTCTGCCAGTAAAGGCACAACCCCCATGGCATCAAGCACATGGCTGGTTATCTGCTTTCTCGATGAGCATGCAGCCCCAGTGGAGACAAATATGCCTTTTTCTGCCAGCGCATGGACCAAAATTTCGCCTCTTATTCCCGGAAATCCCATATTGACTATATGGGGGGCCATGGTCAAAGGTGTTCCATGAACAGCGGTATCGGGGATGGTCTTGACCAATTCCATGAGATGGGACTGACATCTGCGCCAGTTTTCCAAGTTCAGCCGCATGTCCCCAACAGCCGTGGTAACAGCCTCGCCAAAACCCGCAATAGCCGGCACGTTCTCTGTGCCGGATCGCAGACCATTCTCTTGGCCTCCCCCGGTGTTTTGGCTGATCAGACGCACACCTTTGCGGCAAAACAAACTGCCCACACCTTTCGGTCCCCCGAGTTTGTGCCCGCTTAATGTCAGCAAATCCACACCAAGATCATTTACACGAAACGACATTTTCCCCAAAGCCTGTGCCGCGTCACTGTGACAGTAAATTTCCGGATTTTCCGCTTTGACCCGGTTGACAACTTCTTCAACAGGTTGGATTGTACCGACTTCATTGTTGATAAGCATCACTGTAACTAATACAGTATCTTCCCGAACAGCGGCTGCCACTGCTTTAGGAGATATTAGGCCTTCTTCATCGGGGACTATCAGGGTGTATTCACATACACCCAGTTCCTGCAAATGTCTAAGTGTCTCTAAAACCGCATCATGTTCAACTGCCGATGCTATAACATGGCTGCCTTGGCGGCGCTTCGCCTGCAAAGTCCCGCGGATGGCCAGATTATCTGCCTCTGTTCCGCCGGAGGTAAAATATATCTCACCGGGTTCAGCACCTATAGATTCTGCCACTGCAGTTCTCGACCGATTTACCAGCCGCTCTGCCTCCAGACCGAAACTGTGAGGCGAAGAAGGGTTGCCAAAAACTTCCTGTAGGGCTTTTTGCATGGCTTTGACCACCCCTGTATATGCCGGGGTGGTCGCGGCATGATCCAAGTAAATGAACTCTACCATAAAAACCTCTCCACTTACATCCTCTTTAAAAACAACATGGGACAGCTTGCTACCATTTTTCAGCTACAGCTCCAACTGCACAGCTCCATCTTCAGCCGAGCAAACATAAAACTCAGGCTCCAACCCGGTCTTGCTCTGATAGGTCGCATGCACAGTGTCAATGAAATTATCCACTTGGGCGGCTTGAACCAAACTTACTGTACAACCACCAAATCCTGCACCTGTCATGCGGCTGCCGATGGTTTCAGAAAGCCCTAAAGCTGCTTCTACCATAATGTCTAATTCCCTGCAGCTGACCTCGTACAGATCTTTGAGACTTTCGTGGGAGGCCTGCATCAGCTCACCGAACACAAGATGATTCCCACTTTTTAAAGCCTCCACGCTGTCTAGTACTCTTTGGTTTTCCCGAATCACATGTTCACATCTTTTAGCAACAATACTCGGCAAGTGTGAACGGTATTTTTGAAACTCTGCAGTGCTTACATCTCGCAAGGCAGTAATACGAGGCAAATGCTGTTTCAGAATCCGCACTCCCTCTTCACATTGGCTGCGCCGTTCATTGTATGCTGAATCAACCAGTCCCCTTTGAACCATAGTGTTGCCGATAACGATCTTATACTCTTCCATGAAGGGTAAGGAAATCAATTCATATTCCAATGAGCGACAATCTAAAAACAAAGCACGCCCTTTTTCACCTAATGCCGAGATAAACTGATCCATGATACCGCAGTTAACTCCGACAAAATCATTTTCCGTTGCCTGGCCTATCTCAGCCAATTCCACCTTATCTATGTGAAACCCGCCAATGACAGAAGCCGCCAAACCCGTTGACATTTCCAAAGCTGCCGATGACGAAAGTCCGGCCGCTAAAGGGACGTTGCCGCTGAACGCTGCATCCATGCCTTTTACTGCAAAACCCCGCTGTTTTAAAAGCAGGAACATACCCCGGATGTAGTTGCTCCATGGGGCATCAGAATCATGTTGAATATCATCTAAGTGAAAGCTGGACTTGGCATCAAGATCAGCTGCATAGGCATTTACCTGACCATCATCTCTAGGTCGCGCCGCCATGATGATGTCCCTGTCGATTGCCACCGGCAGAACAAATCCATCATTGTAATCAGTATGTTCCCCTATTAGATTCACTCGCCCCGGTGCCTTGATAATTGATATTGATTCACCGGTATCTTGCCACTCAGATAACAACAACTCTTGCACTCGTGCGGCCCGCTCCCTAAGACTTGCCATATTACCGCCTCCCTAATTTAAGCACTTTTAGACTGTTAAATACCTCTTCATATTTCACAAATGGTTTTAGGCCCGGCTTCCCTGAGTTCTTCAGCTTTTGCCTCTGGTGCCGAATCATTGATGAACGTGCCTGCCGCTGACTCTACTCCGGCCAGGTATTTCAATCTGTCGGCACTGCGGTGGAGCGGATAGAACTCAAACCGCAGATGCCCCTCACCTTTGTATCCACCACCGGTAGGCGCCTGATGTATGCTCATAATATAAGGCAAAGAAAATCCAAAAAGAGCATCATATTTGAGCATGACCAATTTCAAAATGCGGGCCAAATCCCACTCATTCCCTGCATCTAACGCTCCGAGAGAACTTTTGTGTTCTTTAGCTAAAATGTGGACTTCATAGGGATAGCGAGCGTAAAATGGGACTACAGCCAAGAAGTGTTCTCCGTCTGCAATTACACGCCTGCCGTCTGTTTGCTCTTCCCCGGCTATATCACAGACAAGACAGCGGCCTGTATTTTGTCTGTGGGCCCTAAGTGCAGCTAGTTCTTGCCTCTGCACCGGCGGGATATACGGAAAGGCGTAAATCTGACCGTGGGGATGGTGCAAAGTGACACCGACAGCATCTCCCTTGTTTTCAAATATAAAAACATATTCGATCTCATCTCTGCTGCCGAGCTCCAAATAGCGATCTTTCCAGACTCGAATCAAATTGCGAATATGGGTCACCGATTCTTCGGCCAAAGTACCGTTGTGGCGAGAGGAGTAAAGTACTACCTCACATTCACCTGCCGATAGTTCTACCGGAGTCAAAGATGTTCCCGATACATCGGGTTCAGGCGGGCTTGGCTGCAGTGAAGGGAATTTATTCTGGAAAACAACTATTTCATAGTCCTCTGCCGGAACTTCAGTCGGAAATGCCCCGGGTTTGGTGGGACATAAAGGGCAAAAATCCTGTGGCGGCTTATAGGTGCGATCCATGCGGTGGGTTGCAGTGATCACCCACTCTTGTCTAAGCGGATGCCATCTTAACTCTGACATTGCTTACACCCTTTCTCTTTTCCATTATCATGGGATAAACAGCTGCACAGGTGCCCTTTGCCCTCATCAGAGCTGCACGCACAGTCCGTTTTTTTGGTTGAGTTATGCGCTTCTTTGTCACTTTGGGCAAATCTGTAATAGATCAAATAGCGGCCATCTTCTTTAATGATTTTCTTTTTATCCATCATCTATAGGCCTAGGCCTATCCGGCCAAAAGCCCCGAACGCCCCTTTCTGTATATCTAAAAAGCACCTCAGACCTCAATTCAGGGCAACTTTACGCTGTGCTTTTAGAAATTGTTTCAACCAAGCCCCATCATATCTGTACCCGGGAACTTTTTCAATAATTGGAACCTACTGTGGCTGCCAATGAAAATCTTTGTCCAATGGATGAATAGGTCGAGGGGTCACTTTATAAGGCAGTGATTCCAAGACAAGGTTAGTATCCCCGGGAGTAAGCGCCAACATGGGCCTTTCGGTCAAGGCCGCATAAGCCGGGCTTAAATAGCCGCTTTTGACTACAATCACATCGTAGTCTTTTGGTCGCAGGCCCAGATCCGTAAGAAATTTCGGATCAAATACATCAGTGCGTTTTTCAGTCACGATTACTGTGATGTCATCGACTTTGATTACCGCACTTTTGATCCCCTTGCCATGCCCAATTTTTTCTACTTGGGCAGTGATCTCTAAAGGCCGGGGCACTTTACAGTCAGGATTCACTCGACCAAGCTGGAGTCCAATGGTCGCACCAACACCGACAGCTTCGCATTTTTGGTAAGCCTGCTGATCAAACACAACGGCAAAAAGGGCATTTTTAATGCCTTTTTTGACCAATACATCCAAGGCATAAGTCAAATCTTGGCTGGCCCCGGCTGTGGGGTTGTCCCCACTGTCAGCAATTATTATCGGAAGTTCGGACTTGCCTAAATCCCGCTCTTCTTGTGCTTTATCTAAGCATTCCTCCATGCTGTGTGCTTCAGTAGTAAAAACGAATTGATGGCGGTTGCTCCAAACAAGCTGTGCCAAACGCCGTGCTTCTTCATGTGCGGTTGGCAGTGCCTCTTTTGTGGAGACAACCAGGGAACTTACACAGTTGTACGGTAAATCTGCCCATGGAAACCCCAAAAATACCGATGATGACAATATGTCCCCATCTAAAGGCAGATGCACAAGTTCTGGTATGATCTCCGTCATGGGCGGTGCTTTTGTTTCTGATTGCTCTCCAGACACCAACATGGGAATGTTGACCCAAGTGGTGGCAACATCCAATTCCCCCTTCAAGGCAGCTAAAGCCAGCTCAGCTGCCTTCCTGCCTGTGGCCTCAACATCGACATGGGGAGCAGTTCTGTAACCCACAATACCATTTACATTATCTATGATTTGCTGTGTAACAGTGGCATGCAGATCAAAGGCACAAAAAATCGGCACATCGGAACCGACTGTATCCCGCACTGCTTGTAAAAGGTCTCCATCACCATCACCCAGTTTGTCTATAAACATTGAACCGTGCATTGCTAAGACAACTGCATCAAGTTTACCAGCATCCTGCATTCCTTTAAGCAGTCGTCTTTTCAGATCGTCATAAGCACCTTTTTCTATCGGTCCGGAAGGCAAAGTCTGAGCATAAAGAGTTGGAATAATGGTCACATCGGCTTTTTGCAGAACCTCTATAATCCCTTCTAAAGACGTGTTAGCTACAGCGTCGGAGATAGTAAATATTGCATCACCTTCTACAACTTGAAAAGCCGATAGCGGTGTCTTTAAATCGGTGAATGTGTTGGTCTCATGGGACATACCGCCCACTGCAATGCGCATGTGGCATTCCCCTTTCGTATCTAACTCCATTCAATACCGTTAAACTTCCTAAAAGCCTCCATGCTGACTTCAATTGACTCCACTTCACCAAGCTGTGTGTGATCTTGTTCCAACACAATAAATTCTAAATTAGGAGCCTCATTGGCCCCATCGATGATGTCTTGAATAGGAAGTGTGCCTGTACCAATTTCAGTAAAGCAAAGCGGGTCTTTTGTTTCACTAAAAAGCCTACCATCTATATTTCCATTAATATCCACAACTCCGTCATACATATTTAAAGGCTGTGGTGCATCTTCCGGAAAATCTTTTTGATGCAAAAGTACCAATCGATCTTTATATTTGTCTATCAGTTGGAGGGGATCTTGTCCTCCCCGATAAGCCCAATATGTATCAAGTTCAATGTAGACTAAGGCAGGATCTGTATTTTCCATGATTATATCGTAGATAGTTTTGCCTCGGATCGTTTGGAATTCCTGGTAATGATTATGGTAGTAATACCTCATTCCCCGCGCTTTGCATAGTTCCCCTACCCGATTAAACAATTCGCATCTTTTCAGCACATAATCCAGATCGTTGGGTGGAAAAAACTCAATATCACATCCAATTTGCTTGTTACCCACTGCAGCATGGTAATCCAAAACTGCATTTATCCTTGCAGGCTCCAAAGGATTTATGTGACAGCCAACGATGGTGAGACCCAAGTCATCTAAAACTTTTTTCATTTCGTCTGCAGGAAGACCAAAACCGACGCCATCATCTTCAAGCGCGTTGTGATTGGCCGCTTCTACATATTTATAGCCGGCCTGACTGACCTGGGCCAAAACGCCGTGTGGATCCTTTCTAAGTGATTGCCGCACAGAGTACAGTTGAATACCGACTTTTAACGACATAAATCCCAGCTCCTTGATATATGATTGCCCTATCTACAAGTATTTTCCAGACCCTTCGACCAAATCCTTTCAACTGGATTTTACCTACGCATTTGTCCAACAATGATAGTAAAGAATTGTCTTGCAGAAATCCGAAAGGAAGTGACATTTGGTGAAACCTAC
>JAAYQZ010000072.1 GCA_012519025.1 Bacillota bacterium
CAACGGGCACGATGCTGACCAGAGTCTTACAAGCCGCAAGCAAACTAAAGTCTGAAGGATTTAACCCGCGCATAGTCAACATCCATACAATCAAACCTATCGACCAAAACTTGATTCGGGACAGTGCAGAAAAAACCGGGTTTATCGTGACTGTAGAAGAGCACAACATATTGGGAGGATTCGGTTCTTCTGTAAGTGAAGTGCTTTGCCAATCAAATCCCGTTCCCCAAGAGATGGTAGGTATATCCGATCAGTTTGCTGAAAGTGGGCCCTATGATCAACTATTGGACAAATACGGTCTTGGTGTTTGGAATATCATCCACGCTTATAAGCAGGGTCTAGCCCGGGTGAAGTAGATCCACAAAGTGCTTGAAAGGAGATATACCGTGGCTTGGAAATTGGAAGATTTGGCTGATTCGGAATTTGCCTGTGAGTGCGGGCGCGTTCATAAAGTCCCGATTAAAAGAATCCGCATGGGTGAAGGTGCCTTGGATTATATAGCCAAGGACATGGCTGAGCTGGGTCTTACAGGCACACCGCTGATTGTGGCAGATGAAACCACTTATGACATCGCGGGCAGCAAGGTGGAGCAGATTATACAAGAAATCGGTGTTTCGCCCCGGAAAGTAATCTTGCGGCCCCATCACAATCTTAAGCCCAGTTCATGGGTTTTGCCCAATGAACAAAGCTTGGGGGAAGTATTACTTAGGCTCCCCGATAAAGGTCCTTTAATCGCTGTAGGCTCAGGCACTATCAACGATATTACCCGTTTTATCGCCTCTAAAACCAACCGCAGTTTTCTAAGTGTAGCGACAGCCGCCTCCATGGATGGTTATGCCTCCACAGTCGCACCACTGCTAACCGGGAGCTTCAAAAGAACATACCCCGCCGGCAGCCCCATCGCTATCTATGCAGAACCCAATATTTTAGCTACCGCCCCTTTAGAGATGGCCGGAGCCGGGTTTGGCGATCTTTTGGGCAAATCAATAGCTTTAGCTGATTGGAGATTATCACATATTATAAATGATGAATACTATTGCCCAACCATAGCTGCTGTAGTTGAGGATGTTTTAGCAGCCGCCTTGGCCGATGTAAACGCGCTAGCTGTGGGCAATCCGGACGCACTGCTTCGCCTAACAGAAGGATTGGTCCTCTCGGGTGTTGCTATCTTAATGTTTGGAGACTCCCGCCCTGTTTCAGGGGCAGAACATGAACTTGCCCATTTCTGGGAAATAAAAGGGCTTGCCCACGGGCGTTTGTTTTACCATGGGGACAAAGTCGCCATCGGCACCCTCTTCATGACTAGACTATATGAAAACGTCCTGGCACTTGAACCCGCCTCAATTGACTGGGCTCGCGTCTATGCCCAAAGACCGTCTTTGGACACGTATCAGCAAGTTGTACAGCAGGATTTCGGCAAAGCCTGGGATGAAGTGCATTCTCCCAGTTGGGAAACGACAAAACAAGCAGAGCTAAAGCGCCCCACCGGGGAGCTGCTTTACGGGAAGTGGGACAGGATTCAGCACATTGTGCCCAAATCACTTTTGACTGCGGAGGAAATTGTCGCCCATCTTGCCAAACTGGGCATTCCCAAAACACCGGCAAAACTCGGTATTCAGAAAGAGTGGCTCATGGCTTCAATTAGAAGCGGGAAGGAAATGAAACCCCACAGATACACTATTTTGGATCTTGCCGATGAAATGGGATGTTTAGATGCAGTGATTGAACAATATTGTTAAGAAAGTAAGACTTCAGACCCCCTGCAGACAATTGACTTGCGCAGGGGGTTATATTTATGCAAAAGCTCGGTAAAGGCCGATAAAAACCTTGACATTTCCTAAGAAAATAGGTACAGTTAACTTAAGTTAGTTAGACCTAACTAACTCGTGATTTGTCCGGGCTTCAACAGCCAGGAGGCGGAAATCACGGCCAACTATGCGGGGGGGAGGAAACTTCAATGACTCATGATCTACTAACACTCAATCAAGGTGCTGTGGGGAAAGTGTGTGCCATAGATGCCGGCAGATTTGCAACCCGAAGGCTCTATGAAATGGGGTTTAACATCGGGGCTCCGGTGAAGGTTGTCAAAAACGATGCTGGGCCTGTGATCGTTTCCTTGGCTGGAAATAAGGTGGCCTTGGGGCGGGGACTAGCGGGGAAAATACGACTGGAGACAGGCAGATGAAGGCAACAGTTCATAAGGAGGCAGTACGGGTGAGAAGCGGCACTATTGCCCTTGTAGGCAACCCCAACAGCGGCAAAACGACATTTTTCAATGCTTTAACAGGGTCAAATCAGCATGTTGGCAATTGGCCGGGTGTCACAGTGGAGAAAAAGGTCGGCAGTTTCACATATGAAGGTGAAAGATACCGAGTGGTGGATTTGCCCGGAACTTACAGTTTAGGGGCATTTTCCGAGGATGAAGTTGTAGCAAGGCAGTTTGTCCTCACCGGTGATGCCGATGTTATTATTGATGTTGTCGATGCAAGCAATATAGAGAGAAATCTTTATCTGGCGACACAGCTTTTGGAGATGGGTAAAAAGGTTGTCATAGCCCTTAATATGGTGGACGAAGCGGCCAGAAGAAAGATTAAATTGGATCCCGAAGGGCTGTCCAAGAAACTTGGTGTACCTGTAATACCGACTGTGGCTGCCCGGGGCCGGGGAATCGATGATGTTATAAAAGCTGCCATCGGGCTCATTAAGCAGGATGTTGTAGTTGAAAATCCTGTGCGTTACCCTAAGACTGTGCAGCATCATATAGATGAGGTTGCAACCACATTGGAGGGCACCGATTTGCCTTATCCCATCCGGTGGGCTGCCCTTAAAGTTGTTGAAGGCGATGAAGAGATCATCAACATGGTTGGGAAATACTGCGCTGCTTCAGGGCTTCAGGACTTTGCTCAAAGGTATAATGGAAGCCATACCGGTGAGAGCTTTGAATTAGATATTATCGATGCTAGATATAATTTTGCTCACCGTGTTACTGAAGGGGCAGTGCAAAGGCCTAAAGAAGAGGTTGTCACCTTTACCGATAAAGTGGACAAAATAGTGACTCATAAATACTTAGGAATTCCTATTTTTGCCGCCATAATGCTGGTTGTTTTCCAGCTTACTTTTGAGGTAGGAGAAGAGATTTTAGGTGAATTTGCAGTCGATATCGTCGAGTGGCTCGGGGACATGGCCGCGACGTTTTTAGCTTATATCAGTGCCCCCGGTTGGTTCATTTCTTTTATGACTGAAGGTGTGTTCAACGGTGTCGGTGCTGTGGTAGAGTTCGTGCCCTTGATTTTAGTGCTGTATCTGTTGTTGGGCTTTTTGGAAGACAGCGGTTACATGGCAAGGGCGGCCTATGTCTGGGATGATCTGATGCGGAGATTGGGCCTGCAGGGCAAAGCCTTTATTTCTTTGATTATAGGGTTTGGATGTAATGTGCCGGGAATCATGTCCGCAAGGACCCTTGACAACAGAAAAGACCGGATGATTACGACCTTAATCAATCCGTTTATGTCCTGTGGAGCGAAGATTCCCATTTACTCTGTGTTTATTGCCGCGTTTTTCCCACGCCACGGGGGATTGCTTTTGTTTGCAATTTATGCTTTGGGCATAGTTATCGGTCTGATCATGGCCAAAGTGTTTAATAAGACACTATTTAAAGGTGAATCCTCCCACTTTATTATGGAGCTTCCGCCTTACAGGATGCCAACGGTAAGAAACGTGTTTAGAAATATGTGGGACAATGTTTACGGATTCCTCCAAAGGGCTGGTACCACAATTTTTATGGTGATTACACTGCTTTGGGTTTTGGCAGTCTTGCCGGTATCAGCAGAACCATATAGTCAGGCCAGCATCTTGGGGCGTATAGGAGCCTTTATTGCACCATTATTTAGACCTGCCGGATTTGGTACTTGGCAGGAATCTGTCGCCTTGTTTGCCGGAATACCGGCAAAAGAAGCTGTAGTCGGTACATTGGGTATGCTTTATGCAGGACAATATGTGGAAGAAGGCACCTTGTTGGTCAATGCTTTAAAACTACATTTCACTCCCCTTACAGCACTGGCGTACATGGTTATGACCTTACTTTACACACCTTGTATCGCAACTTTAAGTACTGTGGCTAAAGAGACCAACTCTATAAAGTGGCCTGTGTTTATGGCGCTTTATACATTTGCCATCGGGTGGGGGCTAGCAGTGGTCGTGTTCCAAGTAGGCTCGTTGTTGGGCTTTAGTTAAGTTATAGAAGGTGAAGCTTATGCTTACAGATATCTTAAAGATCATCGATCGGGATGGATATATATCCCGTTCTGAACTCTCAAGGGAGCTGGATGTTTATCAAAGCATGATCGATGATGGGATCACTGAGCTTTTACGCATGGGATATCTTTTGGAAGTGCAGACTGGGGAGGATTGCCCCACTGTTTGCGCAGGCTGTCCCTTTGCTAAGCAGTGCAGTAAAGAAATAGTCAAGACTTTTCAAGTATCAGATAAAGGCAGGCACTATCTTGAAGGCAAGCGACCGACTGTGAGAATGTAATCCAGTTGAGTTAACTAAAAGGGTGGAGGTTGCTCCACCCTTTTGCTGTTAGTAATCTGTTTTATGCCTAGTCTAAGTTCGGGTTTTCACGCCTCAGTTTATAATACATCCTGGTCAGCAGGTATACGGAAATGGGGATGGTGACGGCAGTCCCGATCACAGCCTTAGTCCCGATACCGTTTAGTATGAAAATAATAAGTGCCCAGCCGAGCATCTCCCCATTGTGACCTTTAGTCAGACGCATTCCCTCTTTAATGGCAAGTGAGGGGTGAAGGTTTTGATCTAGGGCCAAAAAGGGGCTCAAGATCAATTTCGTATTGATAATATAGATGGCAATCAGCATAAGCGTTGGTACCCGGTAAATTGCCGTGAACTTCCGTACATCAACTAAAAATTCCATGATTAAGATGGCGCAAATCAATATACAAAGATTAACTGCTGCAATAAGTGCGTAAGTGAAAAAATATCTTCTGATGGTTTTCCTAAGTTCCTTAACCGGTGTGATTAGATCAATCAGTGACATATACTTTTTGGGATAGACCATGAGGCTGAACTTGATCATGTAGGCAATGGCAGCGAACTCCAGGATAACTACCACCAGAAACTGAAAAATCAAAGTAGATGTGAAGGCCCTCATTCCCCGCATCCCGCATACTATCTCCCGCATCCAAAAATCCATCACATTGAGCTTGAGGCCCTCAACGACAAGCATCAAAAGCGTCACAGCTCCATATCCATAAAATTTAGTGAATTGAATTTTACTAAGACATTCAGCCGCTTCAGATACAGTTTCTCTAGTAGAAACCCCGGACTTAACCTGCGGGTTTATATCGTATCCGCAGCGGCTGCAGTAGTTTGCATCGGCAGCAGCCCCCTTGCCGCAATTAGTACAGTATTTTGCCTGCTCCATCCATTGATGCCTCCTCAAAAGTATGTGACGGGTGTCACAAGTAGTATTGGCCATAAAGTGCTGAAGTCCTGTATTAATAAAACAGCAACGGTTGCTGCAGCCTGATAAAAAGCTGCAGTAGCATATTGTGGATGAGACGTCTGGTACCTATAGAGTGTCCTGAATTCGAGTGCAGCCGGCCGTCGCTGCCTCAGACGTACTTACTTGAAGGATACTGCCAATCAAACAGGAATCTATACTTAAGCCATTTGCAGCGGATTACATATTTTTGCAAGGAGGAGTAGATGTGTTGAGGACCATTAAGCTTGGCAGTACCAATCTTGATGTGCCGGTGATTGCCGTGGGATGCATGCGGATCAACTCTTTAGATAAAGCCGAGGCCAAGCAGTTTGTTAAGACAGCGCTTGATCTGGGTGCTAACTTTTTTGACCATGCTGATATCTATGGTGGAGGCACATGTGAAGAGATCTTTGCCGAAGCCATCGGAATGAATGACGATGTCAGGGAAAAGGTCATTTTGCAGTCAAAGTGCGGCATCCGGAAAGGGATGTATGATTTTTCGAAAGACTATATTTTGGAGTCGGTGGAGGGCATTTTAAAGCGGCTGCAGACCGATTATCTTGATGTACTGCTCTTGCATCGCCCCGATGCACTGGCAGAACCGGAGGAAGTTGGCGAAGCCTTTGATAAACTCCACTCATCTGGTAAAGTGCGCCATTTCGGTGTATCTAATCATAAACCGCTGCAGATAAAGCTTTTGAAAAAAGCCGTGAAACAGCCGCTGGTTGCCAACCAACTGCAGCTCAGCCTCACCAATGCCACCATGATCTCCAGCGGCATCAATGCCAATATGGAAAATGATCGGGCTTTAGATCGGGATGGCGGTGTTTTGGATTACTGCCGCCTCCACGATATTACCATCCAAACGTGGTCTCCACTTCAACACGGGTTCTTTGCAGGGGTCTTTTTAAACAACGACAAATTCCCGGAACTAAATCAAAAAATAGATAAGCTTGCGGAAAAATATCAGGTAAACAACACCACTATTGCCATTGCTTGGCTTTTGCGTCACCCGGCAAAGATGCAGGTTGTCATCGGTACCACAAATACCGGGCGGCTTAAAGATTGCTGCCGGGCGGGTAATGTACATCTGACCCGAGAAGAATGGTATGAGCTGTATCGGGCGGCGGGAAATACGCTGCCATAGCTGTAAAGTGTGAGTCGCTTGAGTGAAGGACAAATCAACTGGAGGTGCATAAAGTGCGGCATGTGTTGATTGTGGTGGATATGCAAAATGACTTTGTACAAGAAGCAGGGGCACTTAACTCCCCCGGGGCCAGGAGAATCGTACCTTTCGTGCGCCAACAGGTTAAAAAGGCCCTCCAAGCCGGAAGAGAAGTAGTGTTTACTTTAGATACTCACTTGGAGAATGATGCTGAATTTGATAAGTTTCCACCCCATTGTTTGAAGGGTACTTGGGGCCAAGAGCTGATTTTAGAGCTTAAAGAACTTATCACCGAAGAAACGGCCCACCAGGTGCATATGGTTAATAAAAATCGCTACAGTGCATTTTATAATACGGATCTGGAGCAATACCTGGGCCTGACCGAAGATGCAGAACATGACCCGGTGGATGAAGTGGAAATTGCCGGCGTCTGCACAAATATATGCTGCTATTTCACCGCTGAGGAACTCGCCAACCGCGATGTTCCTGTTAAAGTGCATAAAACCGGTGTGGCAAGCTTTGATGAAAAAGCCCATGTATTTGCATTGGAACAAATGGATTCGGTCTTAGGAGTTGAGGTTGTAGATTAACCTGTAACAAGATGTAAGCAGGGGAGGCGTGCCTCCCCTTTTTTGTTGTTGAGTGGCAGTTGGTCGGACTTTGGTTCCACAAATCACGTATTTGCCAAACCAAGGCCTTTCAAATACCGATAACTTTCCTCTGCGCATTCAAACGCATCCTTAAGCCAGCGTTCTTGTTCCGCAAATATGTACTTAACCCCGGCTTCCTGGGCCGCTTGGAGTATGGGAGCCCAAATTTGCGTGCCTCGCCCTAAAGGCATAAGATGGCGACTGCCGTCCGGCATTGTGGCATCATCTTTCAAATGGACGAGATCCATACGACCCGCGTATTTCTTAAAGATGGGTAGTGGATTTGTCCCCGATGCAAATGCCGCGTGAACACAAAATGTAAGCTGCACGTGTTCCGGTAAAAGCGCCATCAGACGGTCAAACACCGGCTTTCCTTCCATTTCGCGAAAATCCGGTGCGATGGGATGAAAAGCAAAGATCAATCCTGCATCTCGAACGTTTTCTGCTATATTGCTGAGTTCTTCAGCAAACTGCTCCAGCCGCTTAACAGAATCAACCTCCCGGGGAATTAGAGCACAGCAAAGATACCTGGCACCGCACTTTATTGCCCGGCTAATGGCCCGTTTGGGATCTTCCCCGAAACCCAGCGGATAATCCTCCTGTGTTGCCACACAATCTAAATTTTCCTCTGTTAAAACGTCCACTATGAACTGGTCATCAATTTCCGAAGGTATCCCCTGCAGCTGCACAAAGCGGTATCCAATCCCAGATATTTTCCTAAACGATTTGGCCAAAGATTCCGGCTCAGTAAGATATGGAGCAATGCTGGATAACTGGTAGCCTATTTTCAATTGTATAACCTGCTTTCATATGTAGAGGTACTGCACTATTTCTATACTGCCGGACTCCTTCCTGTTTGCTTGTCCTTCTGATCCATAAATACTAAACAGTCAAAACAAACATCGTTGACAGAAAATGGAAATAGTGGCATAATACTGATATATGAGAGACTTCAATAATACCAACGTGTGACAGCAGTCTAAACTGTTGTGGTGCCAACCTTTGATAGGTCGATATTGTGAAAGAGACTTTGGTGGCATTAAGGTAAGACAAGCCGCATAGATTTAAAGGGGGTGAGGGATGGTTAGGCTCTGGTTTCCGGTTGAGAACAAATTCCTAACTCTTTGGAGGCAATGAACCGCTACCTTCTAATTGGTCGCCAACAAGATAGCGGCTAGCCAGGGCGAAACCGGCCAAGGGAGGCAAAACTAAAACGAACCAAAGAGAGAGGGGTTTATCAGTGAAAAAAATATTAGTGTGGGTATTGGCATTGACCTTAGCATTGAGTTTGTCGGGATTGGCAATGGCGGGTAATGAGGCTGCTGTGACCCAGCAGGGCAGCGAGAACAAAGCCTTTGTGGTGCAAACAGGTGACAATGAAGTCGTGGTTGACCAGGTGGGCGCTGAAAATGAGGCCGTAGTAAGGCAAACCGAAGCCAACGATGCTGATGTTTGGCAAAATGGTGCTGGCAACTTCGCCATTGTGGATCAAGAAGGCGAAAACGCTGCCCACGTCACCCAGAAAGGTGAAGAAAACGTAAGTACTGTTGGTCAAGATGGCACTACCAACGAAGTCAACGTTTTGCAGGACGGAGCCGCTAACAACGCATCGGCTTATCAGTACGGTGCAGATAATGAAGCTAATATATACCAGGAAGGTCAAGGTTGGGGTTTTGCAAGAGGGTTGTCGCTTGATAACATCGCAACCGTAGATCAGAATGGCACAGGCAATACTGCAATCGTTTACCAGACAGCTTTGGCGGCTTTTTTGGCCGGGAGCACTTCATCGAATAATACAGCAAGTGTCACCCAGGGCGGCAGCGATAACTTGGCCGTGATCAGCCAACAAGCAGCAGCAGTCTTACTTGCAGGTGTTTCTGTAGATTCCAATGAGGGGACTATTACCCAATCCGGCGATGGCAATAAAGCCGAAATTCATCAAGGGATTGTACAGGGCCTGGGATTTGCGGCAACGACAGGGAACAAGTCCGAAATTGAGCAGGATGGAAACAATAACTATGCTGGTTCCAATCAGTACGGGACTGGTAATGAAAGTACCCAGCATCAGAAAAGGGAAAACGGATCGGTATACGATAACTACGCAACTGTTTATCAGGATGGTTCCGGTAATACTAGTAAACAGCTGCAGTCGCGCAGTGAAAATATAAGCGCTGTGGCGCAGTTGGGAAGCGGAAATACAGTTAGTACTCGGCAGATAAGTAGGTTCAACCTCGCCGGGATTGTCCAGATTGGCGATGGAAATACTGCTAAAACTAGACAGCAGGATGATGTCAGCCACATCTCCTACATTGGCCAGATAGGTGACAAGAACGATGCAAATATTAGGCAGTATCGAACCGAGAATTTTGCGGTTATCGTCCAAAAGGACGACCGCAACTGGGTTGATATTCACCAAACCGGCGACGACAAAGGTGACGGCAATAACAACGGTTATGTTTATCAGTCTGGGCAAGGCAACCATAATGACATGACTCAAAAGGGTTCCATCAATAACGCGTGGGTCGTTCAGCTTGGCACAAATAACTCTGAAGTAGTACAAACTGGTGCCAATAACAATGCTGTTGTTTTGCAGAGTAACTAAACTATAAGCAAGAGTTGGCCCGATGGTTATACCATTGGGCTGACTCTTGCCCAGTTATGCAGCGTGAGCTTCAGCATTAGGAGTTGATACTAATGAAAGTACATTGTACGAGAATTCTTACTCTTGTGTTGCTTACAACTATCGGCATGATCGGATGGGTATCTGCGGAGGCGTACAAAGATCCGTACTCATTGCTTTACCAATATGGGACTTTTAATGAAGGAACTGTTCGACAAACAGGCAGCGAAAACTACTCCTATCTATACCAAGAAGGCAACTTCAATATAGCCGCCGCCAGTGTTAACGCAAAACAGAATAGGACCATTCAAACTCAAAATGGAGATGAGAACGAGGCCCTAGCCACGTTAGTAGGCTTGGGCAACACCATCATCCAGATACAAACGGGAAGCGGCAACCGTGCGGTGGCTGCAATCGATGGTGACAACAGCACTATTGGACAGTATCAGATTGGTAAAAACAACAAATCCGATGCAAGTATCTCCGGCAGTGATGCAGCCATCCAACATTTTCAAATAGGAAATGGGCTGACCGACAATCTAAGCTTGGTAGGCGATGGTGAAAGCCTTATTAAAATTCAAATTAAACCCTATTAAAAGCTGGGGCCACTTCAACCGGGTTCGATACTGCCTTTCCCTTTGGTGCTATCTTCAAGGAACACCTAGTGAAAAGCAGACTGCAAACGGAGCCTTCCGTCAGTCAGCATCCCCACATTCACACGGTTGAATATACGAAAGGCCATCAAAGGGGGAGACAATTGAAAAGTCAGCTCGGTTTCTCAGTGTTTGTGGTGGTACTGCTTTTGCTCACAGTAGGTGCAGTGAGCTGTGCAGGCCAAAAGACTGGCGACATTTTTCAGGCCGGCAGTTTCAACGATGCATCGATTGAACAAAGGCTTCTAAACGAAGCTCTTATCTGGCAGAACGGATATGCCAATGAGGCAGAACTTATACAAATTGGACTCGATCATGAAGGTACCACCGCACAGTTCGGACAAAGAAATACATCCCACATCAGGCAGCGAGGCTGTGAAAGTATAGCGATTACCACCCAACTTGGGGCAGCCAATCAAACAGACGTAACCCAAATCGGGGCATGGCATCGCTGGTCCTTTCCACTAAACCCTTACGGTACCGCATTTTACCACAAAATCTTCATCATGCAGCTCGGTCGTGACAACCAAGCGGAAACCCTGCAGATGCATGGATTAAATGAAGCCATCCTATATCAATCAGGTGTCAGCAATGAAGTTTCTTCCACCCAAATACTGCGAACTAAGATAAATCCCAAAGAAAATCACATCTATGCATATCAAATTGGTACTGCCAATCAAGCACGCTTTTTGCAGATGGGCACCTTGAATAAAGCAGTTTTGCTCCAAAAAGGCGTAAGCAACCAAACAGATGTCAGACAATGGGGTATGGGGCACTCAGTTTTTGTTGGACAAAGGGGTATCGAAAACAGCGTTGATGTCACCCAGCGCGGCAGTGCCAACGAAAGCAGGATTACTCAACATGGGAATCAGAACCAAGCCAATATTGTTCAAAATAGTGGGAGTCATGCAGTAGGTTGGACTTGTTTGGCGAATTCAAAATAAGGAGCCTGATTGTTTCCGGTAAAGGAGAATGAAAGTGAAGCCGAAACCAAAGAAAACAGCAATAGCTATGATTACACTTCTGTTGCTGGTATTTGTGTCCCCGGTCTATGCAAGCCCGCAGGCAGATGAGGAGAGAATAACCCTTTTCCTTGCTTCGCAACAAATGCTTTTAGAGCAGCAGGCACCTGCTGATGCAAAGGCCGGTATCTTCCTAACAAACTACGGCAGTGAGGCGGAATTGAGTTTTGGGATTCACATGGAAACCAGACTTGATCCCAAAAATCAGTTCAGATTGATGGCTGAAGGCATTTATCTCAAAGAAAAACAAGACATAGCCGGTTTCTTGGGTGTGAAAGTCCTGCCATTCAGAGCCCTACCCAGGCCGATCTATGTTGGGCTCGCCTTCGGGTCCAGTGAAAAGTATAGATACCAACTGTTTGGAGGGTTGGAAGTAACAGAAAGCATTTATATAGAACTTAAGTGTTTTAACAAAAACTTGGGATTCAGTAAAGACGATATTTTTGGAGTCGTAGGGTTTCAGATACCCTTCTAGGAGGTAACAACCGTGAAAAAAGGATTAATCACGATCAGTGCTGTAGTTTTGATTACCCTCTTAAGCAGCGCAGCGGTACTGGCAGATGCTGTCACCAGCTGGAGATTTGAAACATTTTATAATCCCAATGCCCGCCAGGTGGCGTTGAATTTAGCCAATCGCCAAGCTGAAGTGGCCAAAGAAGATGAAGATGACAAAACTCCAATGGAAAGATTTAAAGAAAGCCTGGAACGCATGCAGATGAGTTCAGTTATCCAAAATCTTTTACATTTTGGGGATAAGGACGAAGAGGGTAAAGAGGATAGCCACGGCTGGCTGCCCCTTGGCGACAGCTGGCTGTTTTGGGAATGGACAGCAGACGATGAGACTATGACTGTTTGGTATTGGGAAGATGGCTCTTGGGTCATTCAACCTTTTGCACCTGAAACAAGACCCGATGGTCCCGGCGGGCAGAAGTATGGGCGCTAAACTACAGTGTTTAAAGAGGAGTGACATTAAATGGAACTAGTCTTAATCGGCTGCCTGATAGTGGGTCTATTGGCTGGTGGG